>DASXZF010000243.1:0-11062 GCA_036502065.1 Gaiellales bacterium
CGCACCACTCGGCCCAGAAGTCGACGACGACGGGCACCTCACGCGACCGCTCGATCACATCGGCGTCGAACGTGTCGTCCGTCGCCTCGCGCACCGCATCACTCGCCATCGTCGGCCTGCTCCCGCAGGAAGCGCTCGAAGTCGGCGGCGAGCTCCTCGCCCGTGGGCGGGTCGTCCCGATCGGCGGCCTGCTCGAGCTGCTCGACATAGCCCGCCACGTCGGGGTCGTCGGCGATCGCCGACGCCACCCGCAGCTGATATTCGCTCGCGGCCCGCTCGAGCTCCTGGCTCCCCGGCGGCGTGCCGGCGATATCGGCGAGGCGCCCCAGCAGCGCCAGCGCGGCCTGCGGGTTCGGCGATGCCGAGATGTAGTGCGGCGTTGCCGCCCACAGGCTCGCCGAGACGAGCCCTGCGCGCGAGCACGAGTCGTGCAACACCCCGACGATGCCCGTCGGCCCCTCATAGGTGGAGCGCGCGAGCCCGTGCCGGTTCATCAGCTCGGGATCGGACGCGCTCGCCGAGACGGGAACGGGCCGCGTGTGGGGAGTGTCGGCCAGGAGCGCCCCCATCGTCACGACGAGCTCCGACTCGTAGCCGCGCGCGATCTCGACGATCGCGTCGGAGAACGCCCGCCAGCGCATGTTCGGCTCGGTGCCGAGCACGATCAGCAGGTCGTGTGACGGGGAGGCGAACACCTCGGTCACGGGCCACTCGACCTGGCGGACGTCGCCGTCGACCATGTGCACGGTCGGACGCGTCTGCTGGTAGTCGACGAAGGGCTCGGAGTCGATCACCGCAATGCGCTCGGCGGCGGTGGCCGACCGCAGATACCCGACGGCGAGGCTCGCGGCCCCGCCGGCGTCGTTCCAGCCCTTGAACGCCGCGACCATCCGCGGCCGCCGCAGGGCGGGCTTGCCCTCGAGCTGCACGAAGTCCATGCCTGCAGTCTGGCACATCGCCGCCGGAACCCGGCCCCGTCGCGGGCTGTATAACCCTTCGATGGGCGCAGTCGACCTGATCGTGATCGCCTGGGTGGCGGTCTCGGCCGCCCTCGGCGCCCGCCGGGGGCTGGTGGCGAACGTGCTCGGTCTGGCCGGATTTGCGGTCGGCGCGCTGATCGGCGCGCGCATCGCACCGCACCTCCTGAGCGGCGGGTCGCGCTCGACCTGGCTGCCGATGGCGAGCATGGTCGGCGCGCTCCTCGGCGGGAGCGCCGCCCAGGCGGTGACCGGGACGGTCGCCGCGATGCTGCGCGGCCGGCTGCTGCATGGGCCGCTGCGCATGGTGGACACGGCCGGCGGCCTCGTCGCAGGGGCGCTGCTTGGGCTCGCGGTGGCCTGGCTCGCGGCCGTCGTCGCGCTCGCACAGCCATCGCTCGGCCTGCGCGGCGATGTCCAGGCCTCCGACGTGCTTCCGGCGCTTCTGCGCGCGGTGCCGGCCGACGAGGTGCTGAACGCGATCGCCCACTTCGATCCGCTGCCGGCGATCCCCTCGCTCGCCGACCGCGCGCTGCCGCCACCGGATCCCAGCGTCCTGCGAAGCGCGGCGGCGCGGCGCGACCGGCGCAGCGTGGTGCGGATCGAGGGGACGGCCTGCGGTCTCGACATCCAGGGGTCGGGCTGGGTCATCCGCCCGGGCATCGTGGTGACGAACGCCCACGTCGTCGCGGGCGAGCACGACGCCGAGGTCGAGGTGCCGAACGGGCCGACCCTCACCGGCACGCCGATCGCCGTCGACGCCGGCAACGACGTCGCTCTGCTGCGCGTCCCGGGCCTGCCGGCGCCGCCGCTGCGGATGTCGGCCCGGCCGCCGTCAGGCGCCGCCGCCGTCCTGATCGGCTACCCCGAGAACGGGCCGCTGACGGCCGTCGCAGGCCGCGCCGGCGGCCCCATCACCGCGCTCGCGCCGAACGCCTACGGCCAGCACATCCACGCCCGTAGCGTCGTCCCGCTGCGCGGCGTGCTCCGCCACGGAGACAGCGGCGGCCCGGTGGTGAACCGGTCCGGCCAGGTCGTCGCCATGATGTTCGCGGCGGACGAGGGCGGCGGCGTGGCCGGCGGGTTTGGCGTCCCTCTGGGACCGATCCGCCACGCGCTCGGCCTGATCGGCGGCCACGTGGACGCGGGCCCCTGCCTGGGCTAGTCAGCTGCCGTCGAGGCGGCCCTCGAAGGCGCGGTGCGCTGCCTCCTGCCCCAGGCGGTGCGCCTCGGTGAAGATGAAGCGCGCCCACATCCCGCGCTGGAGCACGCTCAGGTCACCGAACTCGATTCCCCAGCGCGTGTTGTGACGGCCGCCCTCGGCGTATTCCAGGAACCGGCGGACGAACGCCTGAGCGGGGCCGACGTCACCGGGCAGGTGCACAACGAGCTCCTTGTCGACCCACATGTTGGCGTTGACGGGCGTCTCGAGCAGGATGCCGCTCATCGAGATGTTCAGCGCCAGGGCGTCGAAGCCGGTCGTCGTGCCCGTCTCCTCGACCGCCTCGACCGGGATCGTCCACTCGCCTTCAACGCGGAAGTGCCGGCGCCGCTCGTTGCCCCCAAGGTTCTGGGCGGAGCCCATATGACCACGAGTCTAGATGCTCGTCACCCGCGCGTCCGCTCGGAGAGCACGACCGCCAGCGCTTCGAGCGCGACCAGGTTGTGCCCCTCGACGAACGCGTCGGAGTGTCGAAGCGCGATGCGCATGCCGCCGGCGAGCGGCGCGAACCCCTCGTGTCCCTTGAGCGGGTTCACCCACACGAGCCGGTGAGACTGGCGGGCGATCCGCCCGAGCTCGGTGTCGAGCAGCTGCAGGCCGCCGCGCTCCCACCCGTCCGAGACGATGACGCACACCGCGCCGCGCGTCAGTCCGCGTCGCCCCCAGGTCTCGTTGTAGCCGCGCAACGACTCGCCGATCCGGGTGCCTCCACCCCAGTCCGGCATCAGGCTCCCCGCGCTCGCCAGCGACCGGGCGGGATCGAGCTTGCGCAGGTGGGGCGTGAGGCGGGTGATGCGCGTGCCGAACGCGAACGCCTCCACCTGGCGGCCCGCGGTCGTGATCGCCTGCATGAACATCACCATCGCGCGGGCGTAGGGCTCCATCGAGCCCGACACATCGCACAGGAACACGAGCTTGCGCGGCACCCGCTTGCGGCGCCGGAACGCGGGGTCGAGCGGCAGGCCCTGCGTCCGCATCGCCCGCCGCAGCGTCCGGCGCGGATCGAAGACGTCGTTGGCGCTCGAGGCGGCGCGCAGGCGGTGCGATCGGCGCATCGGGCTCACATCGGGCAGGCGCTCCATCAGCCGGCGCAGCCGGCGCAGCTCGAACACCGTCATGTCGGCGAAGTCGCGCTGGCGCAGGCGCTCGTCCGCCGACGCCGCCAGCACGAGCGGTGCGTCGTCGCCGCTCTCGTCCCGGCCGCCCGGGTCGTCACACCCGATGGCCGGCGGCGCTGCGGGCGGCTCGAGCCGCGGCACCTCGACCCCGATCTCCAGGGCCGGCGTCGACTGGGCGCGCTCCCAGTACTCGGCGAACGCCGCGTCGAAGGCCTCGAGCTCCTCCCTGCGCGCGACCAGCGTGCAGCGCAGGGTGTGGTAGACGTCCTCACGCCGGGTGAGCCCGACCACGTCGAGCCCGCGCAGCGCGTCCTGCAGCCGCCCCGGGCCGACCTCCATGCCGGCGTCGCGCAGCACCCGGCCGAAGCCGACCATCCGCTCGAGGACGGCGTCGCCCGGCGCGGGCATCTCAGGCCTCGCGAGCCCGGGCGACCAGGCGCGACAGGTGCGCGTCGCGGACGAGCTCGATGTCCTCGTGGTGCTTCAGCACCGAGCCGAGCGTCGCGTCGACGACGCCCGCATCGAGCTCCGACTGGCCCAGGGCGACGAGCGCCTGGATCCAATCGATCGTCTCGGCCACGCCTGGGACCTTCGCCAGGTCGAGCCCGCGCAGCTCGGTGACGAACGTCGCGGCCTGGACGGCGAGCCGCTCGGGCACGCCGGGCACGCGCGCACGGACGATCGCGATCTCGCGCTCGGTGTCGGGATGGCCGATCCAGTGGTACAGGCAACGGCGCTTGAGCGCGTCGTGCAGGTCGCGCGTGCGGTTCGACGTGAGCACGACCAGCGGGCGGCGCACCGCGCGCACCGTGCCGATCTCGGGAATCGTCACCTGGAAGTCGGACAGGAGCTCGAGCAGGAAGGCCTCGAACTCGTCGTCGGCGCGGTCGATCTCGTCGATCAGGAGCACCGGCGCGACCGGGTCGTCGTGCTCGATCGCATCGAGCAGCGGCCGCCGTTCGAGAAATTCGCGCCCGAAGAGATCGTGCAGTGTCCGCCCGGGCTCCAGGGCGTCGGAGACCTCGAGCGTGCGGATGTAGAGCAGCTGGCGGGCGTGGTTCCAGTCGTAGAGCGCGTGGGCGACGTCGATGCCCTCGTAGCACTGCAGCCGGATCAGGCGACCGCCGGTGACGAGCGCGAGCGCCTTGGCGGCCTCGGTCTTGCCGACGCCCGCCTCGCCCTCGAGCAGCAGCGGCTTCTCGAGCGCCTGCGCGAGCGCGAGCACGGTCGCGAGACCGCGGTCGGCCAGGTAGGCGTGCTCGGCCAGGCGGTCGGTGAGCGCGTCGATCGAGACGGTCGCGGGCATCGAATCAGCCTAGCAAGCGGGCGATCGGGCTACTGCCGGGGCTCGGGCAGGCCGAAGCCGCTGCTCGTCAGCTCGAGCCCGCCGTCGATCGCGATCGTCTGGCCGGTGATGTAGGCCGCGGCCGGCGAGGCCAGGTAGGCGATCAGGTCGCCGACCTCGGTGGCGCCGCCGAGCCGGCGCATCGGGATCGCGGCCGCCACCTCGTCGAGGTCGAGGCCGTACCCGCGCACGCCCTCGGTGTCGATCCACCCCGGGGCGACGCAGACGAGGCCGATGCCGTAGCGGCCCCACTCCATGGCGAGCGTGCGCGTCAGCCCGCCCATGCCCGCCCGTGCCGCCGAGGAGTGCGCCATGCCCGCGATGCCGCGCTCGGGGCAGAGCACCACCGAGATCACGCGGCCGCCGCCGTTTGCGATCATCCACCGGTTCGCGACCCGCTGCGTGAGGAACCACGGCGCGTCCAGGTTCAGCCGCCGCACGGCCCGCCATCCGCCCGGGGTGATGTCCTGCGCAGCGGCGGTGAACTGGCCACCGGCGTTGTTCACGAGGCAGTCGATGCGGCCGAATCGGGCCAGGCACTCCTCGACCAGGCCCTCGCTCACCTCGGGCTCGCGGATGTCCCCGGGGAAGACGGCGCAGCCCTCGCCCAGGAGCGCGCGCGTCTCCTCGAGCGGCTCGGGCCGGCGTCCGCCGATCAGCACCCGGTAGCCGTCGCGGTGAAGCGCGATCGCCGCCGCCCGGCCGATGCCGGTGCCGCCCCCGGTGACGATCGCCGCACGCTCCACGCGGTGAACCTACCCGATCGCCAAGCGGGCCGTCCGGAGGTCAGCTTGAGATCGACCCCGGTGGCGCGACGTCGGGAAGGTATTCACCGGTGTCCGGTGTGGGCGGATCGCCGATGATCAGAACCAGAGAATCCTCGTCTCCCTCGTTCACCAGCTGGATCGGTGTTCCCACGGGCACGACCACCACCGATCCAGACTGGACAACGACCTTCGCGGGAGGCTCGCCCAAAAGCAGCGTCGCGGCCCCTTCGAGGGCGACGAACACCTCCTCCTGATCGGTCTCGCGGTGCCGTCGCCCTCGGCTCCCGGGCGGCATCAGCCAGACGTTCGCTCTCGTTGTCGTCAGCACCAATGTGACCGGCGCCGCTCCTCTTCCCGGCCTGCGGTGCGTCCCCGTACACTTCGGGGAGAACGAAGGAGGTGCGGCAATCCGCTGCCTGCTGCTCGACGCGACCATGCGACCAACCAGCCTCGTCACCCGCGAGCGCGCGGTGTCTCTGGTCGTCTGCGGCCAGGCGCAGGTGATCGCCGCCGATCCCGACGTCGTCTACCGCTCGCAGCACCTCCGCGTCGCCCTGCCGGTGATCCTGCAGGTGCCGGCCTACGTCGAGCTGCGGCCGCTCGTCAAGCGCAACGTCGTTCGCCGCGTGCTCTTCTGCCGCGACAACTGGCGCTGCGCCTACTGCGGCCGCGACGGCGGGCCGCGCGACCTGACGATGGATCACGTGAAGCCGCTCTCACGCGGCGGCCGCCACACCTGGGACAACGTCGTCAGCGCCTGCCGCCGCTGCAACCACCGCAAGGGCAACCGGCTGCCGTGGGAGGCGGGCATGTACCCACGGCACGTGCCGAAGGCGCCCGACATGGTGCAGGTGGCGTGGGCCGGCCGCCTCACCCACCCGCTGCAGCGCGAGTACGTCGCCGCGTGGCACAAGGTGCCCGAGGCCGTCCTTTAACCGTGGGGGAACCCATGGTTCCCCCACGAGCCCCCTCCTTCGGGGCACGGGCGGATTGCCTGTTCACTCCGGCGAGACGCGGTCTCGCCGGAGCATGGCGAGAGCCATGCGATCATCCAGGCCGTGTTCCGGCAGTCGGCTGCGATGACCGGCAAACCTGATCTGGCGCGACTCGCTGCGAGGCGGCGACGACGCTCCCTGCATGACGGAGCCGCGCCGCGGACTACGTCTCGGCCGCGGCGCGCAGCGCCGCCTGCATCCGCAGCGCGACCGGCCCCGGACGCCCGTCGCCGACCACGTCGGCGTCGAGCCGCACGACCGGCATCACCTCGCGCACGCTCGACGACGTGAACACCTCGTCCGCCGCCGCGAGCCGAGCGCGCGGGTACGCGCCCTCTTCGACGTCGATCGCGGCCGCCGCGGCGGCGTCGAGCAGCGTGTCGCGGGTCACGCCCGCGAGGATGCCCAGGTCGAGCGCCGGGGTGTGCAGGACGCCGCCCTCGACGAACCACACGTTCGAGGTCGGGCACTCGAGCGCGGTGCCCTCGAGCGAGAGAAAGAGGGCATCGTCGGCGCCGCGCTTGCGCGCCTCGTGCTGCGCGACCATGTTGACGGCGTAGCTGGTCGACTTGACACCGGCCAGGAGCCACGGCGACGCCTGGCGCGCCGTCTGGCCGATCGCGAGCGGCAGAGATGCGACCGCGATCCCGGCGGCGCGCATCTCGTCGAGACCCGCGGGAATCGCGGTCACCAGGGCAAAGCCGGTGCTCGGCCCGCCCTCGGGCCCGGGCGTCCACACGAGCCGCATGACGGCGTCGACGTCGCCCAGATGAGCGATCGCGGCATCGGCGAGACCCGTCAGCCCGTCGCCGTCAGGCTCGGCGAGCTCGAGCACCTCGGCCGAGTTCGCGAGCCGCTCCAGGTGGGCGGCGAGGCGAAACGGCCGCCCGGCGTACACGCGCAGCGTCTCGAACGCGGCCCGGCCGCGCAGGACGGCGTCGTCGTCGGCGCGCAGCCACGGCTGCGTCGGATCGACCAGACCACGGCCGAGAACGGCCAGAGCAAGGGGGTCGCCCGCCATGCGTGTGCGATGCTACCGCCGTGTCCGCCGTCTCGGAGCGCAAGCGCCACGCCCGCAGCCTGTTCGCCGGCATCGCCGCCGACTACGACCGCTGGGCGCAGCTGCTCTCGTTCGGGCAGGACGGGCGCTGGCACGACGTGATGATCGAGACGATCGCGCCGGCCGCCGATCGCGAAGGAGCGCTCGTCGCCGACGTCGCCACCGGCACCGGAGCGGTCGCGATCGCCCTCGCCCGCCGCTATCCGTGCCGGGTCGTCGGGATCGACCAGAGCCCCGACATGCTCGCCGGCGCCCACGAGCAGGTGCGGGCCGCGGGGCTGGCCGACCGGATCGAGCTCGTCGAGTCCGACGCCGAGGGGCTGCCCCTCGAGCCCGGGTCGGTCGACGCCCTCACCCACACCTACCTGCTGCGCTACGTCGACGACCCCGCCGCCGTCCTGCGCACGCTCGCGGCGGCCGTGCGCCCGGGCGGGAT
The DNA here is from genome assembly GCA_036502065.1 of Gaiellales bacterium. Lineage (GTDB taxonomy): Bacteria > Actinomycetota > Thermoleophilia > Gaiellales > JAICJC01 > JAICJC01. The sequence goes on from DASXZF010000243.1 coordinate 7,921, forward strand.
CATGGCGTCGCTCGACTTCGGCGTCCCCAGCGGGGCCGCCCTGCACGCATGGCGCGCCTACACGCGCGCCGGGCTGCCGCTGGCCGGGGCGCTCGCGGGGCCGGCATGGGTGCACACGGGCCGGTTCCTGGGACCGAACATCGAGGCATTCTGGCGCCGGCACCCGCTCGACGCCGTGCTTCGGATGTGGTCCGAGGCGGGAATGGAGCGGATCCGCGCCCGCCGCCTGAGCACCGGCGGCGGCGTCGTCATCTGGGGCGTGCGCGCCGGCGGGTGATCCTGCCTGCCGCTTCCATATAGCCCTGAGCCCGCTCGGCATTTCGGGCCACCCAGACGCAGATCACCGCGAGCGGCAGCTCGATAAGGAGGCCCGAGCCGAGCGCCATCGCCTCCTCGACGCCCCGTGAGGCGGTCGTGACGTCGAACCAGGCGTCGCAGACGAGCATCGTCGCCGCGGCGGCCGCGGTGCTCTGTATCCAGACGGCCCGGCGCAGGGCGCCGTAGGCGGTCGCGAGCAGAAGCGCCGCCATCGCCACGTCGAAGCCGACCCAGGCCACGTCCCAGTGCCGGGCGAGGTGGCGCTGCGGCAGGTCGTAGGCGATCCACAGCGTCCACGGCACGAGCCCGAAGCCGATCAGGGCGAACACCGGCGCCACCCAGCGGGGGATCCGGTCGCCCGGCACCGTCTCGGCCTCGCGCGCTCCCGTCATGCACCCATAGTAGGGCGCGTCGGCCGCTAGCCGATGACCGCCGCACACGTCACGGCGCCGGCTCGCCCGGCTCGAGCTCGATCCCGGCCGCCGCCGCGACGACGCCAACGGCCGCGATCGCGTCCGGGACGGTCATGCGGACGCCCGCGAGCCGCTCCGGGTTCACGATGCCGTCGAGCCGGCAGCGCCGGATGGTGCTCCCCGTCAGGGTCGCGCCCGCCAGGCGCGCGCCGGCGAGGTCGCAGTCGGTGAAGGCCACCGACGCGAGCGTCGCATCCTGGAGATCGACCTCGGCCATGTTGCAACCTTCGAAGCTGACGCGCAGGAGCTCGCCGAAGCGGAGGTTCGCGAGGTCGAGACGACAGCCGCTGAACGCGACGTCGGTGAGCGCGGCGTGTGCCAGCATCGCCCCGGTGAGGCGCACGCCGTGGAGCTCGACGCGGCGAAGCGCCGCCGAGTCGGCATCGGCGTTCGCCCAGCTCCCGCCCTGCACACGGGCGTCGCGGAGCTGAAGGCCGCGGATCGGCGCCTCGGTCAGGTCGACGTCGTCGAGCTGCGACTCGACCACCTGCAGGTTGTGCGCGACGCGCCCTCGGAGATCGAGCCCGTGGATGCGGCATCCGCGCAGCTCGAAGCTGCGCAGGTCGGCGGGCAGCGCCCGCTCGAGCTCGAGCTCGTCCGGCAGGTCCGGCGCCACCGGATCGGTCTTCGCCCGTGCGGGCCGCTTCGCCATCCCGGCAGGTTAGGGCGCGTCCGCCGGGACCATCTCCTCCAGATAGCTCGCCGACCGCCGCGACAGCCGACCGTCGGCGCCGGGCTCGTAGAACCCCATTCGCCAGATCGGCGGCGAGTACACGTGCAGGGACACGGCCGGCGCGGTGCCGGCGTGGCAAATATCGTGGATGCGCGACGCGTCGAACCGGAACCCCTCGCCGGGGCCGTATTCGACCTCGTCGAGCTCGACCCGGCCGAGCATCATGCGCAGCTCGCGCAGCGCGCCGTCCATCACGCGGACGGCACCGCTCGAGACGTCGTGGTCGTGCAGGCCCGTCTCCTGGGACGAGACCCAGCACAGCAGCCAGGCCTCGACGTGATGGTCGCGGTGCAGGCGCACGAACACCCGCTCCTGCTCGTCGTGGCGGACGCGGGTCCGCCACAGATCGGGTCGCTCGGCGAGCTCGCCGACGAGGCGTTCGAGCTCCTCCGGCTCGAGGTCGCGGTCGTCGCTGCACCGCTCCGAGAACCAGCTCGAGACAGCCTGTGCGTCTTTCATGGGACACCTCCCTGGTGGTTGAGGACCCTGGCCGGGTTGCGCTCGGCGACGGCCCGGTCGACGTACGGGCCGAGGGCGCCGAGCGACCGCAGGAGCGGTGCCGGGTCGATGACGGGGACGTCGGTGCCGAGCACGACCTGCTCGGCGCCGTATGCGGCCAGCGCGAGCTCGAGGTCGAGCCGCTGGCACGAGGCCGTGTCGAGGAAGACGTTCGGGTCGATGCCGCCGGCCAGGCCGGTGAACGTCCGCCAACGGCCCTCGAGGAAGGGCGCGCCGCCGGCCATGATCGCGAACACGACCCGCAGCCGCGGATACGCCGCCGCCCCGAGCGCACGCCATGTCGCGAACGCCCGCAGCGACCACGCCGGGTACTGCGCGAGCGGCGTCCACCACGCGGGCAGGCGCTCGTCGGCGGGGTCGGGACGCGTCCACGGCGCCGGGCCGGGGTGCACGAAGAGCGGGCGGCCGGCCTGCTCGAGCGTCTCGAGCAGCGGCGCGCAGTGGTCGAGCCCGGCGGACGATGCGAGCGCCTCGCTCGGCAGCGACAGGCCCGCGAAGCCCGCCTCGAGCCGAAGGCGCACATCGGCGGCGCCGGCGTCCGGTGCGGCCACGCACGCCGCGGCGAACGTCCGCAGCCGGCCGCCCGAGCCCGCGACGACCTCCGCGATGCCGTCGTGGTAGGCGTCGAGCAGCGGCGCGGCCTCGTCCTGCGGGAGCGCCTCGATGCCGATCGGCGTCGAGAGCGAGATCACCGCCGTGTCGACCTCGCACGCGTCGAGGAGCGCGATCCGCGCGGCGGGATCGTGGTACTCCGAGCGGATCTCCCCGCCCGGCTCGTAGGCCAGCTCGAGCCGCATCCCTCCGCGCGCACCATGCAGCCGCGGCGGGCGTTTGCGCGCCGCGAGGGCCGCGAGCAGCGGCTCCGGCCAGAGGTGCTGATGCAGATCGACGCGCGTGGCTCTTTGCGCCTTCCGGACGTTTGTGAAACGATTCACCACGATTGTGCCGTACGAACGCCCCAAACGCAAGCGCGCGACGCTGCGCGACGTCGCCCACATGACCGGCCTCTCGACCGCGGGCGTGTCCTACGCGCTGCGCGGCCAGCGCGTCTCGCCGGCCACCGCCGAGCGCGTCCGCGACGCGGCCGATCGGCTGGGAT
>DASXZF010000244.1:0-15481 GCA_036502065.1 Gaiellales bacterium
CCCGGGCCATGCGCGCAAGGTGATGCACGCCGTCTGGGGCACCGGCCTGCTCTCGCTGACCAAGGGCGTCGTCGTGGTCGACGCCGACGTCGACGTGCACGACTATGCCCAGGTGATGTGGCAGGTGGGCGCGAACGCCGACCCGGCCCGCGACGTCGTGCTCGCCGACGGCCCGCTCGACCATCTCGACCACGCGCCGACCCTGCAGTTCCAGGGCGGGAAGATCGGGATCGACGCGACGGCCAAGGGCCCGGGCGAGGGCTACACCCGCGGCTGGCCCGACCAGATCCGCATGAGCGACGACGTCCGCGACCGTGTCACAAGCCGCTGGGCCGAGTACGGGATCGCCATGCCGGCGGCGGAGGGCGCTCACGGGGCGCAGGCACGGCAAACGAGCCGTTTCGCACGATCTGGCCGTGGTGAGCGATGAGGGATACACTCCGCCGCGTGCGAGGCTACAATCGCCGCCCGGACGACCTATGAGGAGGACGCGAGGTGGCTGAAGCGACGCGGGGCGAGTTCCTCACGCTCACGACCGTCGGGCTCGGCGCCGTGATCGGCGGCGTCATCGGCGTCCCCGCAACCGCGTACCTGCTCGCGCCGGTGACGAAGGAGACGACGTTCGAGCCGGTCTACCTGGGCGAGCTCTCCAAGTTCACGGGCGAGAAGGCCTTCGACCCGACGGCGGCGACCTACGTCGAGGATCCGGGCAACCCGGCCACGAGCCCGGGCCTGGCCTACGTCCACTACACCGGCAAGTCGAACACCGACTGGCACGCCGAGGACGCGATGTTCGTCGTGTTCTCGAATCGGTGCATGCACCTGGGCTGTCCGATCGCGGCAACGCCGCAGGGGTTTGCCTGCCCCTGCCACGGCGGCCAGTACGACACGAACGGCGCGCGCACCGCCGGGCCGCCGATCCGCTCGCTCGACCGCTTCCAGTGGGAGATCAAGAAGAGCAAGGAGCTCTGGATCATCGACCGCTGGAGCACCGACATCTACGGCAACGAGGTGCACTACTACCCGGTCAAGATGCCGGGGCAGCCCACGCACACGCCGGGGCCGGGCTGGATCGCGAACGTCCTCTACCCGCACGTCACCTACACGCACGGCCCCGTCCCAGGGCCTGTGCCGCTCCCGAAGGCCTAGCCGATGCCGCTCCCCGCGCCCGATCCCAAGCAGGTCGCCCTCCAGACCGAGGAGTGGATCGAGTACCGCACCGGCTTTGCGACGCTCGTGCGCAAGTTCCTGTTCCGCAAGGTGCCGCCGACCGGCTGGTTTCACACGCTCGGAAGCTCGCTTCTGACCGTGTTCATCCTGCAGGCGGTGACGGGCTCGCTGCTCGCGATGACCTACGACCCCTCGCCGAACGGCGCCTACCAGTCGATCCGCTACATCACCGACGTGCAGACGCTCGGCTGGCTGATCCGGGGCATGCACAAGTGGGGCGCCTCGGTGATGGTGATCCTGCTCTTCCTGCACATGGCCCGGGTGTTTTTCTACGGTGCCTACAAGTATCCGCGCGAGCTGACCTGGCTGACCGGGTCGCTGATCTTCATCCTCACGATGATGATGGGCCTCACCGGATATCTGCTCGTGTGGGACGAGCGCGCCTACTGGGCGTCGGTGGTCGCGATCAACATCAACGGCACCGCGCCCGTCTTGGGACCGTTCATCTCGAAGTTCCTGCTCGCGGGGCCGGTGTTCGGCGCCCAGACGATCTCGCGGTTCTACGCGTTACACATGCTCCTGATACCCGGCGCGATCGGCGGGCTGATCTTCGTGCACATGTGGCTCGTCGTGAAGCTCGGGGTCACGCCGTGGCCGTCGCGGCCGCTGCCTGAGCCCGAGCCCAACGCCGCCCCGGCGACGCGGGCGCGCGTGCCCGAGACGGTGGCGGGCGAGTGAGCGTCACCGCGCGCAAGGTCATCAACCGCCGCGTCCGCTACGAGACCGAGCACGCGGCCGAGGTGCACGAGGGGCACCCGTTCTTCCCCTACGCCATGTTCCACGACGTGGTCGTGAACGTGCTCGTCGTGCTCCTGATCGTCGCCATGGCGGTGATCTGGCACGCCACCGCCGGCCCGATCAACGCCGCCCACCCCAACGGCCAGAACGGGCTCTTCGGCGCCCTCTACGAGCAGAAGGCCAACCCGGCGGTGCAGGCCACCGAGCCGCGGCCGGAGTGGTACTTCCTGTTCCTGTTCGAGCTGCTGCGCATCTTCAAGACGCCGGCCGAGCTGATCCTGGCCACGATCATCATCCCGACCATCTGGATGGTGCTCCTGGTGGCCTGGCCGTTCATCGACCGCGGCCGCGATCGGCGCCTGTCGCGACGCCCCGGGGGCGTCGCACTCGGCCTCTCCGTCCCTGCCGTGCTGATCGCGCTTACCATCGCGGGTGGGATCGCCCCGGGCGTCGTCGGCGGCTCGGACGTCTCCAACAGTCCTCAGATCAACGCGCTCCCCGGTGCTGCGCTTATCGTGAACAACGGTTGCACCACGTGCCACCAGTTCCCGACGGGCGGCGCCCCGGGCCCAGGTACGAACCTCAGCAACGGCTCGGTCAAGTTCGGGACGGACCAAAAGGCGATTGCCGCCTGGGTCGGTGGCGGCGCATTCAAGGCGCTCAACGGCCTGATGCCCAACTTCGGCAAGACGAACACGCCGACCCAGATCGCGCAGATCGCCCAGGTGATCGCGTCGCTCAAGGCCGGCAAGGTCGTTCCGCTCCAGCAGTAGTCTGCGACTGTGCAGGTGATGCTCGGACTGACCGGCGCGTCCGGCGCGCCCTACGCCGCGCGCGTCCTGCGCGGGCTCGTCGACGCGGGCGTGCAGGTGGGTGTCGTCGCTTCGCGGGCCGGGCGGCAGGTGATTGCGCTTGAGTGCTACGGCGATCGCGAGATGGACCCCGACGGGGCGCTCGAGCGGCTGGTCGCCGACCATGGCGGCGGCGCGCGGATCTGGCCCGAGGGCGACTACTCTGCGCCCTACGCGTCCGGCAGCGCGCACACCGACGCGGTGATCGTGTGCCCGTGCTCGATGGCGACCGTCGGCAGCATCGCCGCCGGCATCGAGTCGAACCTGATCCACCGCGCGGCAGCCGTGCAGCTCAAGGAGGGCCGCCGGCTCGTGCTCGTGCCGCGCGAGACGCCGCTGTCGGAGATCCACCTCGAGAACCTGCTGCGGCTGCGCCGGGCGGGAGCTGCGATCGTGCCGGCCATGCCCGGCTTCTACCGCCTGCCCGAGACGATCTCGGACCTTGTCGACTTCGTCGGCAACCGCATCCTGGCCGCGGCGGGCGTCGACGCAGGCCTCGTGCGGCCGTGGGGCGACGCGTGACGCTGCCCCCCGACGAGGTGCGGGCGATGTTCGACCGCATCTCGCCCGCCTACGACCGCATGAACCGGATCATGAGCCTGGGCATGGACGGGGGCTGGCGGGCGCTCGCCGTGCGCTGCGCCGAGGTGCACCGCGGCGATGCGGCGCTCGACGTCTGCTGCGGCACGGGCGACCTCGCACTCGCGCTGCACGCCGCCGTCTCGCCGGGCGGGCGCGTCGTGGGCCTCGACTTCTCGCGCGCCATGCTCGACGCCGCCCGGCGCAAGAGCGGCGCCGTCGAGTGGACGCAGGGCGACGCGCTCACGCTGCCGTTCGCCGACCACACGTTTGCCGCCGCAACGATCGGGTTCGGGATGCGCAACCTGGCCGACCACCTGCTCGGGTTCCGCGAGCTCGCCCGTGTCGTCGCACCCGGCGGCCGGGTGGTGTGCCTCGAGCTGACCGACCCGCCGGCCTGGGCGGCGCCGTTCGCGCGCCTCTGGACCGACCGCGCCGTGCCGCTCCTCGGCCGCGTCCTCGCCCGCGAGACCGACGCGTACCGCTACCTGCCGGCGTCGGTGCACCGGTTCCCGCCCGCCGACGCCCTGGCCGCGATCATGCACGAGGCGGGTCTGCGCCGCGTCCGCTACCGGCGGCTCTCGGGCGGCGCGGTGGCGGTGCATGTTGGTACGGTCTCGGCATGACAGCGGGCGCCGTCGCCGAGGTGCTGGAGGTCCCGGGCCTCTCGGCCTACGTCGAAACCGTCGAGACGGCGCTCGAGGACGCCGTCGGCTGGGCGTCCGGAACGGTCGTCGCCGGCGCCGGATCCGACACGCTGCGCTCGGGCGGCAAGCGCCTGCGCCCCATGCTCGTCTACCTGACGGCGCCGGTGGCCGGGCGCGGCCGGCCCGGGCTCGTCGCGGCCGGCTGCGCGGTCGAGCTCGTCCACATGGCGACGCTCGTCCACGACGACCAGCTCGATGCCGCCCGGCTGCGGCGGGGCCGGCCGACGGTCTGGGCGGCGCACGGCGAGGCCGTTGCGCGCTGCACCGGTGACTATCTCTTCGCGCGGGCCTTCGCCGTCCTGTGCGCGACCGGCGACATGGCCGCCGTCACCCTGCTCTCCGAGGCGTGCCTGGCGCTCGCCCGCGGCGAGATCCTGCAGCGCGAGCAGACGGGCAACCCCGCGACGACGCCCGAGCAGTACCTCGAGCGGTGCCGGCTCAAGACCGGGCGCCTGTTCGCGGCCGCGGCCATGCTGGGCGGCCGGCTCGGCGGCATGGCCGGGGCCGATGTCGAGCGGCTGGGCGAGTTCGCGACGGCGCTCGGCCTGGCGTTCCAGATCGCCGACGACATCCTCGACTGCGACGGCCGCCCCGACACGACCGGCAAGCCGCTCGGCACCGATCTGCTCGACGGAACCGTGACGCTGCCGCTGATCCTCGGCGCGCGCCGCGATCCCGCGGTCGCCGGCGTGATCGCCCGTGGCGCTGCGCCCGAGGACGTCCTGCCGACGCTGGCGCGGGTCGCCCGCGCCGGCGCAGTCCGCGAGGCTAGGGCGGTGGCCGAGCGCCACGCCGACGTGGCCCTCGCGCACCTCGACGCGCTCGACGGCGGGCTCGACTCGGCCGCGCTTCGGGCGGTCGTGCGCGGCGCCGTCGACCGCGACGCCTGACGCCGGTACATCGCGGAGTGCGGCTAGGCGATACCGACGCCGAGTCCGGCGAACGCGCGCTCGGACGCGCGCTTCAATGCGGCCGGCGAGCCGGTGCTCGACGTGAGGACGAAGTAGCCGTGAACCTGCTCGGCAACGTGGGTCTGACCGAGAGTTTTGAAGACCTGCTCGACGCCGTTGCCCGCCTTCGGCACCGCACCTGAGCCACGGACGTACGCCTTCAGGCAGGCGACGGCCTGCTGCCAGCGCGGGAACAGCCAGGCGGACAGATGCGGATGCTTCAACGCCACTCCACCGGAGAGATGCACCTGGTTGGCCGAGACGTCGAGCAGCACCCGTCGCATCCTCCCGCCGCAGATGCCGGTGGATTGCCGGGTCAAGACCATGTTCACCGTCCAGCCGGCCTGGGCCAGCTGCTGCCGCGCGAACGCCGCCGCGCTGGGGACATTCTGATCGCCGTTCGCGCCCGAGCCACACGCGGCGGGCACGAGTGCGACGAACACCAGGCCGAGCAGAAGTGGTCGAGCGTTCACTTTGGGCAACGATAATAGCCCGCGTGTAGCCGCCTACCCCTCTGCCCGGCGGATCCAGTCCTCGACGGCACCCGGCGTGCGCAGCCGCACCGCCTGGACGTGGGCGAGCTCGGGCCGGCGCAGCAGCTCGGGCAGCTCGCGGCGCTGGGCGAAGTGCTTGCGGATGGCATAGGCGAACAGCGACTCCCCGCCCCAGAACGCGGCCCGCCAGGACTCGCGGTTGCCGTTCCAGAGCTCCTCGCGGCGCCGGATCCGCCCGAGCGTGCGCCGCCGCAGCCGGTTCAGGCACAGCCACAGCGACAGGTCGAGCCAGACGACGGTATCCGCATGCTCCATCACGTAGGTGCCGAGCTTGCGCCGGTAGTCGGAGTCGAGCACCCAACCTTCGGATTCGACCGTGGGCCGCAGCAGCGCGCGCAGCTCCGCGTCGGGCGTCTCGCTCCAGCCGGGCCCGTGCACGAGCGCGTCGGTCTCGACGAACGGCACGTCGAGCGCGGCCGCGAGGCGCCGCGCCAGCGTGGTCTTGCCGGATCCGCTGATGCCCTGGAATACGACCCGCCGGCTCACGGCCGCGATCGTATCCGCAAGGGCCGCACGGCCGTTACCTGATCGTGACGTCGTGCCCCTACTCTGAGACCGTGCCCGCCCGCTTCGCCCGTCTCACCGCCGCAGGCACGCTCCTGGCTGTCTCTGCCCTCGTGGCGACGGCCCTCTCGGTCTCGCCGGCCGCCGCCACGTTGAGCGACACCGCCGCGGCCGCCGTGCACGCGCCGTCGCTGCGGCTGGTCGACCCCGCCGACACGCCCGGCAAGCTCGATCTGCGCTCGGTGCGCCTGACCCAGTCGGGCGGATCGCTCGTGCTCACGTTCCGGGTGGGGCGGCCGTTCACGACATCGGAGATCTCGGGCACCGACGATCGCACCGTGTGCGTCGATCTCGTCCCGCGCGGAGACGCGGCCAGGGGCCAGCGGGTGTGCCTGATCGGCCGAAGCGGCCCGCACGCGCTCTACCGGCTCCCGCTCGCGCCCGGCGGGCCGCGGCCGCGGTTCGTCGCGGCGCAGGTCACGCACGTGCGCGACGGCGCCGACGTGACCTTCGCCGACACGCGCATCGGCCTGCAGGCGCCCGAGCGGATCGACTGGTCGGCGACCAGCACCTGGAAGGGCCGCGACGCGTGCGCCCACCTGTGCCACGACCTCGTGCCCGACCGTGGCCGGGCCGCCTGGGGCATCGATCGCTACACGGTCGACGGCTGCGCGGCCTCGGGGACATCCGAGCGGTTCAACGGCCCGTCGGCGGGCCGCATGGTGGCGCTCACGTTCGACGATGGCCCGTCGATCTACACCCCGCAGGTGCTGGCGGCGCTCAACCGCCACGGCGTCCACGCGACCTTCTTCGAGATCGGCCGGCAGGTGGGACCGCTCGCGGCCGTCTCGCGCGAGGTCGTCCGCGACGGCGACGTGGTCGGCGACCACACCTGGTCGCATCCCGCCCTGAACGCCCTCAACACCGCCGCCCAGATCCGGCCGACCCAGGCCGCCATCCACACCGCGACCGGGACGACGCCCTGCCTGCTGCGTCCGCCCTACGGGACGGCGCCGCCGGCCGTCGTCGGGATCGTCCGGTCGCTCGGCCTGCTCACGATCCAGTGGGACGTCGACCCGACCGACTGGGCCCGCCCGGGCGCAAGCGTGATCGCCCAGCGCGTGCTCGCCGCCGTCCATCCCGGCGCGATCGTGATCATGCACGACGGCGGCGGCGATCGCAGCGAGACGGTGAGCGCCCTGGGCACGATCATCCCGACCCTGATCGCCCGCGGCTACCACCTGGTCACCGTGCCGCAGCTGCTCGGCCTGCGCAGCGCCTACACCTACCGGCGCTGAACGGCGGATCGGGCGCGCGGGGGCGATAGACTCCGCGTCGCCGATGGCTCTTGCCGCTCACCTGGATACGCTGGCGCCGATCCGCGAGAAGGTCCTCGCCGGCGAGCGGCTCGACTTCGACGACGGGGTCGCCCTGCTCGAGTCCGAAGATCTGCTCGGCCTGGGCGAGCTGGCTGACACGGCCCGGCGGCTGCGCGGCGGCGGCGACGAGGTCTACTTCGTCAACAACCTGTACCTGAACCACACGAACGTGTGCCGGGTCAAGTGCAAGTTCTGCGCCTTTGCCCGCACCGGCCGTCAGGACGGCGCCTACACGTGGGACATCGCCGACCTGGTCGCCCATGCCGTCGAGGTGCACGAGCGCGAGACCTACAGCGAGATCCACATGGTCGGCGGCGAGCACCCGCACATCGGCTACGACTACTACCCGAACGTCACGCGCGCGCTGCACGAGGCGCTGCCCGACGTCCACCTGAAGCTCTTCACGGCGTCCGAGATCCATCACATGACCAAGCTCTCGGGCAAGACCCACGCCGAGGTGCTGGCCGACCTCAAGGAGGCCGGCCTCGGATCGCTCCCGGGCGGCGGAGCCGAGGTGTTCGCCGACCGCGTCCGGCGGCTGGTCGCGCCCGGCAAGGAGCACCCTGACAACTGGATCGCCACCCACCGGGCGGCGCACGGCATGGGCATCCCCACGCACTGCACGATGCTCTACGGCCACGTTGAGAACTATGAGGAGCGGGTCGACCACTGGCTGCGGCTGCGCGATCTGCAGGACGACACGGGCGGGTTCCTGGCGTTCATCCCGCTGCCGTTCCACCCCGAGAACACCGTGTTCCAGCGTCGCGGGTGGCGCTTCTCGACCGGCAACGACGACCTGAAGATGATCGCGGTCTCGCGGCTGATGCTCGACAACATCCCGAACATCAAGGCCTACTGGATCATGATCTCGACGCCGCTCGCCCAGGTCGCGCTGCACTTCGGGGCAAACGACATCCAGGGCACCGTGATGGAGGAGCAGATCGCCCACGCCGCCGGCGCCGTCACGCCGCAGGAGGAGCGGATCGCAGACCTCGCGGCGCTGATCCGCGAGGCGGGCCGGGTGCCCATCCAGCGCGACACGCTCTACAACACGGTGAGGACCTTCTGATCCGGCTCGGCCGTATCGCCTACGCCAACATGGCGCCGGTGTTCTACGACCTGGGCGGGGTGGCGGCCGAGCAGGTGACGGGCGTGCCGACGACGCTCAACCGGATGCTGGTCGCGGGCGAGATCGACGTCGCCCCCATCTCGTCGATCGAGTACGCCCGAAACGCCGACCGGTTGACGCTCCTGCCGCGGCTGTGCGTCTCGTCCGAGGGCGCCGTGGACTCGATCCAGCTGATCACGCGCAAGCCGCTCGAGCAGGTGCGAAGCGTCGCGGTGACCCCCGAGAGCGCCACGTCGGTCGTGCTGACGAAGGTGCTGCTCGGCGACGTCGAGCTCGTGCCGCTCGACCAGCCGGCCGACGCGCGCATGCTGATCGGCGACGCCGCCCTGCGCAGCGCCTTCGAGGATCCCACGCCGCACCACGACCTCGGCCGGCTGTGGCAGGAGCGCACCGGCCTGCCCATGGTGTTCGCCGTCTGGGCCTGCCGCGAGGGCGTCGGCGAGGGCCTGGCCGAGATCGAGCGCGCGCACCTGCGCTCGCTGGCGCTGGCGCGGTCGGAGCCCGAGCTCCTGGCCCGCAAGGCGGCCGAGGAGTACGGCTGGCCGGCCGGCTTCCTCGCCCGCTACTTCGAGAAGCTGCGCTACCACTTCGGCCCGCGCGAGCGGCAGGGGCTGCTGCGGTTCTTCGAGCTCGCCCACCTGGCCGGAGAGCTCGACACGGTGCCCGAGCTGCGCTTCGCCGAGCTCGAGCCCGTCGCGGGTTAGATCGGCAGGAGTCCGGCGGCCTTGCGGTCGTCGCCGGGCGCGAAGTTGATCCGAAGCGGCGGGAAGGCGTCGGCGGGCAGCGCCGCATCGACGTCGACCGCGCGCAGCGTGAGCGAGCGCACCACCGTTCCGGGCGGCTCGGCGACCAGCATCCCGGCGCCCGACCGGCGCAGCACGTAGCGGCGCGGGTCGAGGCTGGGGTCGTTCGGCCCTGCCGCCGACCACAGCCGCGCCCGCAGGCCGGCGCAGACGAGCTCGACGATCGAGAGCCGCGCTGCCCGCGCCCGCCCCTTCGGGTCGGGGTGATAGTGCATGCGCAGACCGTGCGCGTCGCCGCTCATCACGACCACTCGGCGGCCGCCGAGCTGGACGTCCATGAAGAGCGACATCGCCCGGCGGTACTCGTCCGGCCAGCCGTAGATGAAGCAGTCGTTCACCAGGGCGTGGGTGCGGGGGTTTGACCGTGTCGCGAAGATGTCGGCCGAGAGCACGACGAACAGCGCCGCATCGCTGGTCTGCAGGATCCCGCGCATCCACTCGAACTGCTGCTCGCCCAGTTTGGTCTTCGTCGGCGTGTTCGGCGAGGTGACCGGGTCGGCATACCGGCGCCCGTCCAGGGTCAGGCAGTGGATGTCGCCGATGCGGACGTCGAAGTAGCCGAGCGGGGCCGGATCGGCGTGGATGCGGTTCCACGTCTGCCATGTCCACGGCTCGACGGTGGTGCGGTCGGCGTTGTTCACCGGGCCGTAGTCGTGGTCGTCCATCGTGAAGCCGACCGGCACGCTGCGGCGAAACGCCGCGAACTCGGCCTGGTGCAGCAGCCGCCCCCAGCGGTCGGCGAAGTAGTCCGGCTGCGCGGCATAGCAGGCGTCGCGCGCGTTGTTGGGATAGCCGATGTCGCCCTGGTAGACGAGCGCGGCGGGCGGCGCCGGGGCGGCCTCGATCAGCCGCGTGTAGCCCGCGTTCTCGGGCGCGCCCGTGTACTGCGCGCAGCTCGCGGCGAGCAGGACGAACGGCTCGGTGCCAGGCTGCGGCGCGATCCGGTGCGGCGCCGTGGTCGTCTCGGCACCCGTCGTCTGCGACCGCAGCGTCGCCCGCCACCACAGCGGCCGCCCGGGTGTGACAGGCACCGTCTCGGCGTGGGTGAACGGCGGATCGGTCAACTCCGCCGCCGCGCCGCTGCGTGTGTGGGCAAAACTCTCATCGGCGCTCCACTCGATCCGCGCCTGCGCCGGGAGCGCGCTCCACACGCGGGCGATCGCGTGGCCTCCGCCGGCGGAGTCGATCTCGGGCACGCCGGTGATCGTCGCGACAGCCATCGGCGCCGTGGCACCGAAGCGATCGTCGCTTCCGAGCGCATAGCCGGCCAGCTCGAGCCGGCACGGCCGAAGCGAGGTCGGGTGCACGAGCAGCGCCCCGCATCCGCCCCGCCTCGCGGGCACGTGCGCGGTCAGCTGCGGCCGCGGCTCGGAGCCGCCCTGGCGCCAGAGCGTCGCCCGCAGGCGCGTGCCCTGCACGCGGAGGCGCAGATGGACGCTCGTGCCGGCGGCGAGCGCGGGCACCGCGACGGCGGCGATCACGTGCCGGCGCTCGCGGGTGTAGGCCGCCGCCACCAGCCGCCCCTGCTCGGCGGTGACGCCGACGAAGTCATAGGTGTCGCTTCGGCGCACGAGCAGGCCCGCCCGCAGGGTGGCGTCGGTGACGGCGAACGTGGTGAGCTGCTCGCAGTCGGCGCACTCGTGGTCGGCCAGATACACGGGCATCGGCTGGTCGGGAGCGCTGCCGCGCAGCCCGTCCGGCACCGAGAAGACGGCCACGCCGCCGGTGCGCGAAAGGCGCAGATAGTGGGGCGCGGTCCACTCTGCTCCCCATCCGTGCCCGGCTGCTTGCGAAGTGAAGTCGCGCTGATAGCGGTTGCGAGCGGGCGCGAGCACCGGTGCAGCTGTGCTCCCGCCGGTGAGCTCCCGCGCCGCGAGCGCGGCTGCGGCAGCGGCGACGGCAGCCCCGCCCAGGGCCTGGCCGCGGGTGATGCGGCGCGGGGGCCGGCTCATGTGAACGCGGGCGTCGTGCGGCAGGTGTAGCCCGGCGCGTCGCTCGGACGCACGCCGCCGGTGCCGACGCCGGGGCCGGTGAAGCGATAGACGCGCACCTGCCCTACCTGGCGCACGAACCGCAGCGTCGGGGCGCGGCCGAACGCCTTCCAGCCCGCGCCGAGGCCGCGCCCGACGAGCACATCGTCGACGTGCTCGCGGGCGAGGAACGCGCCGTCGGTGACGGGATGCAGGAGGTACTGGCGGGCCTCGTGCACCATGCGCACGGTCGAGCGCAGGATCGACGGACGCAGGAACGGCGCCATGCCCTCGAGGATGTCCTCGCGGCCCGTCAGGGCCTGGAACGCGCCCTTCGAGTTCACCGTGGCGAGCAGGCGGGCGTTACACGGCGTGGCCGTCCGGGCGGCGGTGACATAGTCGGCGGTCGGGCTCGCGGTCTTGTAGTCACCCGCGATCGCGTGCGGGCCGGCCACGGCGACCGCCAGGGCTGTCAGGACGACGCCGGCGGCGGCCGGGACCCACGGGCGGGTGAGGTCGAGGCGGCCGATCGCCGCCTCGGCCAGCGCGAGGGCGAGCAGCATCACCGGGATCGAGGCGTACTCGAAGAGTCTGCGTTCGCCAAACGTCGCCGGAATGTAGAACGACTGCCGGTAGGAGAACGACAGCCCCACGAGCAGCAGGATCGCGAGCATCGCCGCCGCGGCGGCCGCGGCGCGCCAGAGCGGTGGCGGCCCGAGGAGGTGCGCCGCCACGATCACGAGCAGGCCGACGAGGGCGAGCGCGATCAACCCGCCCGTCGCGGCGGTCTTGCCGGTCGCGCTCTGAAGCAGCTCGCCCGCGGTCGCCGAGGGCCGTTCGTACCAGCGGGCCTGCGTCTTTGGGCGCGGCGGGCGCAGGATCCCGTCCAGATAGGCGGTCGGGTCGAAGCGGCCGTCGAAGAGCGTGTAGCCGGCGCCGCCGGACGCGCCCTGGAAGCCGATGTCGCCGCCTGCGAGCGCGAGCAGCCCGAGCGATACCGCCGCGGCGGTCACGAGGGCGGCCGCGCCTGCCAGGAGCACGTGGCGGCGGTCGGCGCAGCGCAGAAGCACCAGCGCGATGTAGGGCACGATCAGGGCCAGCAGGGCGAGCGCCGGGATCGCGTGGGTGAGTGCGCCCGCGGCGAGCACGACTCCGGCGGCAAACGGCGCCCACCGGCCGCCCTTGCCGCGCAGGGCGGCCACCAGCATCGCGGCGGCGATGACGGCCGCCGCGCGGCCCATGTCCTCGTCCTGGAAGAAGGTCAGCTTGAAGATGCTGTCGGCGTTCAGGTGGAGGCCGAACGGGAGGTGGTCGCCGGCCACGCCGGCGATCGGCAGCACCGGGGCCGTCCGGCGCAGGCCGAGCTCCCAGCCGAGCGCCCACAATCCTGCGGCGTAGCCGGCCACCGCCAGCCAGAGCGCCACGGCCATCCCCGCCAGCGCGTGCGTGGCGAACAGGAACGAGAGCTCGCCGGTGAAGGCGTTGCCGGCCAGCTTCGACACGGCCGGCGGGTGCAGCACGCCCCACTGCAGCGAGGCGGCCGGGACGTGGCCGGCGGCGGCGAGCTCGAGGCCGTCCGCCCAGTAGCGCCAGGCGCCGTGGGTGGGGTTGAAGGGGATGCCGATGCGGACGACCGCGATGAGGGCGAGCACGACGAGTCCCGCGCCGAGCGCGGCCGGGTCGGCGCGCACCTGGTCGCGCAGCGAGGCCAGGAGCGCCCGCGGCGGGCAGCGCCTGCGCGCCGCGACGGCGAGCCCGGCGGCGACGACGACGAGCGCGATGGCGGTGGCCGCCGCCGAGAAGACGTGCGCGACCACGAGCAGCGTCGGCGTGAGCGCGGCGACCGCATAGCCGAGCCCGAAAACCGCGGCGAGCCGGGTCGGAAGCGAGATCGTGGCGGGTGCGAACACCGCCCGCGTGGCAACGATGCCCGCGGCCACGACGGCAGCTGCCACGAGGACCGCGACGGCGATGCTCACCGCGTGAGCGTACCGAACAGGCGGGCCTTCGCCGCGACCTTGCGGCCGGTCGTCGGGTAGGCTTGGGCCGTGAGCACCACCGCCGAGGCAGCCACCGTCGCACCGGTGCTGGAGAAGGCGCTGGCGGGGGAGCGGATCTCGGACGCCGACGCCTGCGTCCTGCTGCGCTCGCGCGACCTCGTGGCCGTCGGCCGGGTCGCGAACGAGTTGCGCAACCGAAGCTCCGAGCCGGGCGTGGTCACGTTCATCGTCGACCGCAACCTGAACTACTCGAACATCTGCTACACCGACTGCGAGTTCTGCGCCTTCTACCGCAAGCCGGGCGACACCCGCGAGGGCTACACCCTGCCGCGGGCGGTGATCTACAAGAAGATCGAGGAGACGCTCGCGCTCGGCGGCACGGCCCTCTTGATGCAGGGGGGCCACAACCCCGAGCTCGGCATCGACTGGTACGAAGACCTGTTCCGGTCGATCAAGGCGCGCTACCCGATCCACCTGCACGCCATGTCACCGAGCGAGATCCAGCACGTCGCCCGCAAGGCCCGGCTGACGTCGTCCGAGACGCTCTCCCGCCTGCGTGACGCCGGCCTCGACTCGCTGCCCGGCGGAGGCGCCGAGATCCTCGTCGACCGCGTGCGCAAGATCATCTCGCCGAAGAAGACGACCTCGGACGAGTGGTTGCAGATCATGCGCGCGGCTCATCGCCTCGGCATGAGCACGACCGCCACCATGATGTGGGGCCACGTCGAGACGCTCGAGGAGCGCGTCGAGCACATGCGCCGCATCCGCGAGCTGCAGGACGAGATGCACGGCTTCCGGGCATTCATCTCGTGGACGTACCAGCCCGACCACACCGCGCTCGCACCCCAGGTGACGTGGACGCCGACGAGCTTCGACTATCTGCTGACGCAGGCAGTCAGCCGGATCTACCTGGACAACGTCGACCACATCCAGTCGTCGTGGGTCACGCAGGGGATGAAGATCGGCCAGGTCGCCCTCGCATTCGGCGCCGACGACATGGGCTCGATCATGATCGAGGAGAACGTCGTCTCGGCGGCTGGCACCACGCATCGCGCCTCCACCGAGGACTTCGTCCACACGATCCGAAACGCCGGGTACGTTCCCCGCCAGCGCGACACGCTCTACCGCACCGTCCGCGACCACGCGGCGTGATCCGGCCGTGAAGGTGTCGGTCTCGAGCACCTGTCCCGCCCCGCCGGAGGTCGTGTGGGAGTGGATCGTCGACCCGCACAAGCACATCCGCATGCTCCCGGACGAGATCCGCGACGGCCGCGTGCTCGAGAACGGCGACATCGCGTGCGAGCTCGTCACGATGGGCGTGCACGAGCCGATGGTCGTGCGCATGGTGCAGAGCGACCCGCCGCGGCGCCTGGTCGAGGAGCGCGTCGACGGCAAGCGCAAAGGCACCTCGGTGTTCGAGCTCGAGCCCGAGGGCGACCACGCCACCCGGGTGACGCTCACATCCGAGGTGGACGTGCCCCGGCTGCTCGCGGCCATGGCGTCCGGGCCGATCCGCGGAGCGCTCGAGGCGCAGCTGCGGAACCTCGCGGCGCTGGTCGCGGCGGGCGAGTAGCGCCGCCGCCGCCCGCGCGTGCGCCGGCTGCTCTCCCATCGTGACGCCCGCCTGCTCGTGGCCGGGCAGATGCTGTCGGTGTTCGGCGACCGGGCGATGTTCCTGGCCATGGGCGTGTGGGTGAAGACCATCACCGGCTCGAGCGCCGCGGCGGGGCTCGTCTTCTTCGCCTACTCCGTGCCGGGGCTCGTCTCGCCGCTCTTCGGGGTCGTCGTCGACCGCGTCCGGGCACGGCCGCTGATGATCGGGCTCAACCTCGCGGGGGCGGCGGTGCTCGTCCCGCTCGTCGGCGTCCACGGCCGCGGCCAGCTGTGGCTGATCTACGCGGTGACGCTCGCCTACGGCGCGATCGGGTGGCTCTTCTACTCGGCCCAGTCCGCCTATCTGACCCGGCTCCTGCCGGCCGACCTGCTCGGCGACGCCAACGCCGTGCTGCAGACGACGGGCGAGGGCATGCGGCTGTTCGCCCCGCTCGCCGGCGCGGGGCTCTTCGCCGCGTTCGGCGGCCCGACGG
>DASXZF010000245.1:0-18836 GCA_036502065.1 Gaiellales bacterium
CCCTGCCGACAACCTCCTGGGGGAGCGCGGCGACGGCTTTACGATCGCTCAGAAGCGCCTCGGTCCGGGTCGCATCCACCACGTGATGCGCTGGCTCGGGCAGATGCAGCGCGCCTTCGACCTGATGTGCGCCTACAGCCTCGAGCGCACGGCGTTCGGCGGCCCGCTGGCCGACAAGGGCACGATCCAGACCTGGATCGCCGACTCCGCGGCCGAGATCGCAGCCTGCCGGCTCCTGACCCTCGACGCCGCGGGCAAGATCGACCGCGGCGATCCCGCCCGGGTCGAGGTGTCCGCCGTCAAGTTCTTCGCCGCGCGGGTGCTGAACGACGTCGTCGACCGGGCCGTCCAGACCCACGGCGCGCTCGGAGTCTCGGGCGACTCGCCGCTGTCTGCGATGTACCTCGCCGCGCGCACCGCCCGCATCTACGACGGCCCCGACGAGGTGCACCGGATGGTGGTCGCGCGCCGGATCCTCGAGCGGTACCGATCGGGCGATGGCTGGAGCTTCGAGTAGCCGCGCGACGGTCGACCCTGCTGCGGTCGCCCGCTTCTGCGACCGGCACGGCATCGGCGCGGGCCCGGCCCGGATCGAGCCGCTCGGCGACGGCCACTCCAACCTGACCTTCCTCGTCGAGCGCGACGGCCGCCGGTTCGTGCTGCGCCGCCCACCCCCGCCGCCGCTGCCGCCCTCGGCCCACGACATGGTGCGCGAAAGCACCGTCGTCGCGGGCCTTCATCGCGCCGGGGCGCGCGTGCCCGAGGTGCTCGCGGTCTGCGCCGACCCGGCCGTGATCGGCGTGCCGTTCTATCTGATGACGCTCGCAGACGGCGTGCCGATCGACGCCGCCCTGCCGCCCGCGATCGACGTGCCCGCCGAGCGCGCCCGCCTGGGCGCCGACCTGGTGGACGCGCTCGCCGAGGTGCACGCGATCGACCCGGCCGCGGCGGGTCTCGAGTCGATCGGCCGGCCCGACGGATATCTGCGCCGCCAGCTGCGGCGCTTCGCCGGCCTGTGGGAGGTGAACCGCACGCGCGACCTGCCGCTCGTGGCCGAGGTCGGCGCGCTCCTGGCCGAGTCGGTGCCGGTCTCGGGCCCCGCGACGATCGTCCACGGCGACTATCGCGTCGGCAATCTGCTCGCGGCGACCGGCGCTCCGGCCCGCGTGACGGCGATCCTCGACTGGGAGCTGGCCACGATCGGCGACCCGCTCGCCGACCTCGGCTACCTGGTCTCGACCTACGTCGATGCGAGCACGCCGCCGGGCGAGGGCATCGTCGCCCTCTCGCCCGTCACCCGAGCCGCCGGCTTCCCCGATCGGGCGGGCCTGGCCGCGCGCTACGCGCAGCGCACGGGGCGGTCGGTGCAGGCCCTGGCCTGGTACGAGGCGCTCGCCCACTGGAAGGCCGCGATCTTCTGCGAGAACATGTACAAGCGGTTCCTGGCCGGCGAGCGCAGCGACGGCTTCGCGCGGGCGATGGAGACGGGCGTGCCCGCCAAGCTCGAGGCGGCGAAGACGGCCGTGCAAGGCCACCGGCAGGGGTGGTTGACACCCGATCGCGACGGCCAGTAGGGTGCGATCCCCGGTCGCTTCGATGCCGCGTTCCGCATCCCACTCGTCGCTCAGCCCGCTGAACGCGCTCAGGCACGCGGCCGACGTCTGGAGCGAGCGCCCGGCGGTGCGATGGGACGACTGGCGCATCACCTATGCCGAGCTCGCCGATCGCTGCGCCCGGGTCGCGGGCGCGCTCGTCGCGGCCGGAGTCGGGCCGGGCGACCGGGTCGCCGCCTTCCTGCCGAACGTGCCCGAGCTGCTCGAGCTGCACTTCGCAGTGCCGGCGGCGCGGGCGGTGCTCGTGCCTGTGAACGTGCGCATCACCGCCCCCGAGCTGCGCTACATCCTCGACCACTCCGGCGCGCGCATCCTCGTCTCGCATCCGAGCCTCGAGGCCACCGTCGCCGCCGCACTGGAGGGCCTCGCTGACCCGCCCGACGTGATCATGACGCGGGCACACGCCGGCGAGGGCTCCGCCTACGAGGACATGCTGGCCGCCGCCGCGCCCATCGAGATCACCCCACCGCCCGACGAGACCGACCTGCTCACGATCAACTACACGAGCGGGACGACCGGCCGGCCGAAGGGCGTCATGTACAGCCACCGGGGGGCGTACCTGCACATGCTCGGCGTGATCGCCGAGGCCCAGCTCGACGCCCGCACCGCCTACCTGTGGACGCTGCCGATGTTCCACTGCAACGGGTGGGCGTTCACCTGGGCGGTGACGGCGATGGGCGGCGAGCACCGCTGCATCGCCCGCTTCGACGCCGGACAGGTGTGGGCGATGCTCGCCGCCGGCGAGGTCAGCCACTTCTGCGGCGCGCCAACCGTGCTCACGATGCTCGCGGGCGACGCCGGCGCGACCGCGAGCCCACGGCCGGTGAAGGCGTTCGTCGGCGGCGCCCCGCCCTCGCCCGCGCTGCTTCGCACCATCGAGGATCTCGGGATCCAGGTCACACACCTGTACGGCCTCACCGAGACATACGGGCCGATCGCGGTGTGCGCCTGGCAGCCGGCATGGGACGAGCTCGGCACGCCCGAACGCATGCTGATGCGCGCCCGCCAGGGGGTCGCCACCGTCGTCAGCGAGCCGCTGCGCGTCGTCTCGGCCGAGGGTGGCGACGTGCCCGCCGACGGCGAGACGCTCGGCGAGATCGTCATGCGCGGCAACAACGTCGCGCTCGGCTACTACCGCGACGAGGCGACGACCGCAGCGGCGTTCCGGGACGGATGGTTCCACTCCGGCGACCTGGCCGTGATGCATCCGAACGGCTACGTCGAGATCCGCGACCGGCTGAAGGACATGATCATCTCCGGCGGCGAGAACATCCCGAGCATCGAGGTCGAGCATGCGCTCGCCGCGCACCCCGACGTGGTCGAGGCCGCGGTGGTCGGCGTGGCGCACGAGGTGTGGGGCGAGGTGCCCAAGGCCTACGTCGTCCTGCGTGAGGGCGCCACAGCGACGCCCGATGACCTGCGCGACGCCGCGGCGCAGCACCTGGTCCGCTTCAAGGTGCCCAAGGCGATCGAGCTCGTCGACGCGCTGCCGAAGACCGCGACGGGCAAGGTGCAGAAGCACGTCCTGCGTGCACGCGACGGGGCCGCAAGCGAGGTGGTCGGTGGGCGTCCGCGACCTGTTTGACCTCACCGGGAAGGTCGCGATCGTCACCGGCGGCGGCACCGGGCTGGGACGGCAGATGGCCGACGCGCTGGCCGAGCTCGGCGCGAGCCTCGTCCTGTGCGGCCGCGACGGCGATCGCTGCGCGGCCGCAGCGGGTGAGCTGGCCGCGGCCTACGGCGGTGCCGCGGTCGGCGTGCACTGCGATGTCTCCCAGAGCGACGAGGTCGAGCGGATGGTGGCCGAGGCCACCGCCACGTTCGGCCGGATCGACGTGCTCGTGAACAACGCGGGCACCGCCTGGGGCGCCCCGGCCGAGGAGACGCCATTGCGCGGCTGGCAGAAGGTCGTCGACGTCAACCTGACCGGCGTCTTTTTGTGCGCGCAGGCGGCCGGGCGGGTGATGATCGAGGCCGGCGGCGGCAGCATCGTCAACATCGCCTCGGTCACCGGCCTGCGCGGCTCACGGCCCGAGGTGCTCGACTCGATCGCCTACAGCGCGACGAAGGGCGCGGTGCTCGCCTTCACGCACGACCTGGCGACGAAGTGGGCCCGGCACGGAATCCGTGTGAACGCGATCGCCCCCGGCTGGTTTGCCACCGACCTGTCGCGCACTGTCATCGAGCGCTCGGGCGAGACCCTGCTCGGCGCGATCCCGATGGGGCGCCTGGGAGGCGACACCGACCTGCAGGGTGCGGTCGCCTATCTGGCCTCACCGGCGTCGGCCTACGTGACCGGGCACACGCTGGTCGTGGACGGCGGCTTCTCGGCCTGACCGGGGCCTGGCCCCGCTGCTTCACATGCGGAGCAGCTTGCGCTTGGCCGCGGCGAACTCCTCGGCGGTGAGGACGCCGCTCGCGTGGAGCTCGCCGAGCCGGGCGATCTGGCCCGCCAGGTCGGCGACCGCACCGTCGCGCTCGCCGGCGCCCGCCGGCCGCCGCAGCGCCTCGCCGAGCCGCACCCGCAGCTCCTGCGGCGACGCCCCGTCGGCGCGAACGACCACGTCCCCGTCGCCGGTGCGATCGACAGGTAGGCGCGACTGTGGTTCTCATCCTTCGGGACCGCGATCGCGAGCGGGCCGAGTGCGATCATCCGCCCCAGGGTGACGCGCTGCCGCGTCTCCTCGTAGCCCTCGACCACGATCTCGGCGACCTGCGCCCACGGCAGCGCGAGCACTTGCCACCAGGGCACATCCGCCATGGCCAGGTGCACGCCGGCGTCGTCGAACAGCACCACCGCCTCGCCGGCGCCTGTGTCGCGGAAACCGCCGAGGTAGTACCCGGCGACGCGCTGCACCGCACCGGCGAACGCCGCGTAGCCGTCGTCCGTGAACAGCCCGTCGACGCCCCCGACGGGCACGTTCGCACGCAGCGCGACGGCCTCGGCGAAGCCTTCCCGCTCGTCGCTGCGAGAGCTGAGCGCGACCACCTCAGGCCCGCCGACCAGCACACGGACGACTGCGTCGACAGGCCGCACGACCCCCGTGATCGCCGCCACCGGGATGATCCGGCTGGCTCCCTCGCGCTCGGAGAGCACGATGAGATCGGAGTTCGCGAGCACCCAGATCGAGTTGTAGCCGCCGCGCATCGTGCCGAAGAGAATGCGCTCGGCGCGGCCGCTCACAGGCCGCGCCTCGGACACCTGTGCGAGCGCCCGCCAGAGATGCTTCGACATCCCCCTGCCGCCGAGCTGCTCGAGGCTCTGGCCGATGGCTGTCGAGCGCACGTCGAGCGACCGGTGCAGCATGTCGCCCATCATACGATTGCGCGTGTCAGAAGACGAGGGCCGGGCGCAGCCTGCGGCTCTCGAGCTGCTCGCGCAGCTCGGAGGGCGGGCGCAGGCGGCCGTCGACGCAGAAGCGGTCCGGCGAGAGGGCGACGGCGAGCGGATCCGACCGGCCCGCGATCCGATCGGCCAGCATGCGGCCGCACACGAACCCCTGCACGTTGCCGACCCCGCTGTAGCCGCCGGCGACGTGCAGGCCCGGCCGGCCCGGCACCGGTCCGACGACCGGGAGCAGGTCGGCCGAGAATCCCATCGTGCCCGCCCAGCGGTGCGTGACCTCGACGCCCGCGAGCCCCATCCGCTCCGCCATGAATTCTTCGAGCGCCCGCTGCACCGGCCGGGTGGGACGATCGACGTCGGTGTACTCCGCCTCGAGGTCCGCCCACCGGCAGCCGCCGATCGCAAGCCGGCCGTCGAGCGTCGGGCGGGCATAGACGAAGCCGTGATCGGAGTGGGTGGGGAGCGTGATCACGGTGTCCGTGAGCGGCGCGGTCGCGAGCATCTGGCCACGCACCGGATAGACGATGCCGGCGAGCTCGGGCACGAGCCATGGGATCAGCCCGTCGCAGGCCACCACGACCGCGGGCGCCGAGGCGCTGCCCGCGGCCGTGCGGACGCGCAGCCCGCCCGCGACGGGGTCGATCGCGACCGCCGGCGAGCGCTCGTACACGCGCGCACCGGCCCCGGCAGCCGCGGCGCAGAGCGTGCGCGTCCACCGGGCGGGCTGGAGCTCGCAGTCGCGCGGGAAGACCGCCGCCCGCGTGTAGTGCGGGCGCATCGGCGCCGGGATCAGCTCAGGCGCCTCGCGGCAGTCCACGCCGGCCCCTGCCAGCATCGCCACGGCGCGGCGCAGCTCGTCCTCCTCGGCGGGGGTCGCGAGCCACAGGCTGCCGGTGCGGCGGACGGCATCGGGCTCGCCGCCGTCGCCGGCCAGAGCGCGCATCTCGTCAAGCGCCGCTTCGGTCGCGGCCCGAAGCGCCAGGGCCGATGGCATCCCGATCAGCGCCGCAGCATCGGCCAGGCCAAGCCCGGTGCCCGCCGAGGCGAAGCCGCCGTTTCGCCCGCTCGCGCCCGCCGCCGCCCGGCGGGCCTCGAGCACGACCACCGCGGCACCCGACCGCGCGAGCGCGTGGGCACAGGCAGCGCCCGTCACCCCGGCGCCGATCACGACGACATCGGCGGTGACGTCGGCGGCGAGGAGCGGAAACCGCCTCGCGGCGCGCTCACGCTGCCACAGGGAGGGCCGGCTCCCGTCGCGGAGGAACGGCGGAACACTCATACTGGCGCAGTATGAGGTCGATCGAGCTGCTCGTCGAGATCGGATGACCGAGGGCCGGCGCCGCACGCGCGAGGATGTGATCGCCTGCTGCCGCCGCCTCCAGGCGGAGCATCTGGTGCCCGCGACGGCGGGGAACGTCAGCGCGCGGGTCGACGGTGAGCCGGGCCTGATCGCGCTCACCCCGAGCGCGACGCCCTACGAGATGCTCGAGCCGGACGACATCCCGATCGTCGACACCGCCGGGGAGGTCGTCGACGGCCGGCGCGCGCCGACGAGCGAGCTGCCGCTGCACACCCTCGTCTACGCCCGCCGGCCCGAGGTCGGCGCGATCGTCCACACCCACTCCCCGGCCGCGTCGGTGATGGCGGTGATGGGCTGGACGCTGCCGCCGATTTTGACCGGTCTCGTGGGCGCCGTCGGCGGTGATGTGCGCGTCGCCCCCTACGCCCAGCCCGGCACGCCCGAGCTGGCCGACCTGACCGCCGAGGCGCTCACCGGCCGCGGCGCCTGCTTCCTGCGCCACCACGGCCTGCTCGCGGTCGGCCCCGACCTGGCGGCGGCGTTCATGGCGGCGAGCGTCACCGAGAGCGCAGCGCGGGTCTACCTCGACGCCCGCGCCACCGGGGCGCAGGTGCCGGAGCTCGACTCCGACGCCGTCGAGTGGATCGCCTCCGGGTGGCGCGACCGGTGGCCGGCGGCGGAGGGCTGACGGTGGCGCCGCGCACGGCGGAGGTGGCGGGAGCGGGCCTGGCCGGCCTGACCGTGGCAGCCGTGCTCGCCCAGCGCGGCTGGCGCGTGCGGGTGCACGAGCGCGCCGCCGAGCTGCGCGAGATCGGCGCGGGCATCTACCTGTTCGAGAACGCGCTGCGCGTGCTCGAGGCGATCGGCGCCTACGACGACGTCGCCGCGCGCGCCGAGCGCATCCTCGACGGCGACCTGCGCGACCACCGAAACCGGCTCGTCATCCGCCGCAACGAGCGGCGCGCCGTCGACTCGCGGCTCTTCGTGGCGCTGCGGCGCGACCTGCACGCGGCGCTCGCGCGCGCGGCGACCGCCGCCGGCGCCGAGATCGTCACCGGCTCTGCCGCGCTGGCCGCGCTGCCCGACGGCCGGCTCGAGTTCGCCCACGGCTTCGGCGACCGGGCCGACCTCGTGGTCGGCGCCGACGGCGTGAACTCGCGCGTGCGCGACTCGCTCGGCCTGGCAAGGGCGATCGTCGACCTCCAGGACGGCTGCGGGCGCCACCTGATCCCGCGCCGGCCCGACGACCCGGTGCAGCGCACGTACGAGGTGTGGAACGGCGGCCGCCGGCTCGGCGTCGCCCCGGCGAGCAACGACTGGGTGTACGTCTTCCTGTGCTGTCCGAGCAGCGACATCGGCGGCCGCCTGCAGCAGCCGTTCGACTCGGCCGAGTGGATCCGCTCACATCCGGCGTATGCGAGCCAGCTGCGCCGCATCCCGCGGCACCCGGAGGGCCGCTGGCTGACCTTCTACGACGTCCGCTGCCGTGCCTGGTCGAGCGGACGGGTGGCGCTCGTCGGCGACGCCGCCCACGCGATGTCGCCCAACCTGGGCCAGGGCGCATGCATCGCCATGGCGAACGCGCTCGCGCTCGGCCAGGCCGTCACGGCCAGCGCCGACGTGCCCGCCGCCCTGCGGGCGTGGGAGGCGAGCGAACGCCCGATCACCGATCAGACGCAGCGCTACTCGCTCCTGTACGGCCGCATCGGCACGCGCTGGCCGCGCCCGCTGCTCGACGTGCGCTCGCGGCTCGTGCCCGTCGTGGCGCGGCGGCCGCGGCTGCGGCGGGCGATGAGCCGGGCGGCCGAGCACGTGCCGAGCGCCGAGGCGACGTCGTGACGCCGGCCGGCCGCGACCTCGCGCTCGTGGGCGGGACGGTGCGCACGCTCGCAGACGGCGGGCGCGTCACCGAGGCGCTCCTGATCGAGGACGGGCTCGTCGCCCTCTCCGGCACGAGCCGCGAGGTGACCGAGCGGGCCCGGCCGGGCACACCGGTCGTCGACCTCGCCGGCCGCTGCGCGCTGCCCGGGCTGATCGACGCCCACGCCCACCTGGAGCTCTCGGCCCTGGCCGAGCGGCGCTGGGTGGACGTGCGCGCGCTCGCGCCGGCCGACACGGTCGCGCGGGTCGCCGCGGCCGCAGCCGACCTCGCCGCCGGTGAGTGGATCGTCGCCCAGGGCACGTTCGGTCAGGAGCTCCCGGGCCGGGACGAGCTCGACCGAGCCGCGCCGGGACACCCGGTGGTCATCCGCGAGAGCATGCACAAGCTGGCCGCAAGCTCCGCCGCGCTCGCGGCGGCCGGTATCGATCGCCGCACGGTCGAGCCGGCGGGGACGCGCGTGCGCCGCACGCCCGCCGGCGAGCCGACCGGCCTGGTCGAGGAGGGCTTCGATCTGTTCCCGGTGCCGGTGGCCGACACCGCCTGGCTGCAGGACGCGATGCCGGCGCAGGCGCTCGCGTCATTCGTCCGCTACGGCGTGACCACGATCCACGAGCTGCCGGCATCGGCCGCGGCCATCGCCGCCTGGCGCCGGCTCGCGGCCGCCGACGGGCTGCCGTGCCGGGTCGTGCTGAACCCGATCCTGGCGCCGGGCCACCAGCCCACCGTCGGCTCGGTCGACGAGCACGGCGACCTCGCCGCGGCGCTCGCGCGCTTGCACCCGTGGCTCTCGGTCGGCGCGCTCAAGCTCTTCCTCGACGGCGCCGGCGAGGCGGCGTGGACGCGCGAGCAGCTCGCCGCCGGCCCGGGCAGCTGGGGACTGCCGCCATTCTCGTACGCCGCGCTGCGCATGGTGCTCGCCGCCTGCCGCGAGCGCGGCGTGCAGGTGTGGATGCATGCCGTCGGCGGCGTCGCCCAGGAGCTCGCGGTGGACGCCGTCGAGGAGACGAACCGCACCCACCCGGCCCCCGACCACCGCTCGCGAATCGAGCACCTGGGCAATGCCGTGTGCGATCCGGCCATCCTGCCGCGGCTCGCGCCGGCCGGGGTCGTCCCCGTGCCGACGGCGTCGTTCATGCACCGCTACCGGCCGCGGCCGGGCGACGGCGAGCCGGGCGGGAACCTGCCGTTTCCGTTCCGGGCGCTGATCGACGCGGGCCTCGCGCCGCCCGGAAACTCCGACAGCGCGGGCACCGCCCCGTTTGCGACCACGCCATGGCACGGCGTCGCCGCGATGGTGCAGCGCCGCACCGGCGCCGGGACGGCCGTGCCGCCGGCCGACCAGGCCGTGTCGCTCGCCGAGGCCGTGCTGGCGCCGACCCGCCACGCCGCCCACGCCACCTTCGCCGAGGGTTCGCTCGGCATGCTCGCTCCCGGCATGGCCGGCGACGTGGCCGTCTACGGCGCCGATCCGCTGGAGCTCGCCGTCGCAGACCTGCCGGCGCTCGAGGCCGACCTCACCATCGTCGCCGGCCGGATCGTGCACCGCGGCCCCGGCGCCCCCGCGACGGCCGGCCGCTGACGTGGAGTTCAACCACTTCCTGACCGCGTTTCTGCCCGACCGCGAGCGCGACCGCAGCCGCATCTATGCCGACATGGTCACCCAGGCGCAGGCCGCCGACGCACTCGGCTACGAGGCGGTGTCGATCCCCGAGCACCACCTGATCAACATCCTGCTCGTGCCCTCGCCGCTGCAGATGGCCGTGCACCTGGCGCCCCTCACGTCCCGGATCCGGCTCGTCACGGCCGTGGTGGTGCTGCCGCTGCACGACCCGCGCATCCTGGCGGGCGAGGTGGTGCAGGCCGACATGCTCTGCGACGGCCGGCTGGTGCTCGGCGTCGGCCGGGGCGCGTTCGGCTACGAGATGGGGCGGCTGGGCGTGCCGATCGAGACGTCGCGCGACCGCTTCACCGAGTCGCTCGCGATCCTGCGGGCGCTGCTCGACGGCGAGGACGTCGGCTGGGAGGGCGAGCACTACGCGTTCGCGCCCCTGACGATCATGCCGCGGCCGGTGCGGCGGGTGCCGATCATGATCGCCGCCATGGCTCCCGGCGCCATCGAGGCCTGCGCGCGGAGCGGCTTCCACATCCAGACGACGCCGCTCGGCGGATCGCACGAGCGCCTGCTCGAGCAGGTCGACGCGTTTCGCCGCGGGCAGGCGGCGGCCGGCCCCGACGGCGCGACGCTTCGGATCGCGCTGATGCGCGGCGTCTACGCCGCCCG
This sequence comes from Gaiellales bacterium, assembly GCA_036502065.1. Classification (GTDB taxonomy): domain Bacteria; phylum Actinomycetota; class Thermoleophilia; order Gaiellales; family JAICJC01; genus JAICJC01. The sequence goes on from DASXZF010000245.1 coordinate 10,423, forward strand.
CGACGCGGCCGACGCCCGCCGCGTGCTCGAGCTGGCGCACGAGTACTACAAGCGCTTCGACAACGTGTTCAGCGGGCCCGGCACCGTGAGCGGCGGCATGATCGAGCCGCTGCCGCGGCGCCAGTCGATCGATGAGCTCGGCGAGAACCTCGTCATCTGCCCGCCCGCCGAGATGGTCGAGCGGCTGCGCGGCTACTCCGACGCCGGGGTGGACGAGCTCATCCTGAGCTCGAACTTCGGCCAGCCGGTGGAGGAGACCATCGAGATGATGCACCGGTTCGCGGCCGAGGTGATGCCCCACCTGCGCGCGTCCGGCTGAGCGCGGCGAGCGCCAGGCCGAGCGCCGCGCCGCCGGCCACGAGCTGCGCCGCCCAGGTGGGCGCCGTCGGGGTCGAGAGTACGCCGCCGTCACTGAGATCGAACACCGCCGGCGCCTGCATCCGCAGCGCGACGCCCCACAGCACGAGCCCTGCCAGGCCGACGGCCAGGCCGACGGCACCGAGCCACGCCAGCGCCACCGCCCGGTGCAGGCCGGCGGCGCCGATCTCGAGGCGGGCAAGGACGCGGCCGGCGGCGGCGAGGGCGACCGCAGCACAGAGCGCCGACCATGCCGCCCACGCACCGACGACCGCCACGTTCGCCGGGCCGCGCACCGTGTGGGGCGCCGCGAGATGGGCAAAGACCGCGATCGCCGCAATGCCGACCGCGAACGCGATGGTCGCACCGGCGGCGACGGCGAGCGGCGCCACGATCGCCGAGCCGCGCGGGCGGCGCAGCCCGCGCCAGAGCGCGGGAGCGAGCACCAGCGCACCGGCGCAGCACGCGCAGGCGATGACTCCGGCGCCGGCGTACACCAGGTCGCGTCCGGCGGCGATCGCCGCGTGGTGTGAGGCGGCGGCGGTGAAGTCGTCGTACTCGCCCATCTTCTGGAACCCGGCACATGCGGCGGCGAAGGCGACGAACGCCCATAGCGAGGCGGCCAATGCGACCCGGCTACGGCGCTCCTGCGATCCCGCGAGGGCGGCGCCGAAGCGGGCGTCGAGCGCCCCGTGGATCATGTCGGCCAGGGTGCGCGCGTCGACGCCGTGATCGTCGAGCAGGGCCTCGTACTCCGGCCCGTACCGCTCGCGCCAGCGCTGCGGATAGAGGCGCAGGACGAGGCGGGCGAGCCGCGCCGTCACGCCGGTGCCGCCTCGAGCCGGGCGAGGCCGCTCTCGGCCACCCGGCGCAGGTGCTCGAGCTGCGCCCGCAGCGCAACGGCGCCCGCGGCCGTGAGGCGATAGGGACGGCGCCGATCGTGCGGCGCGAGCGCCTCGATCAGCCCGCGCTCCTCGAGCCGCGCGAGCACGGCATAGAGCGTGCCCGGGCGCAGCCGCGGCCCGCCCATCGCCTCGACGTCCTGGATGATCGCGTAGCCGTGCATCGGGCCGGCCGAAAGGCTCGTCATGACCACAAGGGCGGGGTCGGCGTAGCGGCCGAAGGCGGCGAGGTCGGGAGCGGGGGCATTCGGGGCCACGCGCCCATACTACTCCGCAATGCGGTGTATCGCAATACGGCTGATTCGAGACGCGTACGATCTGCCGGATTCGTCACACGACCCGGAGGCGGTGTCTCGATGTTCCTGAACGAACCGGAGGTCGATGCGAGCGTGCAGGCGGCCTACGACGCCGGCACGAGCGACGCCGGATACCTGATGAACTACAACCGCGCCTGGGCATGGCGGCAGGACGTGACCGACCATTTCGCGGCAGCGCGCAAGCTCGTCGCGAGCACGACCACGCTCTCGCCGGGCGAGATCGCGGTCATCAACGCCGCGGTCGCGGGCACGCGCGAGGACTCGGCCTGCTCGCTCGCCTGGGGCGCCAAGCTGGCGAAGCAGACCGATGCCCCGGCGGCCGCGACCGTGCTGCGCGGAGCGCCCGAGGGGCTGAGCGAGCGCGAGGCCGCGCTGGCCCGGTGGTCGGCGACCGTGGCCCGCAACCCGAACGCCACGACCGAGCAGGACATCGCTGCGCTGCGCGCCGCCGGCCTGACCGACCGCGAGATCGCCGAGGCGACGATGCTGGCCGTGTTCCGGCTTGGGTTCAGCGCGTACAACGCCGCGCTCGGAGTGGCCACCGACGCCGAGCTGGCCGCGAACGCCCCGGCCGAGGTGCGCGCCGCGGTGACCTACGGCAGGCCGGCAGAGGAATACTCGAAGGTCGCCTCGTAGCCGCACCGGCCCGAGTACGAGAACCGGAACCGCTCGTCATAGGGCTCGCGCACGTCGAACACGTCGGCGACGACCTCGCGGCCGGTGCGGTGATGGCCGGGGATGATGCACGACACGGGGCTCTGCGTCTCGAAGGCGCGCGCGACCCGCACGTCCACCGTCGCGCCGGCCCGGAACCATCCGCGGCCCGGCGTGTGGTCGATCTCGATGCGGCTCGGGACCGAGGCGAGCAGCGTGCTCGGCTTGAACGCCCACGGGAACTGGCGCAGAGGCGTGCCGCCGAGGCGGCCCGAGAAGATGTCCGCGATCGCCGCCCGCCGGCCGGCGTCGGCCCGCTCGTCGACGTGCAGCACCCAGCTCCACGGCGAGCCCGGCTCGTCGTCGGAGTAGTAGGACACGATCACGACGTGAAGCGACGAGAGGTCGAGGTCGCCCACCTCGCCCTCGACGATCCGCCACGAGAGCGCGCCCGTGCACACGCCGTAGGTCGAGCGCCCGCCGGCCGCGCCGTCGATGCGGCGGCACGGGCAGATCGCGTCGCAGTTGCAGACCTCGAGGTACGTCCCGGCGATCCGCCACATCGCCGCCCGCTCCGCGGCGCTCACATCGTCCCCATCGGCATCGGCGCCCGGTGCAGTCCCGGCACGAGCCCCGGATGGCCCGGCACGAGCAGGCCGAGCACGATCAGCGCGATCCCCGCGGCAAGCGCGACCCGCCGGCCGTGCCGCCACACCCGCTCGAGCGTGATCACGACGGTGAACGCCGCCATCCAGCGCAGATCCATGATGCCGAGCGCGATCAGCGCCACCATGAGCGACCAGCAGCAGCCCACGCAGTAGACGCCGTGATAGACGCCGGCGCGGATGTGCCGCGCCGGGCCGTGATAGGCGCCGACGTGCATCATGAGGTGAACCGGCGAGCGGCACATCGCCAGGCACCGGTTCTTGAGCGGGCTGAGCTGATAGACGCCGGCGGCGACGAGCACGACGGCGCCGATGCGGTCGGCCGTCGTCTGGTGATGCGCCGCGATCCGGCCCGCGCCCGCGCTTGCGAGCAGCGCGAGCACGCCGAACCCCGCCCACGTCAGCAGGTACCCGAGCGCGAGCCCGGCGGCTCGGACGCTGCGGCCGTCGTCGCGGTCGGCGTAGAGGACGCCGAGCGGCACGAGCGCGGGCAGCATCATCGCCGCCATCATCACCGTCCAGAGGGCGACGAACGCAGCCGCACCGAGGCCCATCGTGCCGGGGGCCGACTGCATGCCGTCGGTCTGCCGCACCACCACGACCCACGCGGCCGCGGCGGCGGCGAGCGTCACGGCGGCGACCCGGACCGATGACCCGCGGTTGGGGACGATCACGCCGCCAATTATCCCCGATCGGCCCGGCCCGCGCTAGCGTTCGCGCCATGGGCCGCCGCCGCCTGATCGCCGCGCTCGCAATCAGCAGTCTCGCCGTGGCCGCCACAGCGGCGGCCGTGGTCGTGGCAACGACGCATCCGGCTGTCGCGGCAACACGCGCCGCGCGCACCCACGCCGCGCCCGCCGCGGCGAGGACGAAGTCGCTCGCGGGCAAGGTGATCCTGATCGATCCCGGCCACAACGTGAACAACTGGCGCCACCCGGCGCAGATCAACCGGCCGGTCTTCTACGGCATTCCCGGCCAGACCAAGCCGTGCGACACGACCGGCACGAGCACCGACAGCGGCTACCCGGAGGCGCGTTACACCCTCGCCGTCGGCCTGCACGCCGTGAAGATCCTGCGCGACATGGGCGCGACCGTCGTCATGACGCCGGTGAACACGCGTCCGTGGGGGCCGTGCATCACCGGCCGGGCGGCGCTCGGCAACAGCATCCACGCCGATGCCGCCGTCTCGATCCACGCCGACGGCGCGCCGTCGTGGGTGCACGGCTTCTATGTGATCGCCCCGAGCACCCCGCTGCCGGGCGTCGGGCTCGGCCCGAAGCGGATCGCCCGCGACGTCAAGCTCGGCGCGGCGATGCTCAAGGCCTATCACGTCACCACCGGGATGAAGATCTCGAACCTCTACACGAGCGGCTATCTGCGCTCCGACGGCTACGGCGGCACGAACCTCTCGCACGTGCCGAAGATCTTCATCGAGACCGGGAACATGCGCAGTCCGGGCAACGCCCGCAAGCTCGAGTCACCGGCCTTCAGGCACCTGGCGGCCTGGGGGATCGCCTACGGGATCCGGCTCTACCTGACCGGCCACATGTAGCGGGGGCTAGGCCTCCTGCAGGCCGCGGTAGAGCTCGTTCAGGCGCTCGGCGGCCTCGTTGACGTTGCGCACCGAGACGGCGATCTGGTCGATGCCGGCCCGCTCCTGCTCGGCCGAGGCGGCGATCTCGGCGACCGACTCCGACGCCTCGTGGATCGTGTCGGTGAGACTGCTGATCACGGCGCCGGCCCGGCCCGTGAGCTCGAGGCCGGTCTCGACCACCCTGGTGCCCGCGGCGCTCGCGCTCACCGCCGCGGCGGTCGCCTCCTGGATGTCGGCCAGCGCCTTCTCGACCTGGGCGGTCGCGGCCTTGGACTGCTCGGAGAGGCTGCGCACCTCGTCTGCGACGACGGCGAACCCGCGTCCGTGCTCCCCGGCCCGGGCCGCCTCGATGCTCGCGTTCAGCGCCAGGAGGTTGGAGCGGTCGGCGAGCCGGTTCACCGTCTCGGTGATCTCGCCGATCTGCTGCGTGCGGTCGGACAGCGCGAGGATGTCGCGGGCGATCTCGTCGACCCGGGCGCGGATCTCCTCCATCGCGTCGCCGATCGTCGCCACCGCGCGGGCACCCTCGTCGCTCACCTGCATCGAGCCGCGGGCCCGCTCGGCCACCTCGGCCGCCCGCCGGGCGGTCGTGCTCGCCGCCACGCGCATCTCGTCGACCGTGGTCGACGTGTGGGCGAGAGCGGCGGACTGCTCGCTGGCACCCTCGGCGGCCCGCGCCGAGAACTCGGCATAGCTCTGCATCGCGGTCTGCAGCGCCACCCGCGAGGCCTGCTCGGCCTGCGCGGCGGCCTCGAGCTCGGCGAGCGCCGACTGCAGCTGCTCGCGTGACTCCTGCTCGATCTTCGCCGCCTGCTCGAGCTGACGATGGCGCTCCTCGGTGAGGCCCCGCAGCTGCTTCAGCGTCAGCCCGAACCGGATCCCGGCGGTCGCAAGCGCGGCGGCCGCGAACAGCAGGCCGGCCCGGTTCACGGCGTGCACCGAGGCGACCAGGACGACCATCAGCGCCGACCCGGCGGCGAGGCTCGGAAGCACGAAGCTCGGCCGGAGCTCGGTCAGCTCGTGACGCGGAATGCGCGGCCGCATCCACGCGGCCGCCGAAAGCATGAGCAGCGACACGGGCCACGCGTCGGCGTTCGCGACGAAGCCGAGGCGGGCGGCCACGAGCCCCGGAAAGAGCGCGCACACGTCGCCGGTCGTGTTCACGAGGCAGGCGGCGCCCATCAGGTACCAGCGCGTCCTGCGGTCGAGCGGCAGCAGGATGAGCCCGACGACGACGAGCACGAACAGGAACATGTCTCCGGCCGGGTAGACCAGATTGATCGCGGTCCCGGCGACGCCGCCGCCCGAGGCCCGCACCGTCGAGTCGAACAGGAACGCAGTGAAGACCGCCGTCGCGGCCAGGGCGGCCATGACACCGTCGAGGTAATTGGCCACGCGCAGCTTCCTGGCCTCCTGGCGGATCAGCATCATCACGGCGACGTAGGCGAACGGGTAGAAGCCCGCCCACAGGATGTTCGCGAGCGAGATCGCCGCCGGCGTCCTGCCGCCGAGCGTCTCGTAGGTCATCGCGAAGTCGCCGACCGCCCAGAAGCACATGCCGGTGCCGAGCATGAGCGCGAAGCGCCGGTAGCGATCGCTCCGAGCCGCTCGTGCGAGCACGAGGAGGCTGGCGAGAAGCTCGAACGACGAGACGCCCCACCCGTCGAGCCAGGTGAAGCTCGCGCCGTTGGCCCGCAGGAACAGCGAGACCGTGTAGGCGCCCACCACGAGGCCCAGGAGCCCGAAGAGCGCCCAGGGCGCCGTGGACGCCGGGTCGCGCTCCAGCGCATGCTGATCATTATCCGCCGCCACCGCGAAGTCCCTCCATTTGCACGGCAATGTCCCGAAAGTAAATCGACCTCACTTGGTCGATATTGAGCACGCTCTAATACAACTCTCAGAGAGCGCGCCCGCCGGCCGGGGCTGACCATCTAGGATCGCCCGATGCTCACAGAGCGCCTGCTCGACGTCCTGCATCCCGCACAGCCGGTCTTCTCACCGGACGGCGGCCGCATCGCCTTCGCCGTCGCCGAGGGCTTCAGCCGCCCCGATCAGGGCATCGCCAGCCGGATCTGGATCGCACACGCCGACGGCACCGGCGCGCGCCAGGTCACCCGCGGGCCGCGGAACGACACCACGCCGTGCTGGTCGCCGGACGGCCGCACGCTCGCATTCCTGTCCGATCGCGACCACCCGGGCCGCATGGGCGTCCACCTGCTCGAGGACGGCGCGGGCGAGGCCCGGGCGGTCGGGACGCTCGACGGCTCCGCCGAGGACATGCGGTTCTCGCCCGACGGCGGACAGCTGCTCGTGCTCGTGGCCGATCCGGGCTCCGACCGCGCCGGCGCCGACTCGGCCACCCGCATCGACCTGGCGACGGCCGACCCTCAGGTGACCCGCCCGGCGCAGCACTGGCGGCGGCTGCATCTCATCGACCTCGCCTCCGGCGAGACCAGCGCCGTCGAGACCGCCGGCGTGAACGTGTGGGAGTTCGACTGGAACGGCGGGCCGGTGGCGGCCGTGGTCAGCGACGAGCCATCCGAAAGCGCCTGGTACGCCGCCCGCATCGCCCTGATCGACCTCGCCGACGGCTCGGCCAAAACGCTCTTCCAGCCCGCGATGCAGGTCGCCTACCCGACCCTGTCACCCGACGGCGCGCGGGTCGCGTTCGTCGAGGGGTTCTGCTCGGATCGGGGGATCCTCGCCGGCGAGACGACCGTCGTCGCGACGGCCGGCGGCGACGCGACCGTGCTCGCACCGCAGCTCGACGTCAGCTGCCTGGCCTGGCGCGACGAGCGCACGCTCTGGTTCGCGAGCCTGGCCGGCCTCGAGCAGGCGTGCGGGACGATCGGGCTCGACGGCTCGGCCCGCGTCGTGTGGAGCGGCGCCGAGTCGATCAACTCGGGCTGGATGCCGACGATCGCCGCGGCGCCGGACGGCGGCCTGCTCGCCGCGGCGCACAGCGCCTGGTCGATCGCCCCGGAGCTGCGGGTGCTCGACCCCGCCCGGCCCGACGCCGGCTGGTCGGCGCTCTCGGCGGTGAACGCCGACGCGCCGGTCCCCGACGCCGCGTGCGAGCGCCGCGTCTGGACATCGGACGAGTTCGCGATCGAGGGGCTTCTGCTCACACCCCCGGGCGCGGCGAACGGCCCCCTGCCGCTGATCGTGTGGGTGCACGGAGGGCCGACCGCGGCGTACAGCTTCGAGGTTCCCGAGCCGAGCGGCTACGCGATGGTCGAGGCCGGCTACGCGGTGCTCCTGCCAAACCCGCGCGGAAGCGCCGGCCGCGGGCAGGCCTTCGCCCGCGCGAACCTCGGCGACATGGGCGGCGGCGACCTGCGTGACATCCTGGCCGGTGTCGACGCGCTCGTCGCCGAGGGCGTCGTGGACGACGACCGCGTGGCGATCGCCGGCACGAGCTACGGCGGCTTCATGTCGGCGTGGGCGATCGGCCAGACCGGCCGCTTCCGGGCGTCGGTGCCGATGGCGGCCGTGACGAACTGGCTGTCGTTCCACAACACGACCAACATCGGCCGCTTCGACGAGCTCTTCCTGGACGCCGATCCGTATGACCGCGACGGCGACTACTTCACCCGCTCGCCGGTGGTGTACGCGAGCCGGATCGCGACGCCGACCCTTGTCATGCACGGCGAGCTCGACCTGTGCGTGCCGCTCGCCCAGGGCCGGGAGCTCTACCAGGCGCTGGCCGCCGCGGGCGCCGAGACCGAGCTCGTCGTCTACCCGCGCGAGGGCCACGGCTGGCGCGAGCGGGCCCACATCGTCGACGGAGCCGAGCGGATGCGGGCCTGGCTCGACCGGCACCTGGCGGTGCGTTCGAGCTCGTAGCTACGGCGCGGTCGTGACCTCGGCCATGCCCATCTCGCGGAGCCAGCGCGTATGCGATCGCAGCGCCGACCACATCGTC
>DASXZF010000246.1:0-13219 GCA_036502065.1 Gaiellales bacterium
GTCGAGAAGTTCGGCACCGATTCCACCAGGCCGCGCATCGCCCGATTATCCGCGACCGACGTCCGCGCCGGCGGGCCTCTCGTTGAGGCCCGCCCGCGGGACCCGAGGTGACCGTTCTGGGGGGGGTTGAACAGCCAACCGCTTCCTGGCTCGCGCTCCGAACGTGCCCAGTGAAGAGGACGGGTGCCAGGCAGGAGCAGTGTCCTACAGGGTGGCGAGGGGTGCCTCCCCTTTTCGGGGGATTCACACGGGGCTGAAACTCCCCACTACCGCTGGAAGCTCGTGCCAGCCAGACCGGCTACCGCAAACGGGTGACGCAAGTCGCCCCGTTGGAGCGACGCCGCGCGGGGTGGCGTGGTCGATGATTGGGTCAACGGATCGATAAAGGCAAACTCACCGCGAGGTGAGCACGCAAAGCCAGAGGTCTCTGTGGAGACGGCTCGGCTGCCGAAACCGGGCTCTGCTCGACATGCGGCGTCCACACCAAGGCATACCGCCCGGAGTGTGGATCCCGCGAGTGGAACCCCCAGCAATGGACATCATTGCGCACGCGCCTCCAAGGGTAGGCACCAAGGACGCGCATAACCTCGATCCGAATCGATACGGGATGCGGACGGTGGACGCTGCGGGGGGCAGTGCCACAAAATGGCAGTGAGGTCTGCCGTCCGCGCCCGTCACTCTCGCCCGCGCGCCCGCTCCTCGAACACGCCGGTCGCCTCGGCAGCCGTCGGTGGCGCGCGCATCTCGGCCGCGAACTCCCCCGCCTCCGGCATGCCGGTCGCCCGGATCCGCCCGGCGGCGGCCTCGGTGTCGAAGGCCGTGCGCCGCAGCTCGACGTCCGGGCCGAGCAGGCACCAGCGTGCGGCGGGGTCGCCCTCGTACGGCATGCCGACGCTGCCGGCATTCACGACCCGGCGCGCGCCGATCGCGCGATCGAACTGGACGTGCGTGTGGCCGCACACGACCGTGGCCTCCTCCACCACCGCGAGCATCGGCTCGACGTGCTCGGGCGGCGAGATCGCGGTGAAGATCTCCCAGTCGTTGCGCGGCGAGGCGTGGCAGAAGCAGACCGGCCCGAGCCCGTCCACCGTCACCCTCGCCGTCAGCGGCCACGCGGCGGTGCGCTCGACCTCGGCCGCGGTCAGCTGGCCGGCGACCCACGTCGAGCGCCGGTCCCACAGGTCGCCCCCGGCCGGGTCGGCGGCGCGGCGCTCGAGCGTCTCGCGCTCGGTGTTTCCGCGCACCCACACCACCCGGCCGCCGAGCGCCTCGAGCGCCTGCAGGGTCTCGGCCGGCATCGGCCCCGCGAGAGCGTCGCCGCCGACGACCACCATGTCGGCCGCGGCGACGTCGGGCTCGGCCAGCACCGCCTCGAGGGCGGGCAGGTTGCCGTGGATGTCGTACAGCGCCGCGACCCGCATCGAGGCACGATATCTTGGGCGGCGTGCTCGACCACCTGTTCTCGCCGCTTGCGCTCGGGCCGGTCACGATCCGAAACCGGATCGTCTCGACGTCGCACCAGACGACGCTCGTGCATGACCACCTGCCCACCGACGACCTGATCGCCTACCACCGCGCCCGCTCGGCGGGCGGCGTGGGCCTGATCGTGATCGAGGCGACCGCGATCCACTCGACGGGCCTGCTCACCCCGCACACGCTCGGCGGCTACCTGCCCGAGATCGTCCCGGTCTACCGGCGGCTGGCCGACGCGGTGCACGAGCACGGCGCCCGGATCGTCTGCCAGCTCTTCCACGGCGGCCGCGAGATGATCACGTCGGGCCCGCGGCCGCCCGCGGTCTCCGCCTCGTCGATCCCCTCGTCGCGGTTCCTGACCGAGCCGCGCGAGCTGTCCGTGGCCGAGATCGCCGAGATGGTCGACGGCTACCGCCGGGCGGCCGTGCACGCGCGCGAAGGCGGCCTGGACGGGGTCGAGGTGTGTGCGGGGTTCGGCTACCTGCCGACGCAGTTCCTGTCGGCGCATGCGAACGCGCGCACCGACGCCTACGGCGGCTCGTTCGACAACCGGCTGCGGTTCCTGCGCGAGGTGCTCGAGGCGATGCGGGCCGGCATCGGCCCGGGCGGCGCGGTCGGCTGCCGGCTGACGGACGAGAGCGGCTCGTTCGACGGCACCGACTCGGCCGACGTGATCGAGGCCGCCGGCGTCGTCGGCGACGCCGGCCTGGCCGACTACATCTCGGTGACGTTCGGCGGCTCCTCGACGTACCGCGGCTCGACCTGGATCGTGCCGCCGCCGCCCGCCCGCCGAAACGCGATCGCCGACTTCGCCGGCCTGGTGAAGGCCCGTGTGGGAGTGCCCGTGATCGCGACGGGGCGCATCCTCGACCCCGCCGACGGCGATCGCCTGATCGGCGCCGGCGTGTGCGACGCCGTGGGCATGACGCGGGCCATGATCGCCGACCCGAGCCTGGCGCGAAAGACGCTCGCCGGCGAGCCGGTGACGACCTGCATCGGCTGCAACCAGGGCTGCATCGGCCACTACCACGCCGGCATCCCGATCGCGTGCACGATCAACCCGTGGACGGGCTACGAGGCGCGACTGCGGCGGCCCACGGCGACGGGAGCCGCGCAGCGGGTGACGGTGGTGGGCGCCGGCCCCGCCGGCTGCGCGGCGGCGGTCGCCGCGCGCGCGTCGGGCCATGCCGTGACCGTGCTCGAACGCGGGTCGGAGCCGGGCGGGCAGATGCGGCTCGCGCTGGGTGCGCCCGGCCACGAGGAGATCGCCGCAGGGCTCCTGGACGTGCTCGGCGGCTGGCTCGAGGGCACCGACGCGCGCTTCGGCGTCGATGCCGGTGTGCCGGAGGTGCTCGCTCTGGCGCCCGACCGGGTCGTGCTGGCAGACGGCGCCGAGCCGCACCACCCCGCCCTCGCCGGCGACGGCGTCGCCGTCGTGCATGCCTGGGACGTCCTCGCGGGCGCGGACGTGGGCGAGCGCGTGCTCGTGAGCGACTGGGGTGGCGACTGGACCGGCCTGGACACCGCCGAGGCGCTGGCGGCGCGGGGGTGTCGCGTGCGCCTGGTCACCGCGGCGGTCGCGTTCGGCCTGGCGGTGCACCAGTACCAGCGCAACCTCTACCTGGCGCGGCTGGACGAGGCCGGCGTCGAGCTCATCCACCACCTGCGGCCGGTCGGAGTGAGCGCGGGCGCGGTCGAGTGCATGAACGTCTTCTCGCACCGGCCGGTGCGCATCGACGGCGTCGACACGCTCGTGGTCAGCGCCGGGCGGCGCCAGCGCAACGACCTGCACGACGCGCTGATCGCAGCCGGCGTCGCCGTCGAGCGGGCCGGTGACACGCTCAGCCCGCGGTCGTTCGAGGAGGCGATCCGCGAGGGCACGCTGGCCGGCATGGGAATCGCCGAGCCGGACGCGGCTCCTCATTGACCTTGTGAGCGGAAAATCAGGTCGGCCGTGATCTGATCGACCGTGGCCGCGCCCACGAGGGCGGCCGCCTCGCGCAGCTGCGTCTCGAAACCCGTCAGCACCGCGCGAACGCCCTGCGTCCCGTCGCAGGCGAGACCCCACAGGACCGGCCGTCCGATCATCACCGCCCGGGCGCCGAGCGCGAGCGCCCGGAGAACGTCGACTCCGCGACGGAGGCCGCCGTCGACGTACACCTCGGCGCGACCCGCCGCCGCCTCGACCACCTCGGGCAAGGCGCGGGCCGTGGCGACGGCGCCGTCGAGCTGGCGCCCACCGTGGTTGGAGACGACGATCGCCGCCGCACCCGCGTCGATGCACATGCGCGCATCGTCGCCCCGCAGCACCCCCTTGACGACCACCGGAAGACCCCCCGACGCGTCACGCAGCCATTCGATCGTGTCGGGGCCGATGGACGGATCCTGCTCGTGCCCACCGGCGTCCCCGGCGGCCGACGCCCGTGCCGGCCGGTTCACCATCCAGAGCTCGTCCGGGATCTCGAACGCCGCCTGCGAGGCCCGCAGCTTCGTCCCGACGACGGGTGTGTCGACGGTCAGGACGAGCGCCGAGCACCCCGTGTCCTTCGCCTGCGCGACCAGCTCCGCGGTCCACCCGCGGTCACCCATCATGTAGACCTGGAACCAGCGGTGTGCGGTCGGCGCCGCCGCGGCGATGTCGGCGAGGGTCGCGCTCGCGCGCGTCGAGATCACAAACAGGCTGCCGGCGTCGGCCACCGCCCGCGCCGTCGCGAGCTCGCCGTCGGGATGAGCGAGGCGTTGGGTTGCCGTCGGTGCCACAACGATCGGAGCCGCGAGCCGTGTCCCCAGCACGTCGACGGAAACGTCGACGGCGCGCACATCCCGCAGAATGCGCGGGCGCAGCTCGAGCTCGGCCCACGCCGAGACGTTCGCTGCGAGCGTCCCTTCACTCCCGGCGCCGCCGGCGAAGAAGTCGTAGACCGGCTCCGGCAGGACGTCGCGGGCGCGGCGCTCGAGTGCTCCGAGCGCGTCAGCCGTCGAGATCGCAGCCTCCTCGCTCATCGCGCGAATCAGTCTATCCAGGCTCGCCGCGTGATATGATTGAGCGAGCAACGATCTCTTCCACCGCTCACCAAGGAGCGCTTCCACATGAACCTCGAGGGCATCCACCACATCACCATGATCACCGGCGATGCGCCCGGGAACGTCGACTTCTACACCCGGGTGCTCGGGCTTCGGCTCGTCGCCAAGACCGTGAATCAGGACGATCCCACCGTCTACCACCTGTTCTACGCCGACGAGCAGGGCTCGCCGGGTACCGAGATGACCTTCTTCGAGTATCCCGGCGCCCGTCGCGGCCGCGCCGGCGCGGGCATGGTGCACACGCTCGTCTCGCGCGTCGGCTCGCCCGCGGCGCTCGACTTCTGGGGCGAGCGCCTGGCGGCCGAGGACGTCGTCACCGACCGCGACGGCGACCGGCTGCGGTTCGCCGACCCCGAGGGCCTCGGCCACGAGCTCGCCGTCGACCCCGGCGCCCGCCTGTTCACCGCCGAGCATCCCGAGATCCCGCGCGAGCACGCGATCGGCGGCCTGATCGGCGTGCGCGCCTACAGCCTCGACCCGGACGGCAGCCGCCGCGTGCTCGAGGACGCGCTCGGCGCGAAGGAGGTCGGCCCTTCGGCATTCGAGCTGCGTGGCGACGAGCGGGCCGCGACCATCACGTTCGACCACGCGCCGGTCGCCGGCACGCCCGGAGCGGGCACCGTGCACCACGTCGCCTGGGGCACGACGCAGGCCGAGCATCCGCTCTGGCTCGAGCGGCTGGCCGAGCGCGGCGTGCGCTCGACGCCCGTGATCGACCGCCACTACTTCCACTCGATCTACTTCCGCGAGCCGGGCGGCATCCTCTACGAGATCGCCGACGACGGCCCCGGGTTCACGGTCGACCTGCCGGTCGAGCAGCTCGGCTCGAAGGTGATCCTGCCGCCGTGGCTCGAGTCCCAGCGCGAGGCGCTCGAGGCGCGGCTGACGCCGCTCCCCGACCCGCGCGCGAGCTGGACGACGGCCTGAGAACCGGGGCCTGGCCCCATGCGGGGCCAGGCCCCATTTCGCTAGCCGGTCTGGCCGAGCCGCGGGCGGCCGGCTGCCGACAGGTCGATCGGCTCGATCGGCGTCCACACGGCCGCGTCGCCGCAGCCGGGGCAGTAGCGCGGCGCGGATGCGTAGTGGTTGGGCTGGCGCAGCGACTCGCGCACCAGCCGCGACTCGACGTCGAACACCGCCTCGCCCGTGCGCGTGCCGATCCGGTGGGCCTGCTCGTGCAGCAGGTTCGCGTCGTATCCGAGCGTGATGCGGGTGCCGCAGTATCCGCACAGCGCCATCTGCGACTCCACCGGCGTCACCTCGGGCCGCACCTCGTCCTGGCGCTTGAACCCGAGCCACAGGGCGATGCCGATGCCGATCAGCGGCAGCTTCAGCATGACCGCCAGGAAGACGACCGCCCAAACGTCACCGGAGAAGACCGCGAGCAGCATCGCCGTCGCAGAATATCCCACCAATGCGGCCGCTACAGTGATCCGGCGGGCACGCCGATTCTCTAAGACGTCGATGCCGACCCAAAACTCCGCAGATCTGCTCCAGCTCGCGCTGGGCGTGTTCCCGCCACTGCCGGCGATCGTCGAGGTGCTGTCCGAGGACGGCGGCGGCTTTCCGCTGCGCCTGGCAGACCGCGAGGACGGCCTCCTGCACGCCTATGGCCCGCGCGCCCACCTGCGCAAGGAGCTGCGGCTGCTGGCCCGGGTGACCGACCCGCAGCGCGGCCGCTACGAGGTCGAGTTCGAGGTGATCGAGGTCTTCTACCACTCGGCCGCCGAGGCCCTCGTCCACCTGGCGGTGACCGGCGTCGCGCATCGCAAGATGCGCCGCGCCGCCCCACGCGTGTCCGTCAGCGAGCGCGCGCACGCGCGCGTGCTCTTCTGCCGCACGCTGCCCCGTGACACGCGCCTCGACCTGCGCCTGGCCGACATCAGCGCGACGGGCGTCGCGTTCACGGGGATGGCCGCGCTCGACCAGGGCGACCTGCTGCTCGTCTCGACCCGGATCGGCGGCATGGCGATCCACTTCGAGGCGCGCGTCGTTCGCTCCGACCCGGCGCCCTACGGCCGCTTCCGCACCGGCTGCGAGATCATCGAGTACGCGGCCGACGCCCGCGAGAACATCGCGGCGATGGCCGAGTCGGCGCCGGTGGACGGCTCCGAGGACCAGCGCCGGCCCGCCGCGATCGAGGCGGCGAGCCAGGGCCGCGTCGGCGAGTCGGGCCTGCTCGGCCGCATCCAGCGCGGCTGAGCCCGCGATCGCCTGATCCCACCGAAGGGGGATCGCCGCCGCGGCGAATGGGGCCAATACTGGGGAAGGTGCGCGCGCCCGTGGCGCGTGCAGAGGCTGGTCACTGAAAGGGGTCGTGGTGAGGGTCTTCGCCAACCAGCGTGGAAGCGTGGCGTCCGAGCTCAGCTTCGGCGTCACGATCGTCGGGATGCTCGTGCTCGCGGGACTCTTCATGATGTCCCAGGTCGAGGGTGTCTCGTTCGCGGTGCTGCTGCACCAGCTGCGCCACCATTAGCGCCCGCGCCCGGCCCGGCGGCCGGGCGCGCGGAGCACCGTCGAACGCGATCGGCGGCGGGATAACCTGCCGCCGATGACGTTTCGCCGCCTGCTCGGATTCCTGCGCCCCTACCGCGGCCAGGTGATCGTCTCGACGGTGCTCGCGATCGGCTCACAGGCGGCCGTGCTGACCATCCCCTACCTGACCGGGCGGGCGATCGACGACACCCGCGGGCCGCGGCACGATCGCCATGCGCTCCTGATCGACGCGAGCCTGATCGTCGCCGCCGGCGCGGTCCAGGGCGTGCTGATGTTCTGGCGCCGCTACCTGGCCGGCCGGCTCTCGCTGTCGGTCGAGTACGACCTGCGAAACGCGATGTACGCGCATCTGCAGCGGCTCTCGTTCGGGTTCTACGACCGCCACCAGACCGGCCAGCTGATGTCGCGCGCCACCGTCGACCTACAGGCCGTGCGCATCTTCCTCGGCTACGGGCTCGTGTTCTTCTCGCAGAACATCGTCACCGTCTTCATCGTCGTCGGCGCGCTGTTTGCGATCGACTGGCAGCTCGCGCTGATCGCCCTGGCCGCCTCGCCGCTCATGATGTTCACGGCCTACCGCTACTCCCGCGTCAGCCACCCGGTGCTGAAGGACGTGCAGCAGCGCGTCGCCGACGTCACCACCCACGCCGAGGAGAACATCGTCGGCGTGCGCGTCGTCAAGGCCTTCGCGCAGGAGGACCGCGAGATCGGCCGCTTCCGCGTGCTGGCCGGGCGCGTCTTCGACCAGGCGGTGCACGCCGCCCGCATCCAGGCCCGGTACGTGCCGCTCCTGCAGTCGCTGCCGAGCCTCGCCCAGGGGGCGGTGCTGCTCGTCGGCGGCTATGCCGTCATCCACGGCTCGCTCTCGCTGGGGTCGTTCTTCGCGGTGAACGGCTACCTGCTGCTCCTGGTCGTGCCGCTGCGCAGCGCCGGCATGTGGGTCGGCCAGTACCAGCGCGCGATGGCCTCGGGGGAGCGGATCTTCGAGGTGCTCGACGTCGACCGCGACATCGTCGAGCCGGCGGACGCACCACCGCTCCCGCCCGGCCCCGGCCGCATCCACTTCGAAGGGGTCGAGTTCGGCTACGAGCCCGACAGGCCGGTGCTGCGCGGGATCGACCTCGACATCGAGGCCGGCTCGACGGTCGCCCTGATCGGCCCCACCGGCTGCGGCAAGACGACGCTGACCGCCCTCATCCCCCGCTTCTACGACGTCGGCGCCGGCCGGATCACGGTCGACGGCGCGGACGTGCGCAGCGTGACGCTCGCATCGCTGCGCGGCGACGTCGGCATCGTCAGCCAGGACACGTTCCTCTTCTCGACGACGGTCGCCGAGAACATCGCCTACGGCACGCCCGATGCCACGCCCGAGCAGATCGTGACCGCCGCCCGCCAGGCCCAGGCCCACGAGTTCGTCTGCGATCTGCCCGACGGGTACGACACGCGCGTCGGCGAGCGCGGCCTGACCCTCTCGGGCGGCCAGCGGCAGCGGATCGCGATCGCACGCGCGCTTTTGATGAACCCCCGCATCCTGATCCTCGACGACGCCACCGCCTCGGTCGACGCGACCACCGAGGCGAAGATCAAGCTCGCGCTGCGCGAGGTGATGAAGGGGCGAACGACGCTGATCATCGCCCACCGCCTGAGCACGATCTCGCTGGCCGAGCGCGTCGTCGTGCTCGACGGCGGCCGGATCGTCGCCCAGGGCACGCATGCCGAGCTGACCGAGACGAGCACCGTCTACGGCCAGATCCACTCGCACGGGCTCGTCGACCGCACGTTCGTGGACATGGACGGCGACGCGCCGGTGGCCGAGCGCCGCGCGGCCTCCGGCGCGCCCCGGAGGCTGCCGTGAGCGAGCGCAGGCACGACGGCCGCGTTCGCACGCTGTGGCGCTTCGTGACGCCGTACCGGCGCCGCTCGATCCTGGCGGCGTTCACGCTGATCGTGGCGACGGTGACGAGCGTGGCCGGGCCGGTGGTCGCCAAGGAGGTCATCGACGCCGGCATCAGCCGCGGCCGGTACGACATCGTCGTCCTGTGGGTGGCGGTCTTCGTGGTCGTGGTGGTGGCCGGCTGGGCGGCGACGGCCGCGCAGAGCTACCTGACGAGCTGGGTGGGCGAGCACGTGCTGGCCGACCTGCGCGTGGCGGTGTTCGCCCACGTGCAGCGGCTCGACCTCGGCTTCTTCGAGCGCACCCCGGCGGGCGTCGTCATCTCGCGGCTCACGAACGACATCGACGCGATGAACAGCATGATCACCGACGGGCCGACCACCCTCGTCCAGAACACGCTCACCCTGATCGGATCGGCGGCGGTGCTGCTCGTGCTCGACTGGCGCCTGGCGCTCGCGACGCTCACCGTGTTCCCGGCGATGGCGGTCGGCACCGTGATCTTCCGCAGCTACTCGGCCCGCGCCTACCGGCGCACACGCGAGCGGATGGGCGACGTCACCGCCAGCCTGCAGGAGGACATCTCGGGCGTGCGCGTCGTGCAGGCGTTCCGGCGCGAGCGGGCCAACTACCACCGCTTCGTCGCGGTCAACGACAGCTACCGCGCCGCCAACGTGCAGACGGTGAACTACGCGTCGATCTACTTCCCGTTCGTGTCGCTTCTGTCCGCGGTCGCGACCGCCGTCGTGCTCGGCTACGGCGGCCTGCTCGTGTTCCACGGCCAGCTCAGCCCCGGCGCGCTCTTCGCCTTCATCGGGCTGCTGTCGAACTTCTTCGACCCGGTGCAGCAGCTGTCCCAGTTCTACCAGACGCTGCTCGCGGCGACCGCGGCGCTCGACAAGGTCGTCGAGGTGCTGCACACCGAGACGGCGATGGCCGACGCGCCGACGGCCCAGACGCTGCCCCAGATCGTCGGCCGGGTCGAGTTCGACGACGTCCGCTTCGCCTACGCCCCCGGCGCGGCCGAGGTGCTGCACGGCGTCTCGTTCGTGGCCGAGCCGGGCCAGACAGTCGCGCTCGTCGGCCACACCGGCGCCGGCAAGTCGACGGTCGTCAAGCTGCTCACCCGCTTCTACGACCCGACCGCCGGACGCGTGCTGATCGACGGCCACGACGTGCGCGACCTGACCGCGGTCTCGCTGCGCTCGCAGCTCGGGATCGTGCCGCAGGAGAGCTTCCTGTTCTCGGGCACCGTGCGCTCGAACATCGCCTTCGGCCGCCCCGAGGCGAGCCTCGATGACGTCGTCGCAGCCGCCGAGGCCGTCGGCGCAGACGCGTTCATCCGCGCGCTCCCGGACGGTTACGACACCGAGATCCAGGAGCGCGGCGCGCGCCTGTCGATCGGCCAGCGCCAGCTGGTCGCATTCGCCCGCGCCCTGCTCGCCGATCCCCGCATCCTGATCCTCGACGAGGCCACGTCGAGCGTCGACATCCCCACCGAGGCCCGCATCGAGGAGGCGCTCGAGACCCTCCTGCGCGGCCGCACCGCGTTCGTCGTCGCCCACCGGCTGAGCACGATCCGGCGGGCGGACGTCATCATCGTGCTCGAGCACGGCCAGGTGATCGAGGCAGGCACCCACCGGCAGCTGATCGAGCGCCGCGGCCGCTACTACGCCCTCTACGACGACTGGGTCGAGGCGGTCGCCTGACCGCGCGCAACTCAAGGTCTTCGGCGCGCAACCGATAACCCCTTCTGATGAGGGGGGTCCTTTCCGTATTCGGCGTGGCGACGGCCGCCGCCCTGCTCGCGTTCCCTGGCGTCGCCCAGGCCGCGGGCCACCAGCCCTACCTCGACGTCCCCGCGAGCTTCTGGGCGAACACGTCGATCAACTGGTCGGTCAAGCAGGGCTGGATGACGCCCCGCAGCACCAGCCGCTTCGGCATCGCGCACACCGCCAGCCGGCTCACCGCCGCGCGCGTGCTCGCAGAGCTCGACCAGACCGTGAACGCGACCCCGGTCGCCGCCGACCCCTACACCCAGGCGGTCACGGCGGGCTGGATGGGGCCCGGGACGGGCGCGGACGGCACCATCACCCAGCTCCAGTTCGACAAGGGCGTCGTCGACATCCTCGGCCTGACGTCCACCGCCAAGACGCTCAGCACGCTGCACACATCGAACGGCTGGCGGCCGCCGCTGTCCGTCGGCTTCGGTGTCGAGCAGACCGTGCGCGCCCTCGGCGCCCGCGTGAACGCACCGGAGGGGTTCGACCAGTGGGAGATGTGGCCGTCGAACATGCTTCTGCGCGCCGATCTCGCCGCCGAGGCCTACCAGCTCGGCCACCTCTCGCCGTGGGCCGTCTCGGCCGCCGAGGCGAAGACCGCGGTGGTGACCGCGATGCCGAAGTGGACGCCGCTCAAGCGGGCGGTGCTCGGGTTCGCGCTCAAGTACGCCGGCGCGCCCTACATCTGGGGCGGCACGTCGCCGCAGAAGCAGGTCGAGTTCGGGCAGAACGTTGCCGGCGGCTTCGACTGCTCCGGGTTCGTGTGGTGGGTGATGAAGCTGCAGACGTACACCGCCGGCGGGAACACCTGGAGCGGCGCCAACGCCATCGGCGAGCTGCGCACCACCTACCAGATGTCCCAGTCGGTGAAGCTCAAGAACCGCATCCCCCGCGCCGACCTGCACCCCGGCGACATCCTCTTCTGGAGCTCGGCGCCGGAGGGCGTGCACACGTCCTGGACGACGATCTACCACACGGGCATCTACCTCGGAAACGGCTGGACGATCAACAGCCACGGCTCCGGTGACGGCGTCACGCTCGACTACATGGGGCCGGACGCCGGCTGGTACCACGATGCGTTCGCCTTCGGCTGGCGCATCATGCCGATGCACAAGTAGGCGGCGCACCGCCGGTCGCAGGCGTACGGTAGGTTGCCGGTGTGAACACCGAGGAAGACACCGCACCCGACGCCGAGGATGTCCCCGCAGGGGCCGATCCCGAGCCGGGCAAGCCGATCAGCGTCCGCGCCGAGCGCGGCGCGCGCATGACCCCCGCCGAGGCCGTCCGCGACATGCGGATCACGCTGCCGGCGCGCGGCAACCGCACGCTGCGCGACGTCGTCGACCGCGCCAACCACGACACGTCGCTGAAGGCCCTGTGGCACGCCGCGAACGTGAACGCCGTCACCCGCCTGCAGATCAACGACCACTCGTGGGTGCACGTCCAGATCGTGACCAACATCGCCCTGAAGCTCCTGCGCGAGCTGCGCCGCGCAGGCGTCGAGCCGAGCATGATGAGCGACTACGGCATGCGCCAGGAGGACGCCGAGGTCGTGGTCGTGCTCGGCTGTCTGACGCACTGCCTCGGCATGGCGATCCATCGCAACGGACACGAGGAGATGAGCCTCTTCCTGGCCGCCGACCGGCTCCCGCGGCTGCTCGAGGGGCTCTACGAGGAGCCCGAGTCGACCATCATCCAGGCCGAGGTGCTGCAGGCGATCATCTCGCACCGCTCCGACGGCCAGCCGCTCTCGATCGAGGCCGGAGTCGTGCGGGTCGCCGACGCGCTCGACATGGCCAAGGGCCGGTCGCGCATCCCGTTCGAGTCGGGCCGCGTGTCGATCCACTCCCTGTCTGCGGCCGCCATCGAGGCCGTGCACATCAGGAGCGGCGAGGGCAAGGTGCTGATCGAGATCGAGATGAACAACTCGGCCGGCCTCTACCAGGTGGACAATCTGCTGCGCAGCAAGCTGCGCGGATCGGGCCTCGAGCAGTACCTGGACGTCGAGGCGACCATCGAAGGCGAGTCCGAGAAGCGCCTGCTGCCGTCGTTCCGCCTGTAGCAGCGTTCAAGTCGAGCGGCCCGGAGGCCGAAGACCCCTCTGGTATCCTTGTGCCGCCTTTGCGGGGTCGTCTAATGGTAGGACGCCTGACTCTGGATCAGGTAGTCGGGGTTCGAGTCCCTGCCCCGCAGCCTCCGTTGTGTGCGTATCTGTTTGCAGGTTCCCGGCGCAGTCGCCGCCAGAGCCCGCAAACCGCGTGATCGCTCGAAGTCGTGAGCGTCGCTGGCACTCAGCTGTCGAGCGTGGGCGCATCCAATCGGCGCCGAACCTCCGACGTGTTCACACCGAGAGCGCCCACCAGCACCGCCGCAGGATCTGGTGGTTGGAGAGTGAGGATCTGAGCCAGTACCTGCCGGGCCGTGACGTAGAGCCTCCGACGGTTGGGCTTGGACGCTGCCTCAAGCACGTTCTTTGCCGCGGGCGCCATGCGGA
>DASXZF010000247.1:0-5695 GCA_036502065.1 Gaiellales bacterium
GTCGACGGCACTGCGGTGCTCGCCGTCGGCGCACCGCGCGGCAAGGCCTACACGGCTCCCGACTGGGAGCGCGCGGCCGCGGCCGCCCCGGCCTATCGCCAGGGCGACTACGCGTCGGCGGCCGCCACGCTTCAGGCTGCGCTCGACGAGCACCCCGAAAGCGTCGGCGTGCTCTACAACCTCGCGTGCTGCGAGGCGCTGATCGGCCAGCGCGACGACGCGCTCGTGCACCTCCGGCGTGCCCTTCGGGCCGCGCCCGACCTCGCCGCGCACGCGCGGGCCGACTCCGACCTCGACTCGATCCGCGACGATCCCCGCTTCGCGGCGGCGATCGCCTGATCCTCTAGCGCGGCTCGACCGGGAAGGACAGCTTCACGAGCGCGTTCCAGCGCGCGACGGCGCCGTCCTCGACGTCGCAGGTGACCGACACGATCTCGACGTTCGAGATGCCACGGATCGAGCGCCCGGCCGATGAAACGGCTTCGCGCACGGCCTCGTCGGAGCCCTGGTCGGAGGTCCCGATCACCTCGATCACCTTGGTCACCGGCATGGCGAATCAGCCCCGGCGCGGTGCGGGATCGGGCTCTTCCTGCTGCTCGGTGGGCCGGAAGAGGTCGCGCACGCCCGACTGGCGCGGACGCTCGACGGTGACCTGCAGCGGCTGGTCGAGCCGTGCGGCGACGCCGGTCATCGAGGTGTTCATGCGCGAGACCATGGTGGTCACGTCGGACATGTCCTGGCGCAGCGACGCCATTCCGGTCGAGATCAGGTCGACGAGCAGCTCGAGGTCTTCGATCCGGCCCAGCCGCTCGGTCAGAAGATCGCGGTTCACCTGGTCCATCTGGCCGGCGAGCGCGCGCACGAGGTCGCGCAGCTCGTCCAGGCGGCGTGGGGTGGTGCGCTCGTCCATCGCCCGCTCGACGGCACGCTCGACGGCCTCGGGCAGCGACTGCTCGAGGGCGGCCGCGGTCTGGCGCAGCTCGCCGACGTTGGCCTCGGCGCGGGCGAGGATCGTGCGCAGGTCGGGCATCGCCGGCGGCGTGTCGCCGGTCGCTCCGGGAGCACGCTCGGAGCGCGCCCGGGCGCGGAGCTCCTGGATCCGACGGTAGAGCTGGGCCTCAGCCTCGGCCATCGGGTTTTCCTCTTCCGACATCGCGTTCATCAGTCTATCGGCCGTCCGCCCCCGCTGCTAGGCTCGAACGGCGTATTTCCTCGTATTTCAGGAGCCGAGATGGACGACGATCAGCCCAGCTTCACGCGCATCATCGAGCCGGCCTCGCCCGACGCCGTCCCCCGGGCCGTCCCGGCCGGCGCGCACCCGGCCCTCGTGTGGCGGCCGAAGCTCGGCGACGAGATGACCTTCCCGCTCGAGCACCGCACCGCGACGATCGGCCGGCACGAGGACAACGACATCGTCCTCGCCGGGCCCACGGTGTCGGCCCGTCACGCCACGCTGCGCCGCGAGACCGTCGGCGTCGTGCTCGAGGACGAGGGCAGCCTGAACGGGACGTTCGTGAACGGCCAGCTCATCCAGCAGCATCTGCTCGAGTCCGGCGACCAGATCCAGGTCGGCCCGCACCTGCTCGTGTACGTCCCGCCGGCGGCGTGAGCCGGTTCAGCCGGTGAACTGGAGCGGCGCCCAGCTCGGGACGGGGGCGACGTCCACCACCGGCGTCTGGTCGGTCGGCATCCGGTACGAGAACCGGCCGGCGCCCTCGTCGAACGTGATGTCGAGCATGCCGCTCTTCAGGCGGTGGTCGAGCCAGGCGCCCCGGAACACGAGCTTGCGCAGCCAGTACGCCAGCGAGTCCGGGTGCAGGGTGTCGAGCAGGCGCGCGTTCCCGACCAGGTGCCGGCCGAGGCGGCTGCGCGGATGCTCGACCCGGCCCGCGCTTGCGAGCTCGACCAGGTCGCCGGCCTCGTTGGGAGTCAGGTCGCGCACGGGCACGAGCTCGAGCCGCACGGCCGCGGCGGTCACCCGCTGCTCGAAGTCGGTGCGCGAGAATGCGTACCGGTACTCGAGGAACTCGATCACGAAGTCGTCGCCCGAGACGTACTCGAACTCGGGATGCTCCATCGAAGGTTCGGGATGCCCCATCTGAGGACATGGTAGTGGCGCGGATCCGCCTTGAACGAGGGCCGGTGGTCTGCGAGCGCGGCGAGCTGGCCACGTCGCTGTGGAAACGGACGAAGGGGCTGCTCGGCCGGGCGGGCATGGACGCCGACGAGGGCCTGTGGATCCCCACGAGCTCGATCCACATGTTCGGGATGCGGTTTGCGATCGACGTCGTCTACGCCGACCGCGAGGGCCGCGTGCTGAAGCTCGTCCGCGGCATCAAGCCGTGGCGGACATCCTTTTGCATGGGGGCCAAGGTGGCGCTCGAGCTGCCGGTCGGCGCGATCGACCGAAGCGGCGTCGAGGTGGGCGACCACCTCGTCATCGAGCACGTCTAGAGGGCCCTTCGCGGCCCTATCGGCCGCCGCCGTGCAAAATTTACCCAATCAAGCTATAGCAATGGCTTGCCGAACTATCATATTAGATGTTTGGCAAGTACGCCCTTGTGCTGACGCTCCCGCTCCTCGTCGCGGCGGCCGGCGGGCGGCCCGGAAGGCCCGCACCCGCTCCAGCCGCCGCCCACGTCGCGAGCAGGATCTTCGCGCGCCGCTCGGTCGCGACGCCGCCGCAGCTCGGCGCCGCGGTGAACACGGTGATGCTCGACTCCGCCAACCCGCGCTACGTGGACACGCTGCTGCACCACTACGGGTCGGTGACACCCGAGTACGAGATGGAGATGAGCCAGCTCGAGCCGCGCCGGGGCGCCTTCGACTTCACGAACGCCGACCGGATCGTCGCGTTCGCCGCCCGCCACGGCCTGCCCGTCCGCGGGCACACGCTCGTCTGGGACGAGATGATCCCGGCCTGGGTGACCCACCGCGAGTGGACGAAGCCGCAGCTCGAACGCATGCTGCACGGCTACATCCAGACCGTCGTCTCGCACTACCGCGGGCGCGTGTCGGAGTGGGACGTCGTCAACGAGCCGCTGACCACCGACGGCCGGCTGCGGCGAAACCTGTGGGAGCGCGTCATCGGCCCCGGCTACATCGCGCTGGCCTTCCGCTGGGCGCACCGTGCCGACCCGCAGGCGACGCTCTTCCTGAACGAGTACGGCGCCGAGTGGCAGGACGCCAAGGAGCGCGCGCTTCACCGGCTCGTGGGCGGCCTGCGCGCCGCGCACGTGCCCGTCTCGGGCGTCGGCTTCCAGGCCCACCTGAGCCTCTCAGCCCATCCGCCGCAGGCCGAGCTGACCGCCGTCCTGCGCAGCTTCGCGCAGCTCGGCGTGCACATCGAGGTGACCGAGCTCGACGTCCAGGCCGCGGGTTCGGCGCCGCTCGCGCAGCGGCTGGCCGCGGAGGCGCGTATCTACGCCGCGGTCGGCGCCGCCTGCCATGCCGTCGCCGCCTGCAGCCGGGTGACGACGTGGGGGGTCACCGACGCGGACAGCTGGCTCGGGCGAAACCAGGTCGGGCTCCCGTTCGCCGCCGACTACCGCGCCAAGCCGGCGTGGTGGGCGCTTCGCGCCGCGGTCAATCCTCGCGCCTGACCACCTCGCGCACGAGCTCGTGGATCGCGTCGACCTTCTCGGTGCGCTCCCATACGCGCCCGCCGTCGCCGAGGTACATCCGCAGGCCGACGGCGATCGGCACCGACCACCAGATCCAGTAGACCCACAGGAAGAGCGGGTTCACGCGCAGCATGTAGTGCAGGCGGTCGCGGCGGCGATCCAGGACGAGCGCGGTGCGGCTCCAGGTGCGTGAGTAGGTGATGCCCATGCTGATGCAGTAGAGGCCGATGCTCGAGATCGCGAGCAGGAGCATCC
Source organism: Gaiellales bacterium (assembly GCA_036502065.1). Taxonomy (GTDB): domain Bacteria; phylum Actinomycetota; class Thermoleophilia; order Gaiellales; family JAICJC01; genus JAICJC01. The sequence continues at coordinate 3,879 of DASXZF010000247.1, forward strand.
AGATGGGCAGCGGGCTCGTGCCGCGCCACCACTCGACGAGCGCCCACACGCCGATCGGGATCCCGAGCGGGTTCACGGCGAGCGACAGGCACGGCAGGAAGTTCGTCCACGCGCGCACGCGATCGCGGCGGCGCATCCCCATCAGCCGAAGCGGCGCGCCGAGCGACTGGAAGAAGCCGCAGATCCAGCGCTTGCGTTGCGTGAATCCGCGCCCGAGCGTCAGCGGCACCTCCTCGATCAGCGGGTTCGCGATGATGCCGAGCGTGCGCCCGTTGACCCACAGGCGCATGCCGACTTCGGGATCCTCGATCGTCACCCAGGGGTTGAAGCTGCCGAGCCAGATCAGGTCGGGGGCGTGGTAGAAGAGCCCCTTTCCGAGCACCCAGTAGGGGTGCCGGCCGCGCGCGCTCAGATGCGGATAGCGCATCCCGTCCCAGGCCATGTGGTCCATCGCGTGCCACGACGCCGCCCACGAGTCGAGCAGGTTTCCGGCCACGTTCGTGCTCTGGACGACGTCGAAGCGGGCGGCCCCCGCCGCCCCGGCGCGCAGGTGGTCGCGCGGCGGCACGCTGTCGGCGTCGATGTAGTTCAGGAGCCAGTCGGGCTCGGTCTCCTCGGCGTGGATGGTGTAGAGCGCGTATATCAGCTGGCGCGTCTTCTTGGGCGGCAGCTCGCGGTTCTGGGCGGTCTTGCCGGTGTGCCACCAGTAGGCCTTCGTCGTCTCGTCCCAGCTCTCCCACACCGGATCCCAGGTCGGATCGGACGTTGGCGGCACCGCGAGCATCTCGATGAACGGAAAGTCGAGCTGCAGCCGCTCGAGGGCCGCGATCGTCTCGGCGTCGTCGTCGTTGGGCACGGCGACGATCCGGTAGCGGTCGGCCGGGTAGTCGAGCATGGCGAGACCGAGGAACGTGGTGCGCATCGTCTCCTCGGGCTCCCGCAGCACCGGGTAGAGCAGGACGATGCGCGGCAGCGGCACGGGCTCCAGCTCGGGCTGCTCTGAGTCGTCGGGCAAGGTCACCCAGTCGACGGGCCGCGCCAGCATGTAGAGGTCGTGGACGAGCGTGAACAGGTAGAGCAGCTGTGTGACGACGAACACCGCCGCCAGGATGGCGAGGGTGAACGACACCGAAAGGACGATCACCTCGGCGCGGTCACCGTGCCAGCCCCCGCTGCGTGAGCTCTGCGTGGGCGGCCTCGGAGTGGTCGTCCGACTCCTGGTCGCGCACCCACTCGACCAGCTCGCGCATGCCTTCGGCGAAGCGCACCCGCGGCTCGAAGCCGAGCAGCCGGCGGGCCTTGGAGATGTCGGCCCAGCAGTGGCGCACGTCGCCGGAGCGCGACGTGGCCGAGATCCGGGCGGGCAGGTCGACACCGATGTGGCCGGCGAGCACCTCGGCCACGCCGAGCACCGACACGGGCTCGCCCGTGCCGATGTTGATCGCCTCGCCGACCGCCGCCTCGGAGCCGAGCGCGAGCATCGTCGCCCGGGCGACGTCGGACACGTGGATGAAGTCGCGCATCTGGGCGCCGTCCTCGAACACGAGCGGCGGCTGGCCGTTGATCAGGCGCGAGCTGAAGATGGCCGCGACGCCGGTGTAGGGGTTCGAGAGCGCCTGCCGCGGCCCGTAGGTGTTGAAGTAGCGCAGCGCGACGACGCCGATGTCGTAGGCGCGCCCGACCGCGAGGCACATGAGCTCCTGGTCGAGCTTGGAGATCGCATAGATCGACGCGGGATGCAGCGGCTTTGACTCGGCGGTCGGCACCGGGTCGGCGTCGAGGCCGCAGTCGGGACAGCGCACCTCCCACTCGCGTGC
>DASXZF010000248.1:0-10415 GCA_036502065.1 Gaiellales bacterium
ATCGTCGCGGTGGACACCGACGAGGGCGTCACCGGCTGGGGCGAGATGGCCCCGCTCGGCGCCTTCTACGCCGACGCGTTCGCCGAGGGCGCCCGCGCCGGGATCGCCGTGCTCGCCCCGCACGTCGTGGGCGCAGACCCCGCGCAGCCGCGCCGGATCGTGCAGCTCATGGACGCCGCCATGCGCGGCCAGCCATACGTCAAGTCGGCGCTCGACATGGCCTGCTGGGACGCGACCGCGCGCCTGCACGGCCAGCCGCTGTGCGAGGCGCTCGGTGGGCGCTTCGGGGCGGCGGTCGACCTCTACCGCTCGATCTCGCCCGCCCCGCTCGACGCGGTCGTCGAGCGCGCCCGCGCCTACGTCGGCGACGGCTACCGGCGGCTGCAGATCAAGGTCGGCGGCGACCCGGCCGCCGACGCGGCCCGCCTGGCGGCCGTGCGCGACGCCGTCGGGCCGGGCATCGTGCTCTTCGCCGATGCCAACGGCGGCTGGACGACGGCGGCCGCGCGGCGGTTCATGCGTGCGACCGAGGCGATCGACCACACGCTGGAGCAGCCGTGCGCGACCCTCGAGGAGTGCGCGTTGGTGCGCCCGCACTGCGACCATCCGCTCGTGCTCGACGAGTCGATCGTCTCGCTCCCGGAGCTCGTGCGCGCCCGGCGCGAGGCGGGAGCCGACGGCGTCACGATCAAGCTCGCCCGGGTCGGCGGGGTCACACGGGCGGCGGCGCTGCGCGACGTGGCGGTCGAGCTCGGCATGACCGTGACGGTCGAGGACACCGGCGGGGCTACGATCGACACCGCCGCCATGCTGCACCTCTCGCACTCGACCCCCGAGCCCAACCGCGCCCACACCGTCGACTTCACCGACTGGGTCACGATCGCCAATGCCGACGGCCTGCCCGAGCCCGAGGGCGGCCGCCGCGCGGCGCCTGCCGCGCCGGGCCTCGGCGTGACCGTTCGGGTCGAGGCGCTCGGCGAGCCGTTCTTCCGGACATCGTGACCGAACCGCTCCTGCTCGACGCGAGCCTCACGCTCGAGGACGTGGCCGACGTCGCCGTGCGCGGCCGGCGCGTGGAGCTGGCCGACGCCGCCCGTGCCCGCATCGAGCGCGCCCGCGAGGTGACCGACGCGCTCCTTGCCCGCGGCGAGCGCGTGTACGGCCTGACGACCGGCGTCGGCGCGCTCAAGCGCGTGGCCGTGAAGCGCGACGAGCAGCTCGCGTTCAACCGGCTGATGCTGCTCTCGCACCGCACCGGCACCGGCCCCGACGTGCCCGAACGGGTCGTGCGCGCCGTCATGCTCGCCCAGGTGGCCGGCTTCGCGCGCGGCCGCTCCGGCGTGCGGCCGCTGCTGGCCGACCACCTGATCGCGGCGCTGAACGCCGGGCTCGTCCCGGGCGTGCGCACGACGGGCTCGCTGGGACAGTCCGACCTCGGCCCGCTGGCCGACCTCGCCGCCGCCCTGACCGGCGAGGGCACATGGGCCGGCGAGCTCGAGCGGCTCGGCCTCACGCCCTGGGAGCCGACGGCGAAGGAGGCGCTCGCCTTCGTGAACGCAAACGGGTTCTCGCTCGGCTGGGCGGCGCTCGGCCTGATCGGAGCGGACACGCTGCTCGGCCGCTTCGACGCGGCGGCGGCGCTCACGTTCGAGGGCATGCTGGGCAATGTGCAGGCGCTCGACCCTGCCGTCGCCGAGGCGCGCCCGGTGCCCGGGATCGCGGACGAGATCGAGCGCCTTCAGGCGCTCTTGCGCGGCGGCAGCCTGCTCGGCGGGACGCTGCACCGGCACCTGCAGGATCCGCTGACGATGCGGGTCGTGCCCCAGACGCACGCCGCCGCCCACACCGCCCTGCGCCACGCGCGCGAGATCGTCGAGGCCGAGCTCGTCTCGTCGCACGACAACCCGAGCATCACGCCGGACGGCCGCGCGCTCTCGAACGGGAACTTCGACTCGGTCCCCTACGGAGTCACACTCGACTACGTGCGGATCGCGCTCGCCCATGTCATCACGGCCTCGTGCGAGCGCGCGAACAAGCTCGTCCACTCCGGGTTCAGCGGCCTGCCGACCGGCCTGCGCGACGACGACTCGGCGAGCGCCGACGGCCTCGGCATCGTGGTCTACGGCGCGAGCGCCGCCGCTGCCGAGGCGCGCCTCCTGGCCATGCCGGCGACGCTCGACCTGTCGACGTCGACCACGGCCGAGGGCATCGAGGATCGGGTCATCCCCACTCCCGTGGCCGCGCGCCGGGTCGAGGAGATGACCCGCCTCGGCACCTACGTCGCCGCGGTCGAGCTCTACCTGGCGGCGCAGGCCGTCGACCTGCGCGACCGCGCGGGCGAGCTCGGCGAGGGCACGCGCCGCGCATACGACCTCGTCCGCAGCCACGCGCCGCGGCGGCGCGAGGGCGAGCCGCCGCTCGCCGACCTCTCGCCGCTCGAGGCCGCGCTCGCCGAACCGGGGTCAGACCCCGAACGCCGGCCGTGACACCTACGTGACGGCGGCGAAGGCGGCGAGCAGGTGCGACGCCTGTCCTTGCAGGGTCGTGAGCGCCTCATCGCCGATGCCGATGCCGAGCTGGGCGACCGTGAGGAAGCCTGCGCCGTCTCCGTGATCCTCGACGTCCACGAGCACCTCGGACTCCTGCGCGAGCCACCACTCGATCAGCTCCGGGGTGAAGAGCCGGCCGAGCCGATCGGCGCCGATGCGGGCCGACGCCACGACGCGGTAGCGCTCGTCCATCCGCTCCGAGAGCGTGTGCACGCGGTGGTCGGCTCCCAGCAGCCGCCGGGCCCAGTCGTGATCGTTGAAGCGGCTCGGGTGGACGGTGAGACGCGGCCACGGCGAGGCATCGACGAAGATCAGCAGCAGGGTGAAGCCGCTCGACCGGATGCCCGAGGCGGCGAACGCCTCCGACCAGTCGGGCGAGCCGACCGAGAACTCCGCCAGGATGGCATCCCGCCCGTCGATCGTCCCTCGGTAGGTGGCGTCGGTCGTGTCCAGCATGCCCAGCCGCAGGAGCGGCGTCGTCCCGCCGATCTGGTCGTCCGACGGATCGAAGCCGTGCGCGCGCGCCCACCCGTCGATGTCCGGTCGCAGATCATCACCCATCGCAAACGATGCTACACCGGCCCGCGTCTACGCCAGGCCGACGCGCGTGCGCAAAATCGCGCGGAGATGCTCCTCCTCTGCCGGGTCGGTGCCGACGTCCGCGGCGATCTCGTCGATCAGGAGGTCGACCGACCAGATGCACACGTCTGCGCCCATGCGGTCGATCGCCTCGTCGAGGGCGGCGGTCGCGGCGGCTGTGAGCCGGGCGTCCTGCACGCGTTCATGGTACTGCGGGTCGTTCACAGCGGAAACGGCGACTGCCACCAGGCCGGCTTCGAGCTGCGTTCGATCGCCGTCACCCACTTCACCCACCAGAACCCGCGCCGGCCGGGCGCGACGAGCCGGGCCGGGGCGCCGTGCCCGGCGGCCAGAGGCGTCCCGTCGAGATGGGTGGCGATCATGAGCCCGCCCGCGACCGACGGATCGAACCGGCGCGAGTAGCCGGTCGCAGAGCGCACCTCGATGCTCGAGCTGCCCGCCGCCGGGCCGAGCGGCAGATCGGACACGCGCACGCCGCGCCAGCGGTTGCGGGCATACCACCCGCTCGTGCAGTCGAGCTCGACCGTCCACTCGCGCTGCGGCAGGCGGGCGAGGTCGTCCAGGCCGAGCCGCGCGTCGCCGACCGCGAGCCGCCAGGCGCGCGGGTCGATCTGCGGCACGGAGTCGTCGAGCCAGATGGTCGGCGCCGGCTGCGCCTGCTCGAGCGAGCCGGTCCCCGCGCGCGGCGCGCCGAGCACGCGGTCGAATGCGAGCTTCGCGACGACGGCCCCCGTCATCAGCCCCGCCAGCCGCAGGAAGGCGGCCCGTGTCAGGTCGCCCTCGCGCAGCCGGATCGGCCGGCTCAGGAGGTGCGCCACGAGCAGCGGCGCAAGGACGAGCGCGAACGTGATGTGCCAGCCCTGCGCCGTCAGCGGCCCGAGGTCGCGCACGCCGGCCGAGTGCGCAAGGCCGGAGGCGAGCAGGGCCACGGCACATGCCGCGGCGAGCAGCGACGCGCCGACGTCCGGCCAGCGGCGGCGCAGGCCGCGCCGGATCACGCCGAGCTTGCTCCACACGAGCAGCACGACGGCGAGGCCGCTCGCGCCGTGCGCCCACACCACGATGCCCGCGTGCCGCTCGCTCACCCACAGCGACAGGACGCCCGTCGCGAACGACAGCGCAAGCGCCGTCCCGAGGAGCCACAGGTCGACGCGCCGCCGCATCCCCCAAGCGTAGGCACCCGCCGTCCGAGCGGCCGTGACGGCGCCCGTGCTACGGTGCGAGGCATGCACACGCACGCGCACACGTGCTGGTGGCGGCCGCTCTGAGCGGCCCGTAGCTTCGTGCACCCACGGCGGGCCGGTCTTACGGACGGTTCGCCTGCATGATCGTCGTGAACCTCCTGTGAGGCCGCTCCGCCGCTCACCTGAAGGAGGTTCTCGTGTCCGACATCGATCCCACCACGTCCCGCGTGCTGACGGGCGACCGGCCCACCGGCCCGCTCCACCTCGGCCACTACTTCGGGACGCTCCAGAACCGCGTCCGCCTCCAGGACGAGGGCGTCGAGCTCTTCGTGGTCGTCGCCGACTACCAGACGATCACCGATCGCGACTCGCCGGCGGGGCTCGCGGAGGACGTCGACGCGCTCGTGGCCGACTACCTCGCCGTCGGGATCGATCCCGACCGGGCGACGATCTTCGCGCACAGCCAGGTGGGTGGGCTGAACCAGCTGCTCGTCCCGTTCCTGAGCCTCGTGAGCGTCACCGAGGTGCGGCGCAACCCGACCGTCAAGGAGGAGATGCGCGCGAGCGGCGGGACGGCGATGTCGGCGCTGATGTTCACCTATCCCGTCCATCAGGCGGCCGACATCCTCTTCTGCCGCGCGAACCTCGTGCCGGTCGGCCGCGATCAGCTGCCGCACGTCGAGATCGCGCGGCTGATCGCACGCCGGTTCAACGCGCGCTACGCCGCAGCGCACGCTCCCTTCTTCCCCGAGCCGGAGGCGGTGCTCGGGTCGGCGCCGCTGCTTCTCGGCGTCGACGGCGGGAAGATGAGCAAGAGCCGCCGAAACGCGATTGCGATCGGTGCGAGCGAGGACGAGACAGCCCGGCTGATCCGCTCGGCCCGGACCGATGCGGAGCGGGTGATCACCTACGAGCCCGACCGAAGGCCCGAGGTCGCAAACCTGGTGCTGCTGGCGGCGCTCTGCCTCGACGAGCCGCCGCACGCGGTGGCGGAGTCGGTCGGCGGGGGCGGCTCGGCCGCCCTCAAACGCCTCGTCACCGATGCGGTCAACGAGCGCTTCCGGGCCGTCCGCGCCAGGCGGTGCGCCCTGCTCGCCGACCGCGGCCACCTGCGCTCCGTGCTGCGAGCCGGCAGCGAGCGGGCGCAGGCGATCGCCGACGACACGCTCGGCCACGTCCACACCCTCATGCACACCGCCTACTGAGCCGGTCTACACCCCTTGATAGGGGCCGTGCAGGACGCTTCGCACCCGCACCTCAGTGGGCATCCGGCCCCAGGGATCGCGACGGAAGAACGCTTCGTCGACGGCGATCGTGCGCGAGACGCTGACGTCAAGCGTGATCCACGCCTCGCCGGGCGCGTAGCGCGCCTGGGTCTCGTAGGCGATCACCGGATCTGGGTGGGGCTGGAAGGTCATCGTGCCCGGGTAATCGTCGCTCCACCGCCGATTTTCGGGCCGAAACGCCGTATGTGAACCTGGCGGAATGGTGAGCTTTGCAGCCCTTTCGAGGGTCGTGGTTTACCGCGCCGCGCCCACCGGCACCGAGAAGCGGACACGCGTCCCGGCGCCCGGCGCCGAGTCGAGCGTGACCTCTCCGCCGGCCGCGCGGATGCGCTCGACCATCGAGTCGAGACCAAGATGCAGGGCCGCGGACGGGCGCGAGCGCGCGTCGGCGACGTCGAACCCGCAGCCGTCGTCCTCGATGTCGGCGACGATGCGGCCGCCGCGCTCGGCGATCGCGACCGAGATCACCGAGGGGCTCGCATGCTTGCGCACGTTTGCGAGCGCCTCCTGGGCGGTGCGGTACACGAGCTCCTCGACCGTCAGGTCATAGCGAGCCGCGGTGCCGACCACCTCGGCCCGGGCGCCGACCTCGCGGGCCACCTGGCTCGCCAGCACGCGCATCGCCTCGAGCAGCCCGTGGTCGTGCAGCACCGCCGGGCGCAGCTCGAACATCAGCCTGCGGGTGCGCTCGGTCGCCTCCTCGAGCGTGGCGCGTGTCATCGCGAGGGCAGCGCTCAGCCGCTCGTTGCCGGTGCGCGTCGCCACGAGCGCGACGCGGTCGAGCGAGATCAGCGCCGCCACCATCACCTGCACCGTGTCGTCGTGGAGCTCGGTCGCGATCCGGCTGCGCTCGACCTCCTCGGCCTGGAGCATGCTCCCGAGGATCTCGCGGCGGTGCTCCTCGCTTTCGGCGAGGGCCCGCTCGGCCGACACCCGGCCGGTGACGTCCAGCGCCATCGTGCCGACGCGCTCGACCTCGTCCGTCGCGCCCATGATCGGGAAGATGGTGAGCAGGTAGGCGCCGCCGTCGAGGCCCACCGTCTCCATCCCGACCACCGGCTCGCCGGTCTGGAACACCCGCTCGATCGCCTCGACGGTCGCGCCCGCGACGTCGGGTACAACGTCCTGGAGGCGCTTGCCGACGTCGCGCGCACCGAGGGCGCCGATGTTCTCGACGGCCCGGTTCAGGCGCACGATGCGAAGGTTGCGGTCATAGACGACCATCCCGAGAGGGGCCGCGTCGAGGACGGCGCCGAGCACGTCGGGATTCGTGTCGGCGATCGGCAGTGGATTGATCACCGAGATGATCAGACGCTCGCCGCCGATCGAGATCCCGTGGATGTCGAGGTCGGCGACGCGGCGGCCCTGCGGGGTGTTGAACACGCGCCGCTGGCGATGGCTGCGCCCCGGTTCGGGGAAGCGGGCGATGAGCCAGTCGAGGCGGTCACGCTCGCTGATCCCGAGCTCCGCCGCGGTGTGGCCGACGATCTCGTCGCGCGGGCGGCCGACGAGATCGCAGAACCCGTCGCTGACCTCGACCATCACGGCGTCGCTGACCCGTGCGATCGCGATCGCCTGCGTGGTCTCTGAAAGGTCGCCCGGTATCGCCCTCGCCGGTCGGCGAGTCCCGCCATCGCGCCCCATTGCGTTCACCCCACTTCCACAACGCCGCCCGTGCGCGTGCCTGGGAGGCAACATAGCGTCGATAACGCGTGTTGTCGAATGGGCAGCCCCGGACCGGGTCGGTCACCAGGCCAGCACGAGGTGGCGCATGTCGCATTTCGGCTCGTACCCGATCGCGGTGTAGATGTGGTTCGTCGTCGGGTTGGCAACATCGGCGAGCAGCGAGCACCACTCCTGGCCGGCATCGAGCTCGCGCTGCGAGAGCGCAGCGACGACGGCGCTCCCGTAGCCGCTGCCGCGCAGCTCGGGCGGCGTGTAGACGAGCGCGATCGACGACGACCACGCGGTGCGCCGCACGACGCCGGCCATCGAGACGACCCCGCCGTCGCGCTCCCAGACGAGCAGGTCGCCGTGCGCCAGCTTGTGCGCGACGGTGCGGGCGGCCGCCGCGGGCGTCTCCGGCTCGCCCACATCGGCGAAGAACGCGAGCGTCCACCGTTCGAGCAGACCGGTCTCGGCGACCGCGGCCGTCCGCGCCTGCCCCGCCGGCTGTGGCTGGGGGCGCACCTGGCGCAGCTCGAACATGCGCACGTCACGGCGCACCTGCACCTTTGCTCCGGCGGCTCCGAACGCGTCCGCGAACGACGCGGCCGCATCCCTGGCGCCGTTTACGGCGCTCGGGCGACGGCCCTCGGCGAGCATCGCCGCGACGAGCCCGGCGTAGGCCTCCCGGCCGAGCTCGGTGAAGGCGACGATCAGCGCCGGATGCGGCCCGGTCATCGTGACGAGGGCCGCAGGACGGCCCGACTCGACCGCGACCAGGATGGTCACCTCGGTCCCCCACGCGTCGGGCTCGGCGACGAGCCGGGTCAGGATCCCGAACGAGACCTCACCCGCCGCGCCGCTCGCCCGCAGGGGCTCCTGCACCATCTCGAGCGCATCCTGTGCGCCGGCCGGACGGACGATCTGCATCGCGGGAGTATCGGCCGAAACGGGCCGGAATGGTAGGCTGGAAGCCGGTTCGACAGGCTACGAGGAGGCAGTTTTGGCGGTACCGATGATGAAGACCCTGTCCGGGCGCGACTATCACGCGGCCGAGGTGTTCGAGGTCGAGCGCGAGCGGATCTTCGCCCGCAACTGGTTCTATGCCGGCCGCGTGGAGGCGCTCGCCGAGGCGGGCGACTTCATGACGGTCGACGTCGCGGGCGAGAGCGTGATCGTCCTGCGCGACAAAGACGAGCGCCTGCACGGCTTCTACAACGTGTGCCGCCACCGCGGCTCGCGGCTGTGCGACGAGCTGTCCGGGCGGATGAAGGGCGCCGTCAAGTGCCCCTACCACGCCTGGTCGTACTCGTTCGACGGCCGCCTGATCGGCACCCCCAACGTGGGCAAGGACGAGCTCGACCGCGATGCGCTCGGCCTGTGGCCGGTCGAGGTGGACGTCTGGGAGGGCTTCCTCTTCGTGCACCTCGACGCCGATCCGCAGCCGCTCGAGGCCTGGCTCGGCGGCCAGCACGACGGGCCGCTCTCGTTCGCCCGCTTCAACCTGACCGACCTGCGCAGCGGCCACACGACCGTGACCGAGGTGAAGGCCAACTGGAAGATCCTGATCGAGAACTACAACGAGTGCCTGCACTGCCCGACGGTGCACCCCGAGCTGGTCGCCGTCGTGCCGGCGTTCCGCAAGGGATCGGTCTACGACGCCCACCGCGGCGACGGCGGCGTTGCGATCGTTGGCGGCGGCACGAGCTTCACCCGCACCGGCCAGTCCAGCCTGCCGGTGATGCCGGGGCTCGACGAGCACGACTCGACCTCGCTCTATGGCTGCACCGTGTTCCCGAACATGTTCATCGACGTGACCGGCACCGGCGCGATCGCGACCACGCTCCTGCCGCGCGAGCCCGGGCACACGACCGTCGTCACCGACTACCTGTTCCGGCCCGAGGCGATCGCCGATCCGGGCTTCGATCCGTCCGAGATCGTCGAGTTCGTCGAGCTCGTCGCCCACCAGGACTACGTCGTGTGCGAGCGGGTGCAGCGCGGCGTGCGCTCGCGCGCCTTCACCCACGGCGTGCTGGCCGAGAAGGACGCGCTGCTCGACGGCTTCAACACCCGCTACCTGCAGGAGCGCGGGCCGGCCTGAGCGCACGCCGCCGTCAGGGGATGCGGGTGTCGCGGTGCTCGGCCGCGACGCGCCGCTCCTCGTCGGTCAGCTCGTCCGGGTTCACCGGCGCGACCAGCGTCCAGTGGCGGCCGACCGCGCAGCGCTGGAACCGCCACATGCCGAGCCGGACGGCCTTGAACGAGGCGCCGGGGATCCAGATCGTCGTGAACAGGTGCCCCTGGCGGCAGCGCACGACCACCTTCCCGGCGGCGCGACCCGTGCGGAGCCGAAGCCCCACCATCTCGACCAGCACGAACCCGCTCCCGATGATCAAGGAGCGGCGCAGGCGCCGGGGCCGTGAGCGGCGGTCACGCCTCGTGCTCATGCCTGCACTGTACCCCCGCCTGGCGGGCGATCAGAGCCGGAAGGCGTTGTTGAACCCGGTGGCGGTGCACGCGCCGCCCAGGCACGGCAGACCGAGCATGTTCTCGAAGCCGCGCAGCAGCGCGTAGTTACTGAACGCCGTCGCCACCGTGCGATGCCCCGTGCTCGGCGCGACCACGATCAGCGGGATCGGCGTCGAGGCGGCGTCGGTGTCCGCCGCCGTGTCGAACCAGATGAAGATGGCGGTATGGCCCTGGTTGTAGGGCTTCGTGTTCAGCAGGCCGGTCGAGCCCCCGAGCACGTTCTGGAGCCACGTGCCGGCATCGACGACCGTGCCGAGCGTGAGGTCGTCCTGGAGGTTCGGGCTGATCCAGGTGAACGACCGCGCCGGCGCCGGAAGCTTCGCGGGCATCGGCAGATCGTCGGCCTGGCACGTCGCCGCCGAGATCCCGGTGTAGTACGCCGGCGGGTTGTGGCGCGCGACGTAGGGCGAGGCGTTCGCTTTGGAGCACGCCTGCGGCATCGACTCGGCCCACACGCGCCACTGGCTGGGGCCGACCTGGCCGAAGATGCCGCCGCCGGGGACGCTGCACGATCCGCCCGGCAGGCAGTCGCCGGTGACCGAGCCGGTCGTCCCGCCCGTGACCGCGAGGTAGTTCGGCAGGCTGTGCGGGAACTCGGTGGC
>DASXZF010000249.1:0-19063 GCA_036502065.1 Gaiellales bacterium
GCCAGCCGGCCGGCACCGTCATAGGAGTCGTTCGTCGTCGTCGACCCCACCGTCGTCGACGTCCGGTTGCCTGACCCGTCGTACCCATAGGTCGTCAACGGGCCTGCGGAGCCGCCCGTCGGCGTGAACTGCGTCGTCCCAAGCTCACCCGCCGGCGTGTACGAGTAGACCCACCCACCCGAGTTGTTGACGTTCCCACCGACGGCCGGGTAGGCCTGGCTCAGGTTCGCGACCTCGCCCAGCAGGTTGTAAGACACACCGAACGTGAGCGGGCTCTGCCCCGCCTCGGTCGTGTTCGCCTGCACGAGCCGGCCCGCCGAGTCATACGTGTACGCGGTCACCCGCCCATCGGCGAGCGTCTGCTGGGACAGCTGCCCGTCCGGGTTGTACTGGTACGTCGTCTGCAGGCTCGTGAACGGGTCGGTCACGCCCGAGACCAGACCCGTCGTCGAGTTGTAGGCGTACGACGTCGTGTTCGTCTGCGACCCGATCGTCTCGGCCGCGGACTGCACCTGACCCGTCGTCGGCGAGTACGCATACTGCGTCTTCGTCGTGCCCTCGGTCACATGGTCGACACGCAGCGGATCCGTCGAGTCGTACACGATCGAGACCGACGGCCCACTCGTCCCCTCGACCGCCCCGGTCGGCCCGCTGATCGGTGACGTGGTGAACGTCTCGAGGTTGCTCTGCGTGCCCGTCGCACAGCTCTGCGCGAGCGGAACGGAGTACCGGCTCGTCTGCGCCAGGTAGTCGTCGTAGGTGTGGCACAGGTTCGGGCCGCCCTGGGGGGTGGAGGACGTCAGCTCGCCGTCGGCACCGTAGGCGTACGTCGTCTGCAGCGTCGTCGACGTCGTCGGGTACTCGAATGCCGACGCAAGCTGGCCGAGAGTGTTGTAGGCCCAGTCGCGCGTGATCGTGCCGCTCGGCCCACCCGGCTCCTGCGCCTCGACCCGCTGACCGGCTGCGTCATAGGAGAACGAGAACGTGCTCGTCGTTCCGCTCGACGCTCCGGGAGCGACCACGGTGAGTGGGTCGCCGAGGCCGTCGTAGGTGTAGTTCGTGGCAAGACTCGACGCGTCGAACGACGTCTTCAGCTCGCCGAGGACGTTCCAGGTCTCGTTGGTCGTCTCGCTCGCGCCCGTGAGGCTGGTCGGGCTCGTCGGTCCGCTGGCCGTCGTCGTCGAGGCGAGATCGTTGTAGTCGTCGTAGGTATGGCTCGTGACGACGCCGTTCGGCGACGTCGACTGCGTCAGGTTGTCGGAGGTGTCGTAGGTGTTCGCTTCGGCCGGGAGCGGCGTGGCGCCGGCCTGGGTTCCGACCTGGACGTAGGCCGGCTTGCCGCGGAACGTCGACGTGGTCGTCGTCTGGACGCCGTCGGGCGTCGTCACCGACGACGTCATGAAGCCGCTGTCGCTCCTGGCCGCGGTCGCGCCGCAGCCCCCGCGCCTAGCTCAGGCGGCGCCGCGTGCCCGGGTCGGGCGGTGCACCCAGCCAGGATCCACCGCGAACCCGAAATGCGCTTCGAGCCCGGATTGGCCCCGCTGTGAGAGCCACACAGCCCGTCCGGAGGGCTGGCGAATGATCCAGGCCAGATCGAGCATCCGATCGAGCAGCGCGGCTCCCACGGCGCCGGACAGGTGATGGCGCTGCTCGCTCCAGTCGACGCAGTAGCCGACGTAGGGCCTGCGGGACGACGTCGCCAGCGCGACCCCGAGGCTGTGGAGCACTCGACGGCCGTCGGCCGTGAGCTCGTACGTGACGTCGTGGCCACGGCTCGAGAGCCGGTCGCGCCTGGCTGACGACGGGTCGAACACGCCGTCGCCACCCCTTATCAGGTCGCCTGAGATCATCGCTGCCATGAGTCCGGTGCCCACCCGACCGGCGAGATGGTCGTAGCACGTTCGCGCGGTGCGAAGCGCGTTCGCGCGCGTCCCATCACGAAGCGACGTCACGCGCGCGGGCGGCGAGACGCGCGCCATCGCCTCGAGCATCCGGGCGACGTCGGGGCCGGCCAGGCGGAAGTAGCGATGCCGCCCGTGCCGCTCGACGGTGAGCAGGCCGCCGTTCACCAGCCGGGCGAGGTGCTCGCTGGCGGTCGATGCCGCCACCCCGGCCTCACACGCGAGCACGCTCGCGGCCAGGGCGCGGCCGTCGCCGAGGGCCGCCACGATCCGTGCCCGGGCGCGGTCGCCCAGGAGGGCCGCGGTGCTCGCGATGTCAGCGTCGCCGGCCATGAACCCAGCCTAGCCCGGAGACGGTTCGGCCCCGGCCGAAACGTCAGGTGACGCGGCCGGCGTCGGCCGGCATGCGCTCGTGGACGCCGTCCTGCACGAGCGTGACGAGGCGGTCGACCGCATCCCACACGTCGACAAAGCGCGTGTAGAGCGGCGGCAGGCCCAGGCGGATGCTGTCGGGCTGGCGGAAGTCGGGCACGACGTCGGCATGCTCGATCAACGCGCGGCAGATCCGCCACGCGTCGGGATGGCGCAGCGAGACGTGGGCGCCGCGGTGGTTCACGTCGCGCGGCGTGCCGAGCGTGAAGCCGAGCGGCTCCAGCCGCGCGTCGTGCAGCTCGACGGCGAGGGCGGTCAGTTCGGCCGCCTTGCGCCGCACCGCGGCGATCCCCGCCTCGCCCAGCATGGCCGCCCCGGCGCGGACGGCGGCCAGGCCGATCACCGGCGGCGTGCCGGCCATGAACCGGCCGATGCCCGCCACCGGCCGGTAGTGCGGCCCCATCGCGAACTGGTCGGCCTGCGAGAACCAGCCCTGGATCGGCGATCGCAGCGATTCTTGATGACGACTCGCGACGTAGAGGAACGCGGGCGAGCCAGGCCCGGCGTTCAGGTACTTGTAGGTGCAGCCGACGGCCAGATCGGCGCCCGCAGCGTCGAGTTCGACCTCGACCGCGCCGGCCGAGTGGCACAGATCCCAGAGCACGAACGCGTTCACCTTCTGGGCCGCCCGGGTGATCGCGCGCATGTCGGCGAGCGCGCCCGAGCGGTAGTTCACATGCGAGAGCACGACGAGCGCGGCGCCGTCGGCGGCCTCGGCGACCGCATCGACCTGCGGCCCGTCTACCGGGTCGCAGGCGAGCAGGCGCAGCTCGCGCCCATGTGCACCCGCGAGCCCCTCGAGCACGTAGCGGTCGGTGGGGAAGTCGTCGGCGGGCACGACCACCGCCCCGGGTCGCGCGGCCAGCGCCGCTCCCGCCAGCTTGTACAGGTTGACGGTGGTCGAGTCGCACGCGAGCACCTGGCCGGGGGCGGCGCCCAGAGCCGCCGCGCCCAGCTCGTCGCCCACCGCGGCCGGGAGATCGACCCAGTCGTGCCAGCCGGTGACCAGTCGGCTGCTCCACTCGTTGACCGTCGTCTCGAGCGCGCGGCGGGCGTCGAGCGAGAGCCGGCCCAGGGAGTTGCCGTCGACGTAGATGCGGTCGCCGTCGCCGAGCTCGAAGCGGTCGCGGAAGCCCGCCAGCGGATCAGCCGAGTCAAGCTCGAGCGCGTGCGCGCGGGTCAGATGGTCTCGAGCCACCGGGTCACCGTAGCCCACGCCGACGACGCGGGATCGACGTGCTCGAAGTGGCCGTCGTGCTCGCCGACCGCGAGGTCGCACCGGTCGCCCGCAGCGACCGCCGCCGCGTGCAACTCGAGGCTGAACGTCACCGGCACGACGTCGTCGCGGGCACCGTGCACGAGCAGGGTCGGGACGCCGAGCGGCAGCCGCTCGCGCGGCGAGGCGGCCGCGTAGCGCTCGGGCACCTCGTCGGGGGTGCCGCCCAGGAGCTCGACAGCGGCGGCGTCGCTCAATCGGAGCCGCGCCGCCTGGGCCAGATCGCTCACGGCCGCCTGGCCCACCGCCGCATATACGGATACCTGACATTGACTTCTGGTGGCCGCCGAGAGAGCCAATTGGCCGCCTGCGGAATGGCCAAGTGTCACGACGCGGCCGAGGTCAATTGGCGCTCTCACGAGTGCCAATTGGTCGATGCCCGCCGACACGTCATCGAACGTCGCCGGCCAGCCGCCGGTGCCGCCGGGGCCGATGCGGCGGTACTCGAGGTTCCAGGCGGCCCAGCCGCGGCCGGCCAGGTCGACACACAGCTCGTGCATCAGCGTGCGGTCATAGCGGGCGCGCCAGTAGCCGCCGTGGATCACGACAACGACCGGCCACGGCCCGGCGCCCTCGGGCAGGTGGAGGTCTGCAACCTGGCTCGGATCGGAGCCGTAGCGGTGCGTCGTCGGCACGCGCATAGGATGGCAGGCCCGTGGACGCGCCGCCCTCAACCCTGCGCGCAGACCTGCGGTGGCTGCCACGCCCTGTGTGGTTCCTGCTCGCGGGATCGTTCGTGAACCGGTTCGGGAGCTTCGTGCTCCCGTTCCTCGTCCTCTACCTGACCCACCGCGGCTACACCGCGGCCCAGTCGGGCCTCGCGATCAGCGCATACGGCATCGGCAGCATCGCCGCGGCCGCCGTGGGCGGTCACCTGGCAGACCGCGTCGGCCGCCGCCAGACGATCGCCGCCTCGATGCTCTCGTCGGCCGTCGTCATGATCGCGCTCTCGCAGGCCGGCGACCTCGGCCTAATCCTGGGGCTGGCCGCTCTGGCCGGACTCACCTCCGAGTCGTACCGGCCCGCATCGTCCGCGCTCCTGGCCGACCTCGTGCCCGCGGGGCGCCGCGTGACCGCCTTCGCCGCCTACCGGTTTGCGATCAACATCGGCTTCGCGGCCGGCCCGGCCGTCGCCGGCCTGCTGGCGCAACACGCCTTCGTGCTCGTCTTCATCGGCGACGCCGTCACGTCGGCCGTCTTCGGCGTCATGGCGCTCGTGCTGCTCCCGGCCACTCATCCGGCGCCGACGCCCGCGCCGGTCGAGGCGCGCGGCGCGACCCGCACGATCCTCTCAGACGTACCGTTCCTGCTCTTCCTCGCTGCGACCACCATCGGAGCGATCGTGTACTTCCAGCAGGAGGCGGCCCTGCCGCTGCAGGTGCTCGCCGACGGCCACTCGCTCGCCATATACGGGAGCCTGATATCGGTCAACGGGCTGGTGGTGACCGCGATCGAGCTGCCCTTCTCGAGCATCACCCGCAAGTTCCCGCCCAGGCACGTGATCGCACTGGGGTCGATCCTGCTCGGCTGCGGATTCGGGGCGACGGCGCTGGTCGTGTCGACGCCGGCGCTCGCGGCGACCGTCGTTCTGTGGACGTTCGGGGAGATCGTCTCGGCGCCCGTCTCGTCGGCCTACCTGGCCGACATCTCGCCGCCGCACATGCGCGGCCGCTACGCCGGCGCCTTCAGCATGACGTACGGCATCGGGCTGATCGTCGGCCCCGCCGCCGGCACGGCCGTGTTCGCGGCCAGCCCCGGCCTGCTCTGGGGCGGCTGCCTCGCGCTCGGCGGCGTTTCGGCCGTGCTCATGCTCATCCCCACGGCCCGGCCGCCGGGCTACGCGACGACGGCGTCGCGCTCGACGAGCGCCGCGTAGCGCCCGCCCATGCCGACCAGCTCGGCGTGGGTGCCGCGCTCGACCACACGGCCGTGGTCGAGCACCAGGATCAGGTCGGCGTCGCGCACCGTCGAGAGCCGGTGGGCGATGACGATCGTCGTTCGGCCCTGGCTGAGCTCGTCCAGGGCCTCCTGCACCGCCCGCTCGGTCTCGACGTCGAGCGAGCTCGTCGCCTCGTCGAGCAGGAGCACCGGCGGATCGCGCAGCACCGCCCGGGCGATGGCGAGCCGCTGCTTCTCGCCGCCGGAGAAGCGGTAGCCGCGCTCGCCGACGACCGTGTCGTAGCCGTCGGGCAGCGAGCGCAGGTGCTCGTCGATCTGCGCGGCCCGCGCCGCCGCCTCGATCTCGTCGTCGGTCGCCCCGGGGCGGGCGAAGGCCAGGTTCTCGCGCACGCTGCCGTGGAACAGATAAGTCTCCTGCGACACGACGCCGACGATGCTGCGCAGCGAGTCGAAGGTCAGGTCGCGCACATCGGTGCCGTCGATCTCGACCGATCCCGAGCCGACGTCGTAGAGGCGGGCGACGAGGTAGCCGAGCGTCGTCTTGCCGGCGCCGGTCTCGCCGACGACCGCCACCTTGCTGCCGGGCTCGGCGACGAACGAGATCCCCTCGAGGATCGGGGCCACGTCGGGGTCATAGCCGAAGCCGACATCGCGAAACTCGACCCGGCCGGCGACGCGCGCGCGATCGATGTCGACGGCGTCGGGCCGCTCGTCGATGTCCACCGGCAGGTCGAGGTACTCGAACACGCGGTCGAACAGGGCCAGCGACGACTGGACGTCGGTCTGCACCGAGAGCAGCGACGACACCGGGAAGAAGAGCCGCGTCTGCAGGGTGGTGAAGGCGACCAGCGTGCCGATCGAGATCGACGGGCCGCCGGTCGAGAGCAGGTAGCCGGCCACGCCGTACATCAGCGCCGGCATGACGGCAAAGGTGGCCTGGATCGAGCCCATCACCCACCGCCCGGCCATGCGCGACTGCTGCTCGAGGTCGGCCAGCCGGCGGCTCTCGGCGACGAAGCGGTCGGACAGCTCGTCGGTCTGGCCCATCGTCTTTGCGAGCAGCACGCCCGAGACCGAGAGCGACTCCTCGACGAGCGTCGAGATGTCGGCCAGCGTGCCCTGCATGGTCGAGGTGAGCGCCCGCCGCCTGGCGCCGATCCGGCGGGTCATGAGCACGAACACGGGTAGAAGGGCGAACGCCGCGATCGAGAGCTGCCAGGCGAGCAGGATCATCGCGGCCGAGGTGGTGATCACGGTCGTCACGTTCGAGACGACCGACGTGGCCGTGGTGGTGACGACGGTCTGGACGCCGCCGATGTCGTTTGCGATCCTCGACTGCACCTCGCCCGTGCGCGTGCGGGTGAAGAAGGCGAGCGACAGCCGCTGCAGGTGGCGGTAGACGGCGGCGCGCAGGTCGTGCATCACCTGCTGGCCGACCAGGTTCGACTGCCACGTCTGGGCGACCCCGAACGCCTGCGTGACGACGGGGATCGCGATCATCCCGGCCACGAGCAGCGCCAGCCGGTGGGTGTTGAGCGCGGCGCCCTTGGTGAGCACGTTGTTCAGCAGGTCGCGCAGCAGGAACGACGGCACGACGCCGAGCGCGGCTGAGAACAGGATCATCGTGAGCAGCCACGAGAGCCGCAGCCGGTAGGGCCTGAACAGGCGGACGATGCGCCGGCCGTTGCCGGGCGTCTCTGCCGCGCTCACCGGGCCGCCTCGCGCAGGTTCTGCGCGGCGCGCTCGAGCAGCGCGGCCAGGCGGTCGAGCTCGGCGGCGCTGAATCCGGCGGTCATCGCGCTATCGACCTCGCGGCCCAGGTGGGGCAGCGACGCGATCAGCTCGGCGCCGGCATCGGTCAGCTCGATCCGGCGCCGGCGGCGATCGCCGGGATGCGCGCTGCGCCGGATCCAGCCCCGCTCCTGCGCCGAGTCGATCAGTGCCGAGAGCGTCGGCGGCGAGACGCCGAAGCTGCCGCAGAGCTCGCGCTGGTCGGCGGGGCCGGGGCAGCAGCGCAGGCGCGTCAGGAGCTCCCACTGCTGCATCGTCAGGCCGTGGCGGCGGGCGATGCGGTCGGCGTGCACCTGGGCCAGGCGGTTCACGCGGCGCACGTCGCGCAGGACGACGCGGCCGCGCGGTTCGGGGTCAAGGGGGATGGGTGTCGCCGGGCTATTCATTCGGCTCCGAAAGGTTAGCACCCGAACGATCGGCGTTCAAGCCGGTCAGAGCGGCGGATACATCCCAGAGCGCACGCGCCAGGACGGGGTCGGTCGCCGCCGGGGGCGGCGGGATGAGCGCCGGCGAGAGCCGCATCCGCGCGCCGCCGTCGGGGCCGACGTACCCACCGCCGGGGATGTCCTGCGTCGCAGCGAAGAGCGTCGGCAGGGCGCCGGGCACCGCCCCCTGCGCGAAGAGGCGCGTGAACGGGGCGAGCAGGTGGTTCTGGATGCGGCTGCCCGTGCGCCGCTGCAGCGGCGTCGCGGCGAAGCCGGGATGCGCCGACACCGCGCGCGCGGCGCTGCCCGACTCGCCCAGCCGCAGGTCGAGCTCGTGCGTGAAGAGCAGGTTCGCGAGCTTCGACTGGCAGTAGGCCTGCCACGGCCGGTAGGGGCGCCGCTCCCAGTTCAGGTCGTCGAGGTCGATCCGACCGCGGGCCGCCGCGAGCGACGAGACGGTCACGACCCGCCCGCGCAGATGCGGCAGAAGGAGCGCCGTCAGCGCGAAGTGGCCGAGGTGGTTCGTGCCGATGTGCAGCTCGAACCCGTCGGCCGTGCGGC
The DNA here is from genome assembly GCA_036502065.1 of Gaiellales bacterium. Taxonomy (GTDB): domain Bacteria; phylum Actinomycetota; class Thermoleophilia; order Gaiellales; family JAICJC01; genus JAICJC01. The sequence continues at coordinate 8,286 of DASXZF010000249.1, forward strand.
CCTCCGGCACGGCCATGATCCCGGCGTTATTGATCAGCAGGTCGAGCGGCCCCGTCCAGTCACGGGCAAACGCATGCACCGAGGCAAGGTCGCCCAGATCGAGCGGCCGCACCTCGGTCTCGCCACCCAGGCCCGCCGCCACCCGCGCGCCCTTGCCGGTGTCCCGCACCGCAAGGACGACACGCGCGCCGGCGGCGGCAAGGCCGCGGGCCGTCTCGACCCCGATCCCGCTCGACGCGCCGGTGACGACGGCCGTCTGCCCGGAGAGGTCGGGCAGGTCGGCCGCCGACCACGCCTTGGTCATGCGAGCAGGCGCGCGAGCGCCTCGTCGAAGGCGGCGTCGGCGCGGGCGTCGAGCTCGGCCGCCGTGAGCAGCTGCACCGGGTGGGGGATCAGCACCATCCGGTAGCCGGGCATGCCCAGGAGCGCCGCCTGCTCGAGCGCCTCGTCGGCGAACGGCTGCGTGCCGACGCCGGCCGTCGCCACGCCGCGGGCCTCGAGCCGCACCAGGTCGTGCACACTGCACCGACACGCACGACCCTCAATCGGCCAGCGCCTCGATGCAGAGCTCGGCGCGGCCGGCGATCCGCTCGACGAGCTCGCCGCTCGCCGGGCGGGAGAAGAGCGGCTTGGCGTAGCGCTCGACCTCGGCGCCGTGGTCGCGCAGGCGCGCCTCGATCCGGTCGAGGAACTCCTTGCCGCGGTTCTTGGAGATGTCGAGCAGGGCGACGGTGCGCCCGGCGAGGGCGTCGGGCCGCGGGGCCGGCTGCACCGGCGCGCTCACGGCGGGGTCATACGGGCTCACGTATCGCATCGCACCTCCAGGGAGACGGGTTTCCAGTCCATGCCCACGCACGGGCCGTACACGGCCGAGAACCGGCCGGCCTCGCCGCCGGCCACGATCAGGACGATGTCTGCGGGCGAGTCCCACTTGGGAATGAGCTCGGCGTCGGGCGCGCGCTCGACCCGGTCGGGGAACTCGCCGTGGCGCAGCTCGCCCGCCGGGCGGCGGACGGCATGCCAGATCGCCTCGCGCACGTCGGCCTTGCTCCAGCCGCCGGCCGCGAGCGTGTCGGCGTGCTCGGGGCAGATCACGAAGAGCGTCGCCGCGCCGATCGGAAACCAGTTGGGGCTCCAGAGCGTCGCCGCCGCCCACCCGAGCGCCGCCGCGAGCGCCTCGGGCGTGCGGCTGCGGTGCTCCGAGATCGTGAGCGGCGCATCGCCCGCGAGCATCGTCACGACCGATGTGCCCGCGGCGAAGCCGTGCTCGACGTGCAGCGGCGGCCACGGGCTGCGCGTCTCGTCCTCGGCGATGCACACGCCGACCTTGCCCGCCTGGCCCAGGGTCGAGCGATCGAGGCGGCCGGGCATGCCCTCGCCCGTGAGCGAGACCAGCAGGCGCAGCGCCCGGCCGATGGTCAGGTTCGCGCGCGTGCCGGGGCCGAGGGCGCCCATGCCGGCGTTCAGGCCCGCCGTCGCGCGCACGGGGCCGTTGACGACGGCGATCTGCCCGGCCGGCTGGGTCGTCACCGCCTGCCCGTGCAGGTTGTAGGCCGGCTCAAGCATCGCCTCGGCGGCGGCCGCGACGATCGCGAAGTGCTCGGGCCGGCAGCCCGCGAGCACCGCGCACGCCGCCACCCGCTCGAGGGTCGCCTCGCCCATGCCGGGCGGCACCGGGCCGAGCGAGTGGGCCGGGTCGCGGCCCGCGAGCATGGCGGCGACGCGCTGCGGCGTGGGGGCGATCGTCGGCAGGCCGTCGGTCCAGCCGAGCTCGTACATCGCCTCGGGGTCGTCGTCGGAGCCGGCGGCGTCGGCGGCGAGCTGGGCGGCGTCGTAGGTCGACTTGGCGGCGCAGCCGGGCTTACGCAGCGGCGGATCGGCGGGCAGGTCGATGCCGAGCAGCTCCGAGAGCGCGGGCGCATCCCAGCCGACCACCGCCGCGGTCACGGCGCCGTCGGCCGCGATCGCGACCGTCGTCGGCACGGCCTCGAGGCCGTAGGCGCGCGACGTCTCGTACGGGGCCGGCTCGCACAGCATGGGCCCGGCGAAGCCGGTGCGCTGCGCGAGCCTGGCCGCGGCGGCGGGATCGGCCTCGCAGACGACCGCCAGGTCGGCACCGGCGGCGCCGAGCCGGCGCAGCGCGAGCTCGCACGTCGGGCAGTCCTCGGTCACGAACATCACCGCCGCCGGGCCGGTTCGGAGCAGATCGGCGAGGGTCACCGAGCCCGCCCCGACGCGCGGGAGCGTGAAGCCCGGGGCGACCGCGTTTGCGGCAGGCGGCATACCCGCAACCTACCCTGAAGGGGTTTGAGCCGGGAGAGCGAAGGGCAGGGTCAGACGAATGGCGAACCCTCTTCTCATCGCATGCGGCGCTGTGGTCGCGGTGTTCCTGCTCCTGATCTGCGCGTCGATGTTCGGCGTCAGCCGGCGGGCGGTCGAGGCCGAGATGCGCCGAGTCGAGGAAGAGGAGGCCGACGGCGCGCACGCCCGGCGCGAGCGCGACGACATGGCGGCCTGACGGGCGCGCTGGACTATCCCGATCCCCCGCTCGCCGACGGCGTCTGTGCGCTGCGCCGCTGGGAGCGCACCGATGTGGCGTGTGCGCGCGCAGGCAAGGGATTCGGCCCCGACGACGCGCTGCCGTGGATCGAGGCGCAGTGGCGCAGGCGCCAGGACGGCGCCGGGCTCTCGCTCGCGATCGCCGATGCGGGCTCGGGCGAGGCGCTCGGCTGCATCTCGCTGAACGCGCGGCCCCAGCCCGGGACGGCGCCGGTCGGCGACCCGGCCGGCATCGTCTTCGTCCCCCAGCCGGGCAGCTTCGGGATCGGCTACTGGGTGATCGAGCGCGCCCGGGGGCGCGGCCTCGCGTCGCGCGCCGTCGCGCTGCTCGCGCGCTGGGCGTTCGCCGAGGCGGGGACGGCGCGGATCGAGGCGCTCGTCGAGCCCGACAACATCGCGTCGCTGCGCGTGGTCGAGAAGGCCGGGTTCGAGCGCGAGGGCCGCCTGCGGGGATACCTCGGGCCGGAGGCCGACGGTCGGCGCGGCGACGTGTTCGTGTACTCGCTGCTTCCGTCCGACCTGTTGACGTAACCCGAGAAGCGGGGACAGTCCCCACGAACCGGGGACAGTCCCCGGACCCGTCAGCCGCGCAGCGCCTGGTCGAGATCGGCGATCAGGTCGTTCGCCGACTCGATCCCGGCCGAGAGCCGCACCAGCGTCGACGGCGTCGCAAACGGCGAATCCGCGGTCGAGGCGTGGGTCATCCGGCCGGGGTGCTCGATCAGGCTCTCGACGCCGCCGAGGCTCTCTGCCAGCGTCCAGATCTTCGTGCGCGCGACGAGCGCGACCGCCTCGTCCTCGGACGGCGCCAGGAACGAGATCATCCCTCCGAAGCCGTCCATCTGCCGCGCGGCGATGTCGTGCCCCGGGTGGTCGGGCAGGCCCGGGTAGAGCACGCGCTCGACCGCCGGATGCCCCTGCAGGAACTCGACGATCCTCGCCGCGTTCTCGCAGTGTGCGCGCATGCGCACGCCGAGCGTCTTTATGCCCCGCAGCACGAGCCACGCGTCGAGCGGGCCCGGCACGCCGCCGAGCGAGTTCTGCAGGAAGCCGAGCCGCTCTGCGACGGCGTCGTCGTTCGTGGCGGCGAAGCCGCCGACGAGGTCGGAGTGGCCGCCCAGGTACTTCGTGGTCGAGTGCACGACGATGTCGGCGCCGTGCTCGAGCGGCCGCTGCAGATAGGGCGAGGCGAACGTGTTGTCGACCACGACGAGCGCGCCCGCGGCGTGGGCGGCGTCGGCCGCCGCGCGGAGGTCGACGATGTTCAGGAGCGGGTTCGTGGGCGTCTCGAGCCACACCAGCGTCGTGTCGTCGCCCAGGTGGCCGGCGAGCTCGGTGTTGCACTGCTCGGCCGAGAGGTACGTGAAGCGGTAGCCCTTGGGCTCGTACACCTTCGAGAACAGCCGGTAGGTGCCGCCGTAGACGTCGTTCACCGACACGACGCGGCGGCCGGGGTCGACCAGGTGCATCACGGTCGTCGACGCGGCCATCCCCGAGGCGAACGCGAAGCCGTGCTTGGCGCTCTCGAGCGATGCGAGGCATTCCTGCAGCGCGTCGCGGGTCGGGTTGCGTGTGCGCGAGTAGTCGTACTCGAAGTCGCCGACCGCCTTCTGGGCGTAGGTCGACGTCTGGTAGATCGGCACGGCCACGGCCCCGGTGCGAGGGTCGGGCTCCTGGCCGGTGTGGATGGCGCGGGTCTCGAAGTCCATGGCCGCGAGTGTAGATGGCCGATCGGCAACGGTCGCACGCCAGAACGCCCTCACGGGAGCGGGACGCCAGAGGTCGCGCGGCGGTAGGCTCGTAGCGTGGGCGTCTTGCGCGAGGTCGTCGAGGCCGATCTGCCGGTCTTCTTCGAGAATGAGCGCGATGGGGAAGCGGCGGCGATGGCCGTGTTTCCGCCGCGCGAACGCGATGCGTTCATGGCGCACTGGGCGAAGACGCTCGCGAACGACTCGGCCCTGACTTGGACGGTCGTCTCCGACGGCGCGGTCGCCGGCAACATCGGCTGCTGGGAGGACGACGGACGCAGGTTCGTCGGGTACTGGATCGGGCGAGAGTTCTGGGGCCGCGGGCTCGCGACGCAGGCGCTCGCGGAACTCCTCGACGTGGTCGACGCGCGCCCGCTGCACGCATACGTGGCGAACAGCAACGTCGGCTCGATTCGCGTGCTCGAGAAGTGCGGGTTCGTCAAGGTTGGTGAGCACGCGGGTGACGACGGGATCGAGGAGCTCCTCCTGGAGCTGCGGGCATGACCAGGACGTCACGACAGCCGCCGATCGGCCTCTAGCCGGGCACGGGCTCGAGACCGAGCTGGCGGGCGAGCCGCGCGAGCGCCCGCTCGAGCGGCTCGGAGCTGCGGAAGCGGGCCTCGGGGTGCCACGCCTTCACGGTCAGGGTGCCGGCACGGCGGTCGGCCTTGACGTCGGCGCGGCCGGCGATGCGGTCGCCCGCGAGCAGCGGCAGCACGTAGTAGCCGAAGCGGCGCTCGGGCGCCGGCTTGTAGACCTCGATCAGATGCTTGAAGCCGAGCACGCGCTCGGCGAACGGCCGGTCCCAGAGCAGGTTGTCGAACGGCGAGAGCAGCACGGCACCTGCCGGGGCGGCGGCCTCGGGCTCCGCGTCGGCCGCGAGCAGCACCGGGGCGCCGCCGTCGTCGACCTGCGCCCTCTGCAGCAGCCCCTCGGCGATGACCGCGTCGGCGTACGGCCGGATCCGGGCGGTGCCGCCGCGCAGGCGCCAGTGCTCGACCACGCCCGCCTCGGTCAGCGCCCCACGCGCACGCACGGCCAGCACCACCAGCCGTCGCAGGACCTCGTCCTCATCGGGCACCGGCGCGCCGAGGACGGCGTCGGGCAGCACCCGTTCGGGCAGGTCGTAGAGACGCTGGAAGCCCTGCCGGCCCGCGACCACCACCTCGCCGGCGCTCCACAGCGCCTCCAGCATGCGCTTGGCGGGCTTCAGGTTGTTCCACATCCCCACGCCCGAGCGGGCGCCCTCGAAGTCACGCGAGCCGAGCGGGCCGCGCGCGCGAATCGCTCCGATCACCTCGGCGGCCAGCTTGGGATCGTCCTCGATGATCGGCCCCCACCAGGGGTGCGACGGCGCCATCAGGCGACGCATCAGCGGCCACGTCTCGATCGGGAGCAGGCAGGCCTCGTGCGCCCAGTACTCGAACAGGCGGCCGGTGCGCAACAGGTCGGAGACCGTGCCGGGCGGGTAGGTGCCGACGCGCGAGAGCAGGGTCAGGCGATGGCTGCGCGCGACGGTCGAGATCGAGTCGAGCTGCACACACGAGAGCCTGTCGACGGCCGCCTCGACGTCGGCCGGACGAGCGCGACGGGGGCGGGTGGTGTACCCCTGGGCGGCGACGACGTGCCGGCGCAGCGCCGGCAGGGCAAGCGCCGTCACGCGCCGTTTCGCCGGTGGGCCAGGTACTCGAGCAGGTCGGAGCGGGTCAGCATCCCCGCCGGCCGGCCGTGGCGCACGACGACGACCGCCGGGCTGCCCGCGGTCAGGTCGGCGAACACGCGGTCGAGCGAGTCGCTCGCATCGACCGCGGCAAGCGGCGGCCCCATCGCCTCGGCCACGTTGTCGTTCAGCGCGTCCGGGTTCTTGAAGACGCGGTCGAGCAGGCCGCGGTCGTGCAGCGAGCCGACGACGTCGGCCAGCGACTCGGGCGGCTGCGTCCGCACCACCGGCAGCTGCGAGATCGAGTAGCGCTGCATCAGCTCGATCGCCTCGCCCACCTTGTGGTGAACCTCGATCGTCACCAGCTCGGGCACCTCGACGCCGTGCTTGGTGTGCAGGACCTGGATCACCGTCGGCACCGGCGCGGTGCGCTCGAGGAACCCGTACTCGAGCATGTAGTTGTCGTTGAAGAACTTGCTCAGATAGGCGCGGCCGCCGTCGGGGATCAGCGTGACGATGGTCGCGTCGCGGCCGAAGCGGCCGGCGATGTCGAGCGCAGCGAACACGGCCGTGCCGCCCGAGCCGCCGACGAGCAGGCCCTCCTCGCGCGCCATCCGCCGGGCCGTCAGGAACGAGTCGCGGTCGGACACGGTGACGTAGTCGTCGACCAGCGTCGGGTCGAACGTCTCGGGCCAGAAGTCCTCGCCGATGCCCTCGACCAGATAGGGGTGCATCGTCTCGGTCGAGTAGATCGAGCCCTCGGGATCGGCGCCGACCACGAGCAGCTCGGGCTTGCGCTCCTTCAGGTAGCGGGCGCAGCCCGAGATGGTGCCGCCGGTGCCGACGGCGATCACGAGCGCGTCGATCTCGCCGCCGGTCTGCTCCCAGATCTCGGGGCCGGTCGTGTCGTAGTGCGCCTTGGGATTCGCCGCGTTCGCGTACTGGTTGGGCTTGAACGCGCCCGGGATCTCCTCGGCCAGGCGGTCGGACACCGAGTAGTAGCTCTCGGGCGAGTCGGCCTCGACCGCGGTCGGGCAGACGATCACCTCGGCGCCGAACGCGCGCAGCAGCGAGATCTTCTCCTGGCTCATCTTGTCGGGCATGACGAAGATCATGCGGTAGCCGCGCAGCGCGGCCACCATGGCGAGGCCGACGCCGGTGTTGCCCGAGGTCGGCTCGACGATCGTGCCGCCGGGACGCAGCAAGCCGGCGCGCTCGGCCGCCTCGATCATGCGCAGCCCGATGCGGTCCTTCACCGAGCCGCCCGGGTTCATGTACTCGAGCTTCGCCACTACCGTCGGCTCAACCTCGCGGGCGACCCGCTGCAGGCGCACCATCGGCGTACCGCCGATCAGGTCGAGCACCGTCGGGTAGTCGCGTGGCATCAGCGGCCCGGCTCTACTCCGGCCACCGGTACGAGAAGTAGAACTGGCGCCACGCCGTCCACCAGTCGTCGGCGCGGCTCACGATCGTGCGCGGGTCGACGATCTCGACGACCGGGTGGTGGCGGAACTGCTCGGTGTGGTCGGGGGTGCCGAGCTCGACCCGCACCTCGCAGGGATGGCCGGGGTCATACGGGGCGACCGCCTTCAGATCGGCGAGCGCTGTGCGGGCGCCGGCCTCGATCAGCCTGCGGGCGATGGCGGGGGTCTTGTGGCGCGCGCTGAAGCGGCCGAGCGCGGTCTTCACCTGCACCGTCGCGAGGCCCGCGCCAAGCAGGTCCGTGCCTTCGCGGCACGCGGCCTGGTCGCCGGTGACGAGCAGCACGGGGCAGCCCCACGTCCCGCACAGGGCGGCGTTGATCCCCGTCTCGCCCACCTCGCGGCCGTTGAAGTGCACGCTGCGCCACTGCGTGCCCGACACGGTGTGGCTCATCTGGCCGTCGCCCGTGCCGGCCATCGCGTGCATGCCGACGAAGAGCGCGGCGTCGCAGCCGTCTTCGAGCACGCCGGTGTACTCGGTCCACTCGCGCTGGACGACGAACTCGCAGGCGTCGTCGAGCAGGTCGGGCCGCAGCGAGTTGAACGAGTTGTCGCCGCCGGCGCCGTGGCAGTCCATGACGACGATCTCGGTCGCGCCCGCCGACGTCGCGCCGCGCACGGCCGCGTTGATCTCCTCGGTGTAGAGGGTGCGGCCCTCGTCGTAGAGCGGGCCCTTCGCGTCGACACCGCCCCAGTTGGTGATGCCGGCGACGCCCTCCATGTCGCTGATGATGAAGACGCGCATCGCGGGGACTCTACCGGCCCCTCATCTCTGGGGCACAAGTCCGCAAACTGCGTGAAGTTTCGGGTTGCAGTCGGTCCCGCAATGCCTTACCTTCACCTCTGCGCCGTCGCGGGCAGCCGAGTAGGTCGAAGCCGGACGGAGGAGCTGTAGAGGCAACTCGAAAGCTCTTTCGGCCGGGGGACGAAAGGCCAGCCACGACGGCGAATTTATGGTCCGGGCAGGGCCGGTCGGCGGGGCGCGTGAATAACCGGTGCCAGGCACCGTTATTCATGGGCATGGGGCGAGGGGCGGTCGAGGGCCATGATCACGACCGGCGTGCCGGCGACGGCGTCGGCGCGGTCGTGCCGCATCCCGAGGCGCTCGGCGACGGCCATCGACGCGAGGTTCTCGGGATTGATCACCGAGATCAGCCGGGCGATGTCCAGGCTGCTCCACGCCCAGGCCACCGATGCCCGCGCGGCCTCGGTCGCATACCCCCGGCCCCAGACGTCGCGCGCGAGCCGCCACCCCACCTCGACGCCGAACCACCCCTCGGGGTTCCAGAGGCCGGCGCGGCCGATCAGGCGACCGTCGCTGCGCCGCTCGAGCGCCCAGTTGCCGTAGCCGCGCAGCGTCCAGTGGCCGGCGTGCTGCGCCAGGCTACGCCAGCTCTCGCCGCGGTCGAGCGGACCGCCGAGGAACCGCTGCGCCTCGGGGTCGGCGCACATCGCGGCGTGCTCCTCGAAGTCGGCCTCGCGCCAGCCACGCAGGACGAGCCGCTCGGTCTCGATCATCGGAACCACGTCGGCGATCATCCGCGCACCCTAACCTCGCAAAGTGCGTGAAGTTCTGGGTTGCAGACGGTCTCGCAATGCCCTACCTTCACTTCTGCGCCGTCGAGGGCAGCCGAGTAGGTCGAAGCCGGACGGAGGAGCTGTAGAGGCAACTCGAAAGCTCTTTCGGCCGGGGGACGAAAGGCCAGCCACGACGGCGAATTTCTGGTCCAAACCGCACACCTCGCCCTGTGAACGCCGCCGAAACGATCACCGTCCCCGCCCGTGAGGGCCGGGCGCTCGCGCTCGCCGCGGGCGACCGCATCAGGGTTATCGACCCGGTCGGCGGCCAGGTGGCCGACGTGTTCGCGTTCTGCGCCGGCGACCTGTCCGAATATCACAGCGCGCAGCACACGCGCGTGTGGGTGAGCCGCCTCTTCCCCCGCCCCGGCGAGCAGTTCGTCACCAACCGGCGGCGGCCGATCCTGACGCTCGAGGCCGACGACTCACCGGGCGTGCACGACATGCTGTGCGCCGCCTGCGACCCGTCCCGCTACGCGCTGCTCGGCGCGACGGGATGGCACGCGTCGTGCCAGGAGAACCTGCAGCGGGCGATGGCTGCGCTCGGCCACGAGGGCATCGCGATCCCTCAGCCGATCAACCTGTTCATGAACATTCCGGTGGGCGAAGGGGGCACGATCGGCTGGGAGCCCGCGCCAACCGGCGCGGGCGACTCGGTCACGCTGCGGGCCGAGCTCGACATCGTGGTCGCCGTCTCGGCCTGCCCCCAGGATCTGATCCCGATCAACTCGGGCAACCCGACCGAGATCGTGCTCGAGGTCAGCCGGACGGGCTGAGGCCGCCGGGAGCAGGGTTCGGCTCGCCCGAGTCGCCGCGAGCCCGCCAGACCGCCCCCACCGCCGAGACCAGGAAGCCGAACGCGGCCGCCTTGGGCGCGACCCCTGCGAGCACGATCAGCGCGACGTAGAACCCGAGGCTCGGCTGCACCGAGCGCACGAACGCGCGCACCTCGGCGGCGTCGACGCCGGGCTGGAGCAGGGCGGGGTCACGCGAGATCGCAACGGCGAGCAGGCCGAAGAGCGACGAGACGAGCAGCAACGAGGCGCCGTAGATGATGACCGCCGCCCGCTCGGCGCTCGAGTGGTCGATCGCCTCGGAGACGAGCCGGGTCGGGTAGGGCAGGAACGACACCGCCATGAGCAGCCCCAGGTTCACGCGCATGACGCGGGTGTTCGCGTAACGCAGGCGGCGGAAGACGCCGTGGTGGAGCATCCAGATCCCGCCGATCGTGATGAAGCTCGTCGCGTAGGCAAGGTAGGCCGGCCACTGGTGGGCGAAGCCGCGCCAGAGGTTGCCGAAGGCCGACGCCGGCACGTGCAGCTCGAGGACGAGCAGCGTGATCGCGATCGCGAACACGCCGTCGCTGAACGCCTCGAGGCGGCTCGTGTCCCACCGGTTCATGGCGGCGGAGTTCGCCGGGTTAGGGCCGTCTCCTTGCGGCGTGAATAATGGTGCCTGGCACCGGTTATTCAGCGGTGGGCGTCCGCGTAGGCGGCGAGGGTGTCGACGATCACCTGGCAGGCGGCCATCGCCGACTCGCCGTTGTCGTAGGCCGGGGCGACCTCGCACACGTCCATCGCCACGAGGTCGCAGCGGCCGATCACCGACACCATCGTCAGCGCCTCGCGGGCCGTGAGGCCGCCCATCGTCGGCACGCACGTGCCGGCGCACACCGAGCTGTCCAGGCTGTCCACGTCGAAGCTGAAGTAGACGCCGTCGGTGCCGTCGGAGGCGATCTTCACCGCCTCCTCG
>DASXZF010000250.1:0-3379 GCA_036502065.1 Gaiellales bacterium
CGATCTGAGCTGACTCGGTGGCGAGGGCTAAGGGTTGCGCTCGGCGAACGGGAACATGCCGCCGCTCAGGCGGCGCCAGCCCACGAGCTCGGCGATGGCCGAAGACGTCCGCGCGATGCCGAGGATGCGCGCGTTGGCGGGGTTTGCGACCGGCTGGGGCACCGTCATGGCCGTGAGCGTCGCGCCGTCGTCGCTCCAGACGAACACGCCGGTCGCGGTCGTCCCGGCGGCCAGGAACCCGCGGCTGCCAAGGCGCGCCGCGGACGTCACGTTCTCACCGCCCGCGAGGCCGCTCACAACCGTCCAGGCGCCCGCCTGATACCGCTCGACGAGCGCGACGCGCGTGGTCGCCGAGGTGTAGTGCTCGCCGAAGACCCAGACCGTCGTGCCCGGGCCGGTGACCAGGACGCTCGTGATCGTGGTGCGGAGGTGAAGCGGCATGCCCGATACCAGATGCCAGCTGGCCGAGCGGGCGGGCCGGTGCAGCAGGACGGCGGTGTGGCCGTTGCCGCCCACCCACAGGCTGCCGCCCGCACCCGACGCGATCCCCGCGAGGCCGTGCGTCCGCGCGATCGGCACCTGGATGAACGCCGATCCATCGAACCGCTCGACGAGCGAGTGCCCGCTGCTCGCCCGCGACGAGTACGAGCCGACCGCGAAGATCCGCCCCGTCCCGCTCACGGTGACGGCGGCGAGCTTGGCGCTGACGCCGAGGTTCGCGGCGGGCACCGACGCCCAGGCGACGCCGTTCCAGTGCAGAGCGACCGGCCGGGTTCCCGGGGCGGTTGTGCGGCCGCGCTCGCCGACAGCCCATGCGTCGTCGGCGGAGCGGGCGACGACCGCCTCGAGCTCGGCGCCGCGTGACCACACCGGGGCGGCAAAGTGCGTCCAGCCGGCGGCGGTGCGTCGCCGCTCGATCAGCGCCTGGTGGCGGCCGTTGCGCAGGTGCCAGCCGACCGCCCAAAATGCGCTCGTACCCGGGATCGCGGCGACGCCGCGCAGCTCGTTTGCGAACCTGCTCGGCCCCGCGGCCGGATCGTCGGCGCGCCACGGCGGCGGAGCCGCCGATGCGACGGCGGTCTGTCCGACGACGAGGACCAGCGCGGCGACGGCCGCGCGGACTCCCAGTCGTCGGATCGGTTGCACCGGCTTACGATACACCCGTTACAAACTACCCCGAGACGATGACGTGCCGGCCGAGGTGGCGCCTGGTGAAACATCCGGCTGCGAGCGCCACGACGAACGCCACCCGGCGAATCCGCATGCCCATGAGACTCCCGCCGGGCGCGCCGGGTCCCTGCCGAGTTCAGCCCGTGTGTACGAGGTGATCGCGGATGGCCGTCCTCACCGCTGCGCAGGCGGCGGGGTCGAGCTCGCGGGCGGCGGTGAGCGCCGGGAAGAGCACGTCACGGCGGGCGCCGGAGCGGCCGTGGATCTCAAACGCCGCGACGATGGCGCCGTGCAGACGGACAGGATCGGCCGTGGTCGCACCCGAAAGGATGCCCGCGATCAACGCGTCGGGCAGGAATTCGACCGGGATGGCACGGCTCTCCATACGCAGAGGATCGGCATCCGCGCCCCGCATCCCGATCCTCTGGCCGGGGGTTCGACCGCCGGAAGTGTGGTATGAGCAGGAGAAATTCCCTACCGGGCGTCGGTCAGATGCGCCGAATCCTGCTATCCGGTCTGCGCGTACTTGACCACCTGGTTGTGGCCGTCGTCGGTGACGACGAGCCGGTCGTCCGGCAGCGCGGCGAGCCCCGAGGGGAGGCTCAGCGCGGCCGCGCCCCACCTGGTCACGAACGCGCCCGCGGCGGTGAACTGGGCGATGCGGTCGTGGTCGGTGTCGGCCACCTCGATCCGCCCGTCGGTGTCGACGATGATCCCGAACGGGTTCGAGAGCAGCCGGCTGCCCCATCGGGCGATGAACGCGCCGGCGCCGCCGAACTTCTCGACCCGGTTGTTGCCGTTGTCGGTGACGAAGACCCGGCCGGCGGAGTTCGTCACGATCGAGTCGGGACCGTCGAACTCGCCGTTCCCCTTCCCCGTGAGGCCCGTTTGGCACGTGGCCGTGCACGTCTCGAGCCGGTGCCCGCCGTCGGCGACGCCCCACCCCCACGCCCGGATGAACGCGCGCTGCGGGGTGAACTTGTCGATGCGCTGGTTGCCGTTGTCGACGATGGAGAGGTCGCCGTCGGGGGCGAACGTGATCCCGAGCGGATTGAAGAACTGGCCCGCGCCGCTTCCGAACGTCCCGAACGCCTCGACGAACGCCCCGCCGGCGGTGAACTCCTCGACCCGGTTGTTGGACGAGTCGGTCACGAACACGTGCCCCGCCCGATTCACGGCGATGCCCCACGGGAAGTCGAACTGGCCGTTTCCTGCGCCCAGAATGCCCTTCCGGCACGAGCTCGTGCAGATCTGGAACGCGGCCGAGCCGTTCTGCACGCCGAAGCCCCACGTGCGCACGAACACGCCGCCGGAGGTGAACTCCTCGACACGGTTGTTCATCGCATCGGCGACATAGAGGTGGCCGCCCGAGCCGACGGCGATGCCGATCGGGTCGTGGAAGCGCCCGGCGCCGGTGCCGAGCTTGCCGAAGGCGCGGATCAGCGTCGGCTTGGCCGCCGCCGGCGCGGCGCCGATCGCACCCGCCAGCACGAGCACCACCGCCACCATGAGCGCCCGCCGCAGGGTCGCACGCTGACGTCCGCCACGCATCGCGGCGACACTACCACCGCAGCAGATGAAGGATCGGAGCGCATCCGTCCTCTCTCTCCCCATGGATGATCACGCCGTCGCGCTCGAGCGGCTCTACCGGGCCCGATACGTCGGGTTCCGAAACGCGCTTGCGACCATTGTGGGCAGCGCCGATGCCGCCAGGGACCTGGTTCAGGAGGCATTCGTCCGGGCGTATGCGAGCCGTGACCAGCTGCGCAGCGTCGACTCGGTTGAGGCATGGGTGTGGCGGATCGCTCTGCGGGCCTCGTTCGAGTGCCGGCCGCTGACCGACCGGCTCGACGCCGATCTGCCAGCCCTGATCGAGCCCGCGCGCGACGAAGTGCTGTCGGCGGCGCTGCGTACCCTGCCGCCGCGGCGGCGGCTGATCGTCTTCCTGCACTACTACGCCGACCTGCCCTACGCCCAGGTCGCCGCGCTCTGCGACGTGAGCGAGGGCACCGTCGCGGCCGCGCTCTCGCAGGCCCGGGACGCCCTGCGAGCCCAGCTCGCCCAGGAAAGGAGCACACCGTGAACCGCGTACCCGAGGACGAGCTCGGCCTGCGCCTGACCGCGCTCGCAAGCCGCATCGACGACTCCGACTGGCTCGACGTCGTCGGCCGCGCCGAGGCGGCCGCCGCCGCATCGCGCCCGCGGAGAC
>DASXZF010000251.1:0-4548 GCA_036502065.1 Gaiellales bacterium
CGCCTGGCCCGCAGCCTCCACGAGGAGTTCTTCGGCCAGACCGTCGACTTCATCCTTCGCAAGGCCCCCTGCCGGGTGATCGTGACCCACTTCCCGTCCGAGGTTGCTGAGGAGGGCGCGAGTGTGTAAAGTCTTGTCAACATGAGTCGCCTGACCCTCCCCGACCCCGACCTGCGCCGGCTGATGACCTCGGCCGTGCTGGTCGTGGCGGGCACCGAGGCGACGGCGATCGTGCTCGCGCTCAGCGTCCTTCACATGACGCACAGCACCTACTGGGTGTCGGCCGTCCTGGCCGCGTCGCTCGGACTGGCGATGCTGCTCGGCCCGTTCGGCGGCGTCGTCGCCGACCGGTACGACCGGCGCCGTGTGCTCGTGGGCGTGACCGTTGCAGAGACCACGATCTTCGCGATGGCGGCGCTCGCCGCTACCCGCCCGTGGGAGCTGCTGGCAGCAGCCGCACTGGCCGCGGTCGCCGCGGTGCCCTATGGGCCCGCGCAGGCAGCGGCGGTGCAAGCCCTGATCTCGGAAGAACGCCTGCCGGGGGCGAACGCGGCGTTGTTCGGCTCGAATCAGGTGGCTGTGCTGGTGGCTCCCGCGGCGGCGGGACTTGCCTACGCCGTCGTCGGCGGCCGGTTGGCGCTCGGGCTGATCGCGCTCTCCTATGCCGGTGCGACGGCCGTGATCGTGCACCTGCACGGCGAGACGCGGCCCGAGCCGGAGCCGCGCCGCGGCTTCGTGCGCGAGGCATCCGCCGGGTTCGGCGAGCTCCTCCGCGCGCGGATGGTGCTCGTGACGACGATCGCCGTGGCGGTCATGATCGCGGTCGACGGCGCCGTCGTCGTCGCCATGATCCCGCTCGCGGGGATGTTCAACGTCGGCGGCAGCGGCTTCGGCATCGAGATGAGCGCATGCGGCCTGGGCATGCTCGGCGGCTCGTTCATCGCCGGCCGGGTCACCGCCCGGCGCGAACCGCTGCAGGTGTTCGGCATCGGCTCGGCGGCGTTCGGCCTCGGCATCGGGCTGGTCGCCTTCGCCCCGTCGTTCCCGGTCGTGCTGTTCGGCCTCGCGCTCTCGGGCGCGGGCAACGGCCTGTTCGGGACCGCCGAGATGCTCATCTACCAGCGCCATCTCCCGAACAACGTGATGGGTCGTGTGCGCGCGGCCGCCGTCTCGGTTCTGAACGGGACCTACGCGCTCTCGATCGTCTGCGCCGGCACGCTGATCCACGCCTTCGGCGTGCGGGGCGTGTTCGCCCTGGGCGGCGCGGCCGGCGCGGCGGCGACCGCCATCGTCGTCGTCGCGGTGCTCATGACGAGCGTAAGAGCACCGGAAGCACTACCGGCGCAGACCGGCTGAAGCCGAGCGCGGCGACCGCTGCCGCCGCGTCCCTGACCGAGCCCTCGCGGGCGATGTGCGTCAGGATGACGATGTGCACCCCGTGGCTTGAGTGCTGGACGATCTGGGCCACCGAGACCGCCTGATCGGCGAGCGCCTGGGCCACCTGGGCGAGCACGCCGGTCTCGTCGTCGACCTCGAAGCGGAGATAGAACGGGCTGCGCAGCTCGGCGACCGGCAGTCGCGCGAGCTCGCGGTAATAGCCATCGTGCTGCAGGAAGCCGGTGCCGGTCGTGCCGATGACGGCGAGCAGGTCGCCGATCACCGCCGTGGCGGTCTCCTCACCCCCGGCGCCCGGGCCCTCGAGGATCACCTCGCGGATCGAGCTGCCGCGCAGCATCACCGCGTTGAAGGCGCCCTGCACCGACGCGAGCGGATGGTCGGCGTCGAGCAGGCACGGATGCACGCGCGCGACGACGGCGCCGTCGACGCGGATCGCCGAGGCGATCAGCTTGGTCTGGTAGCCGAGCGCGGCGGCGTGGGTGACGTCGACCAGGTCGAGGCCGTCGATGCC
Organism: Gaiellales bacterium; assembly: GCA_036502065.1. Lineage (GTDB taxonomy): Bacteria > Actinomycetota > Thermoleophilia > Gaiellales > JAICJC01 > JAICJC01. Next base: position 1,910 of record DASXZF010000251.1, read on the forward strand.
GACATGGGCCACCTCGTCGGTGTGCACGCGGGTGTGGAAGGCGATCGACGCCAGGATCGCGATCTTGGCGGCTGCGTCGGCGCCGGTCACGTCCTCGGTCGGATCGGCCTCCGCGTAGCCGAGCGCCTGCGCCTCGCGCAGCGCGTCGGCGTACGTGGCACCGGCGGTGACCATCTGCGTGAGGATGAAGTTCGTCGTCCCGTTCACGATGCCGTCGATGCGGTGCACGTCGCTCACGATCAGCGACTCGCGCAGCACCTTCACGACGGGGATCGCGGCGCAGACGCTGGCCTCGAAGCGCAGCTGCACCCGGTGGCGCTCGGCCGCGGCGAAGAGCTCCTCGCCGTGGCGGGCGAGCAGCTGCTTGTTGGCCGACACCACCGACTTGCCCGCCGCCATCAGCTCGAGGATGTAGGTGCGGGTCGGCTCGATCCCGCCCATCACCTCGGCCACGACCGAGATCGACGCGTCGTCGCGCAGACGGGCGAAGTCGGTCGTCAGGATGCCTGCGGGCGCCGCCGGGCGCCGGGCCGGGTCGCGCACGAGCGCGGCGGCCACGACAACGGCTCCGCCGGTGACGCGTTCGATCGCCTCGGCGCCCTCGCCGAGCAGCCGGTGGACGGCCGATCCGACCGTGCCGTAGCCGAGCAATCCGATGCGCGTCCCGCTCATCGGCGCGACGATAGTGGAACGCCGCCGGAGGCGATCACAGCGGCCCCCGGACGTGTACGCTTCGCGCCATGAAAGTGTTGATCGTCGGGTGTGGACGGGTGGGCTCTGCGCTGGCTCTGCGGATGACCGGCGAGGGCCACGACGTGACCGTCATCGATGAGGATCCCGAGGCTCTCGCGCGCCTGCCGGACGACTGGCCGGGCCGGTTCCTGCAGGGGCACGGCCTCGACACCGAGGTGCTGATCGACGCGGGCATCGAGAGCGCCGATGCGGCCATCATCGCCACCGACGGCGACAACACGAACATCGTCATCGCCCAGGTGGCCCAGAAGCGCTTCGGCGTTCCGTGCGTCGTCACGCGCGTGCTCGACCCGGCCCGGGCAGCGTTCTACTCGACGCTCGGGCTGCAGACCGTATGTGCCACATCGGCCGTGATCGACACGGCGTTCAAGGCGATCTGCGACAACCCCGGCCGGGCCGCGTAGGAAACGGCGGCACGCGAGCGTGTACATCCTGATCGCCGGCGGCGGCAAGGTGGGCGCGAACCTGGCTGCCACCCTGCTGACGATGGGCCACGAGGTGACCCTGCTCGAGAACGACCGCGAGCGCTACGCGCGGCTCGAGGAGCGGTTCGAGCACGTCGTCCGCTACGGCGACGCCACCGAGCTCTTCGTGCTCGAGCGCGCCGGCGTCGAGCGGGCCGACCTGGTGGTCGCGGTGACCGGCGACGACGAGGACAACGTGATCGTGTGCCAGGTCTCGAAGGAGAAGTACGGCGTCGCCAAGTGCATCGCGCGCGTGAACGATCCGCGCAACCAGCCCCACTTCGACATGGTCGGGGTCACCCTGACCGTGTCGGCGACGGCCACGATCCTCGCGCTCATCGAGCACGAGCTGCCCGAGCACCAGCTCGTGACCCTGCTCGACCTGCGCCGTGAGAACCTCGAGATCGTCGAATTCGCGATCGACGACCGCTCGCCGGCAGCCGGCCGGCCCGTGCGCGACCTGAACCTGCCGAGCAAGTCGCGCCTGATCTCGGTCACGCGCGACGGCCAGGCCGAGATCGCGATCGGCGATACCGAGCTGCGCCCCGGCGACCTGGTGATGGCGATCCTCGAGCCGGGCGCCGAGGACGATCTGAAGCGCGTGCTCATGCCCGTTCCGCCGTCGTAGGATGGCTGAGCGATGCCGGGGCTGATCGAGCGATATCGCGACCGGCTCCCGGTGAGCGCTGCGACGCCCGTCGTGAGCCTGGGCGAGGGCTCGACCCCGCTGCTCCCTGCGCCGCGCGTATCCGAGGCCACCGGCTGTCGCGTCTTTCTGAAGTACGAGGGCGCAAACCCGACGGGCTCGTTCAAGGACCGGGGCATGACCATGGCGGTCTCCAAGGCGCTCGAGGAGGGCGCAACCGAGGCGGTGTGCGCGTCGACGGGGAACACGTCGGCGTCGGCGGCGGCCTACTGCGCCCGGGCCGGGCTGCGGCTCGCGGTCGTCCTGCCGGAGGGCGCGATCGCCCGCGGCAAGCTCGCCCAGGCCCAGATCGCCGGGGCGCGCGTGATCGCGATCCAGGGCGACTTCGACGATGCGCTCGGGCTCGTCCGCGAGCTCGTCGCGCGGCGCGACATCGCGCTCCTGAACTCGGTCAACCCGTACCGCCTGGAGGGGCAGAAGACGGCGGCGTTCGAGGTGGTGGAGCAGCTCGAGGAGGTGCCCGACTGGCTGGCGCTACCGGTCGGAAACGGCGGCAACATCACCGCCTACTGGAAGGGGTTCGGCGAGATCGGCGCCGCGCCGCACATGCTCGCCGGCCAGGCCGAGGGCGCCGCGCCTCTGGTGACCGGACGGCCGGTGGCGCACCCCGAGACGGTCGCAACGGCGATCCGGATCGGCAACCCGGCGCGGCTCGACGAGGCGCTGCGGGCCGTGGCGGAGTCAAGCGGCGGCGTGCGCGCGCTCTCCGATGACAC
>DASXZF010000252.1:0-4327 GCA_036502065.1 Gaiellales bacterium
TCTTGCGCGCGTTTCCTGGGTATCCGGTCGACCACGCACCATTCTGGGCCGCCTGGTTCATCTACGGGCGATTCGCCGTCGTCGTGTTCATCGTGCTGTCCGGCTTCTCGCTGGCCCTGTCGCCGGCCCGCCACGGCTGGCACCTCGGCTCGCTGTCGGGATTCGCGTTTCGGCGTGCCCGGCGCATCCTGCCGCCGTACTGGGCCGCGCTGCTCTTCAGCCTCGCCGTGGCATGGCTCGTCGTCCCTCCGCCGGGGCAGGCAGGCCCTGACGCCAGGGCCATCGTGGTCAACGGCCTCCTCCTACAGAACCTCGTCAGCGCGCCCCGCCCCAACAACGCCTTCTGGTCGATCGCGGTCGAGGCCCAGCTGTACCTCCTGTTCCCGCTGTTGCTCCTGGCGGTCCGTCGCCGGGGCCCCGCCGTCATGGTCGCCTCCGTCACGCTCGTCGTGGCGGCGGTGGGAATCCTCGGCCCGCACGTCTCCCACCTGGACTTCATCGTGATCCAGTCGCCGCCCGATCTTGCGGCGCTGTTTGCGGTCGGCATCCTGGCCGCAGGCATCGTGGCCGGAAGCGGGGGTCACAGGTCGTTGCCGTGGGCGTGGATCGCCGTCGCCGCCGCGGCGCCCGTGCTCGCGACGATCTGGTGGCAGGGGTCATCCTGGACGCTCAACCACCTGTTCTGGGTCGACCTCTCGCTCGGCCCGGCCGTCGCGTGCCTGCTGGCCGGTCTGGCGACGGGGCATCCGGCTCCGCTGCTGCGGCTGCTCGACACGCGGCCGCTGCGCAACCTCGGCTTCTCGTCCTACAGCCTGTACCTGACGCACGCCCCCATCGTCGTCGTCCTGTACGCGGAGGTCGTGGCCGGCCGGGTCCGGCAGGGAGCTCCCGCCTTCCTCGTCCTGCTCGGCCTGGCGCTGCCGGCGACGGTCGTGTTCGCGCGGATCTTCGCAGCCGTGTTCGAGCGGCCGTTCTGGAAGCACGTGGCCGGCCGCGGGATGGATGGCTCGCCCTGGCGCCGAGCCGGAAACCTGAGCCTCCATCACCGCGCCGCTCGTTGACGACTATCGATCGTCGTAGCTGATCGTGTGGCAGAGCGCCGGGAGGCTGCCGGCGGCCAGCCGCGCCATCACGTCGGGCAGGTCGTCGAAGCGCGACTCGCCGGTCACGAGCGCGTCGAAGGCGGGATCGCGCAGCAGGTCGAGCGCGAGCGCCAGCCGGTCGGCCGTCGTTCGGCGCCCACTGCGAGCCGGGGACAGGGTGCCCACCTGGCTCGAGCGGATGCCGAGGCGGCGGGCGTGGAAGGCTCCGCCCAGCGAGAGCCGGACCTCGCGGTCGCCGTACCAGCTGAGGTCGGTGACCGTGCCTTCGGGTGCGAGCAGCTCGAGCGACCGCTGGAGCCCGGCCGACGTCGCGCTCGCGTGGATCACCAGGTCGCGGTCGCCGGCGGCGTCGGCCGGCAGCGCGAACTCGACCCCGAGCGCATCGGCGACGACGGCCCGGCCGGCGTCGATGTCCACCAGCGTGACCCGCATGCCGGGATACCGGCAGAGCAGCCGCGCGACGCAGCATCCGATCATGCCGGCGCCGACCACCGTCACCCGGTCGCCGATCAGCGGCGCGGCATCCCATAGGGCGTTGACGGCGGTCTCGACTGTGCCCGCCAGCACGGCGCGAGCCGGTGGCACGCTCTCGGGCACGACGGAGACGGCGTCGGCGGGCACGACATAGACGGTCTGATGCGGATACAGGCAGAAGACCGTGCGCCCGCACAGCTCCCGTGGGCCCCGTTCCACGACGCCGACGTTCAGATAGCCGTACTTGACGGGCGCCGGCAGGTCGCCCTCCTGGAACGGCGCGCGCATGGCCGCATGCTGATCCGGCGGCACGCCTCCGCGGAACACGAGCGTCTCGGTGCCGCGGCTGACGCCCGATCGGACGGTGCGCACGACCACGTCGTCCGGGCCCGGCTCGCGCAGCGGCACGGTCCGGATCTCTCCGACGCCCGGAGCGCGCAGCCAGAACGCACGTGCAGTCGCGCCGCCGCCGACAGTGGTCGAGGCGATGTCCGGCACGTCGTGGGCGTGTGGGCCTGCGTCCATCACGAGGCTGACTCCCGAGGATTTTACGGGTGGCCGGTGAGCGTGGGGCAGCCGAGCGTTCAGCGTCCGGCGACGAGCGGGGGCGCCGGGTCGAGCGATTCGGCGGCTGCATGGCGCGCGGCCAGGAACGCGTCGACGACGACCGGGTCGAACTGCGTGCCGCTGCAGCGCAGCAGCTCGGCCTCGGCGGCCGTCTCGTCCTTGCCGGCCCGGTACGTGCGGTCGGTGCACATGGCGTCGAACGAGTCGCAGACCGCGATGATGCGGGCGCCGATGGGGATCTGATCGCCGCGGAGCCTGTCGGGATAGCCGCCGCCGTCGTACCGCTCGTGGCTCGAGCGCACGACCTCGGCGACCCCCACGAGGGATGGGGCGGCCTGGAGGATGCGCTCGCCGATGATCGTGTGGCGGCGGATGAAGTCCACCTCGTCCGGCGTCAGCCTGGAGCGCTTGTCGAGGATCGCGTCGGGGACCGCGATCTTGCCGATGTCGTGCAGCTCGGCCGCCCGCCGGGTCTCGGCGATCTGGAGCTGGCTGAGCCCGAGCCGGTTCGCCACCTGCTCGGCCAGGTGCGCGACGTCAAGCTCGTGTGCGACCAGCTCGGCGTCGCGCTCGGCGGCCGCGCGGAGGAGGCAGGCGATGGCATCGGCTCCCTGGTGGCGTCCGCCGCGCTTCTGCTGGTACATGCGCTGATCGGCCAGCCGGAGCGCCTCGTTCGGGTCGTCGTTTCGGCCGTCGAGCTCGACGGCGCCGAACGATGCTTTCGTGGAGAAGCCCTCACCGGACGACGAGAGGGCGCCGGCCGCCTCGGCGATGGCGCGCTCCGCGCCCCCGGTCGCGCACGGCACGATGACGCAGAACTCGTCGCCGCCGATCCGGTAGGCGCGGCCATCGGGCTGCACGGCGCGCTCGAGCTCGTGTCCGAGCCGCGCCAGCAGGGCGTCGCCGGCCGGGTGGCCGTAGGTGTCGTTGTAGGGCTTGAACCCGTCGAGATCGCAGAGGCCGAACGCGACCGGGGCGTCCGGCGAACCATCGCGGGCGGCGATGGCGAGGTCCTCGAGCAGCCGGCGGCGGTTGCGGATGCCCGTCAGCGCATCGGTCTCGGCCTCGTTCGTGCGCCGGTGGAGCATGTGCATGTATTCACGGAACGTGAGCGTCATGCGCGCGAGGACGCCGATGAGCGTCGCCGATGCGAGCGCCAGCGTCCAGGAGTGGTCGCGGTTGGCGTCGCCGAGGGTCATCATCCCGAGCGCGATCATGAAGAAGATGCCCGGCATGACGACAAACCGCCATCCATCGACGCGCGCCTGCGTGGGGCGCACGTCGGGCTGCCAGGCCGCAACGGCGACGAGGACGGCGCACAGGAGCCAGCCGGCGTCGATGATCGTCCCCACCTGGTAGGTGCCCTGAGCGGTCTTGACCAGGAAGAGGCCGTCGGTGACCGTGAACGCGAGGAAGCCTCCGGCGAGTGCGAGCCACGTGCGGTCGAGCGTCCACCCGCCGAGCCCGATCGCGCCGATCACGAGCCCGAGCAGGATCAGATCGCCGACGGGGTAGGCGAGGTCGGTGAGCAGCTGGATGGCCGGCGAACCGACGGCCGAGGCTGCGACCGCCGAGACGACGAGACCGACACAGACGGATGAGATGGCGCCCGCGGCGATGATCGCGTCGAGCCACATGCTGGTGCGCCACGAGGGCAGCCGCGACCGGACGAGGAGCGCCACGCCGGCGTACGTGAACGGGTAGATCGCGAGCCAGAACGCGTCTCCGACCGACGGGATCGGCAGGGGGTTCTGATCGATCAGGAAGAGCGAGTAATAGACGTTGCCGATCGCCCACGAGGCCATCCCGAGCGAGAACAGCACCCAGGCGGCGCGGTTGCGCCGGTTCGCGACGGCGCGCACGAGGCACGCCGCCGAGCACAGGAGCACGACGATGTCGTTGACCCATTTCTGGAACAGGTCGTCGAGACCATGGCCGCCGAGGTCGAACTGCGCGTGGACGGCATACGCGATCATGAGCACGGTCGCGACGGCGACGAGCGCATGGCCCAGGCGCGAGCAGCGTCGCGGTCGCGGATTCGGCGTGGTCTTCGTCACAGCACCCTGGTGATCGGCGGCGGGCGCCGGGATTGGCGTCTCGGCGGCACGAACCCACACAGGCGTGACGGCGGCCTACGCGATCGCGGTCAGGGCCGCCTACCACGGAGTGGTGAGTGTGCCGGC
>DASXZF010000253.1:0-2303 GCA_036502065.1 Gaiellales bacterium
CGCGCCACCAGTAACAGCCGCGCGCCCAGGCGCGCGCGGAGTTATCGATCGACCATCCAATGCGGGACCCCGGTACGATCGGCGCGTGCAGTACGGAGCCCATCTCGGCGTGGCCGGCGGAGCCCACAAGGCGCTCGAGCGGGCGCGCGCGATCGGGGCGACGTCGCTGCAGATCTTCACGCAGAGCCCGCGTATGTGGCGCCATCCCGATCTCGATCCCGACGCGGCCGCCCGCTTCCGCGCGGCCCGAAAGCCGGCGCGGGTGAAGTCGGTCGTCTGCCACGCCACCTACCTGATCAACCTGGGCGCCTCCGACCAGGAGGTGTACGAGAAGTCGGTGCAGGCCCTGCACGACACGATGGCCGCCGCCGAGGCGATCGAGGCCGACGGCGTCGTGTTCCATCTGGGCAGCCATCTCGGCCGCGGGCTCGACGGCGTCCTGCCGCAGGTCACCGAGGCCCTGAAGGGCGTGCTCGCAGCAGCCGATCCCGCTTCGGCGACGCAGCTCGTGATCGAGAACTCCGCCGGAGCCGGCGGGACGATGGGTGTCGGCCTCGACGAGATCGATGTCGTGATCGCCGCCATCGGCCGGCCCGAGCGGGTCGGCGTCTGCCTCGACACGTGCCACCTGTGGGCGTCGGGCGTCGACGTCACCGACCCGGGCCGGGTGGACGCGCTCATGGCGGAGGTCGACGAGCGCTTCGGCCTCCACCGGCTCACGTGCCTGCACGTGAACGACGCGGCGGTCGCCCTCGGCTCCAACCGCGACCGCCACGCCGAGGTGGGCAAGGGCGTGATCGGCAGGGAGCTCGCCGTGTTCCTCGGCCACCCGGCGGTGCAGGAGCTCGCCGCGATCATGGAGACGCCGGGCGACGACGAGGAGGTGCCGTATACGCGCGGCATCAGGGCGCTTCGCCGCTACCACCGCGCCGGCGTGAAGCGGTGGGCGTCCGAGCGGGCCGGTGCTTGACATCGGCGCCGCGCGTCCGCTGCCGCCGTCCGAGCTGGAGTTCCGGGCGACGCGCAGCGGCGGCCCCGGCGGCCAGCATGTCAACACGTCCTCGACGCGCGTCGAGCTGGTCTTCGACCTCGCGAACAGCCCGACGCTGACCGACGCCGAGCGCGATCGGGCGCGGCGGCGCCTGCGCACTCGCCTCGACGCCGAGGGCCGGCTGCGGGTCGTCGCCCAGGACGAGCGCAGCCAGTACCGCAACCGGCGCCTGGCGACCGAGCGGTTCTGCGAGCTCATGCGCGCGGCGCTCGCGCCTCCCCCACCTCCGCGGCGGCCGAGCCGGCCCACCCGCGCGGCGAAGGAGGAGCGGCTCGACACCAAGCGCCGCGACGCCGTGCGCAAGCGCATGCGCCGGCCGCCGGCGGGCGCGGACGATATGGCCGGGAGCACGCGTGCGGCTTAGCGGTAAGACGGTGCTGGTCACCGGCGGCGGCTCGGGGATCGGCGCGGCGATCGTGCGCCGCTTCGCGGCCGAGGGCGCGACCGTCTGGGCGATGGGACGCCGCCGGGAGGCACTCGAATCGGTGTCGGAGCACGTGATCGCGGGCGACGTCGGCGCCGCCGGCGACCGTGCCCGCGCGCTGGCCGCGACCGGCCCGCTGGACGTCCTCGTGAACAACGCCGGGCTGGGCGACGCGGGCTGGGACGACACGATCGCCGTCAACCTGACGGCCGCGCACGAGCTCTCGGCACTCGCCGCGGACGGCCTCGCGCAGCGGCACGGCGCCATCGTGAACGTGGCGTCCGTGGCCGCGCTCGTCGCCGGCCCGGGGCAGCCGCAGTACGCCGTGTCGAAGGCGGCGCTCGTGATGCTGACGAAGTCGCTCGCCGTCACGCTCGGGCCGCGCGGCGTCCGCGCAAACGCGATCTGCCCCGGCTGGGTGCGCACGCCGATGGCCGACGCCGAGATGGCGGCGCTCGGCGCCGACACCGAGGCCGCGTACCGCCGCGTCACCCGCGACGTGCCGCTGGGTCGGCCCGCGTCGCCGGAAGAGGTGGCAGCGGCGGCGCTCTTCCTGGCCTCGGACGAGGCGTCCTACGTCTCGGGCGCCGTCCTCACGGTGGACGGCGGCATGACCGCCGTCGACGTGGGCACCCTTGCGTTCCATGAATAGCCGGTGCCAGGCACCGGCTATTCACGAGGCGCGACCCAAGTCCGGGGCGCAGCCGGCCGTACTCCACCCGGAGCCGCCCGCTCGACCATGCCGCGAGCGCGAGCACGACGGCCGTAAGGACGATCGCCGCCGATCGCGGAGTCCATACCTCCATCTTCCGTTCCACGCCCCCGCGG
>DASXZF010000254.1:0-8096 GCA_036502065.1 Gaiellales bacterium
CGCCCCCGCCCAGGCGAGGATGAACGCCGGCGACGACCGGAAGCCGAGCACGAGGACCGCTGCCACCAGCACCACCTGGGCGATCGCCCAGGCCAGGTCGTTGGCGAACGCGTAGGCGCCGCGCAGGTGGCAGAAGAACGCGCTGCGCCAGGTGTCCTGCACGATCAGGCCCGGCATGCTCAGGCCGAGCACGATCAGCGATGACCGCAGCGTGCCGCCGAAGAGGAACGAGCCGGCGATGCAGCAGAGGCCGGCGAGCAGGCCGAGCACCAGCGCGGCGCCGGTCGCGTCGGCCGAGCCCTCGCGCCATTCGGGCTCGCCCATGGCGCTGTAGCGCACGTTGAGCGGCTCGGAGCACAGCGCCCGGGTCGCGCCAAGCGTGATCGTGTAGGTCGTGAACGCGAGGCCGAACGCGCCGAGGCCGGCGGTGCTCACGGTGCGCGCGACCAGCACCGCGAGGGCGAAGTTGGTAAGGCTCGACAGAGACTGGTCAGCCAGCCCCCAGCCGAGCCGGCGGACGCCGCTGCGCGCGTCCGAGCGTAACGCCGTGGCCGTGCTCACCCAAAGATCGTAACCTCGGCCCCGGTGCCTGGATACCCGATCCCGGGTAGAGTCTGCCTCGGCGTGCCGGGAAGTCGGGTCGGCGAGACCGATCCCTGCCCATGTCCACGCCAATCGCCCTCCTCCTCTTCTGCACATCGCTCGCGGCGACGCTGGCGGCATCGGCGCTGTTCGCGCGCCGGCTCGACCGGCTCGGCGGGCGCCTGGGCATCCACGAGGCGGTGCTCGGCCTGCTGACTGCCCTCGCCGCCGATGCGCCGGAGCTGTCCTCGGGAATGACCGCCATGGTGCGGGGCGAGCGCGGCGTGGGCGTCGGCGTGCTGCTCGGCTCGAACGTCTTCAACATCGCGGCGATGGTCGGCGTGAGCGCGCTCCTCGCCGGCAGCGTGCGCCTCGACCGGCCGGCGCTCGCACTCGAGGGAGCGTCGGCGCTCGTCGCCGCGGCGATCGCAGGCGGCGTCCTCTTCGGAGTGCTGCCGCCGTGGCTCGCGGTCGCGCTGCTCGCCGCCTGGGCCGCGCCCTACCTCGTGCTGCTGTCGCGGGGCACGTTCCACGGGCCGCTGCCGCCGCGCGATCCGCGACCGCAGCGGGTCCTGCCCCGCGCCGGCGCGCGGGCAGTTGCGGGCACCGCGGCGCAGGTTTGCGCGCTCATCGTGCGCGAGCTGCCCGCCGTGGGTGTGATCGTCGTCGGCAGCGTCGGCATGGTCGACTCGGCGGTCGTCCTGGCGGGGCGCTACGGGCTGCCGAGGCCGCTCGTCGGCCTGCTCGTCCTCGCGACCGCGACGAGCCTCCCGAACGCGTTCACGGCGATCCGGCTCGGCCTTGCCGGACGCGGCGCGGCGCTCGTGTCGGAGACCCTGAACAGCAACACGATCAACCTCGCCTTCGGCCTCGTCGTCCCGTCACTGCTCGTCACGCTGAGCGCGGGGGGCGGCGGCTTCCGGCTCGACTACCTGTGGATGGTGGCCGAGACGCTTGCCATGCTGCTGCTCGTCGGGCGCCGCGGCGGCGCCGGCAGGCTCGCCGGCATCGCCCTGGTCGGCTCCTATGCGGTGTACGTGGCGGTGCGGGTGGCGACGCTCGGCTGAGCGGCGCTCGTGACGCACTCTTGAGGGCGCGGCCCACGCGCTTGAGAGACGGTTGACCCGGCCCGTCCTACGGTACATCCGAGGCCAGTTCCGGCCTCGAGTACCGCAAGGAAGTGATCCACATGTCCAACACCATCGTGCTTGCCCTGGACGGCACCGAGCAGTCGCCCGGGCCGGTTCGGTATGCCAAGGAGATCGCACACGACCGCGACGCGAACGTCGTCGTCGTGCATGTCAAGGAGCTGATCGCCGGCCGCGCCGCCGGACCGCTGCACACCGACGAGGACGTCCGCATCGCGAGCGTCCGCAGCCAGGTCGCAGACCTGCGCGCCGCCGGGATCGCGGCCGAGCTCCGGACGAGCTCGACGCTGCGCAATCCCGCAACCGCGATCGCCGCCGCCGCGCGGCGGGCCGGCGCCGACCTGATCGTCGTCGGCGGCACCACCCACGGCGCGCTCACCGGCGCGCTCGCCGGGAGCACGCCGCAGTCGCTGCTGCACACCTCGCCCTGCCCGGTGCTGGTCGCGCCGGCCCGCGAGGTCGCCGTCGCCGCCAACCGCGACGCCGCCCGCACGCCGGTCGCCGCCTGATCGCAGACCACCTTCGAGCCGGCGCCCCGGGCCTCCCGCCAGGGCGCCGGCCCGAGGCGCGGACCCGCCGGGGCGACCGGCTCAGAGCGCCGGGTCGTCCGCCGGCCGCATGAGCCGATATCCCGCGCCCGGCTCGGTGATCAGGTAGCGGGGGTGGCGCGGGTCGCGCTCGATCTTGCCGCGCAGGCGCGAGACGTAGACGTGCAGGTAATGCGACTCGATCTGGTAGGCGGGCCCCCACACCTCGCGCAGGATGGCGCGATGGGTGAGCAGCTTGCCCTCGTTGCGCACGAACAGCGAGAGCAGGTCGAACTCGATGCGCGACAGCTGCAGGGCGGCGCCGTCGACCGTCACCAGGCGCCGGTCGAAGTCGACGGTGAGCCCACCGATCGTGATCGAATCGCCCCCCTTCGGCGCCGCGCGGCGCATCGCGGCGCGGACGCGAGCCAGGAGCTCGGCCATCCCGAACGGCTTGGTGACGTAGTCGTCGGCGCCCGCGTCGAGCGCCTGCACCTTCTGCCCCTCCTCGCCGACGGCGGAGAGGATCACGATCGGCACCTCGCTCCAGGTGCGCAGCTCCCGGCACACCTCGACGCCTGACAGGTCGGGCAGGACGAGGTCGAGCACGACCGCGTCGGGCGGGCGCACCGCCGCCGCGGCCAGCGCCTCCTCGCCGGTCGCCGCCCGCACCACGTCGTAGCCGGCTCCGCGCAGATTGGTCGTGAGGGCGCGCAGGATCTGCGGCTCGTCGTCGACGACCAAAATCAGCCCCTCGCTCACGCGGGCGCGTCCTCGGCCGGCGGCAGCGCGAGCGCGAACCCGGCGCCCTGGCCGGGGCGCGAATCGGCCCACAGGCGGCCGCCGTTTGCCTCCGCGAACCCGCGCGCGATCGCAAGGCCGAGACCGGTGCCGGTCTGGTCCTGCGCCGGAGCGCCGCGGTAGAACGGCTCGAAGACGTGCTCGAGCTCGCTCTCGGGAAGCCCGCGGCCCTGGTCGATCACGCGCACGATCACCTCCTTGCGCGTCCGGTTGACGCGCACGGTGACGGGGCTCTCCGGCGGCGAGAACTTGAGCGCGTTGTCGATCAGGTTGCTCAGGATCTGGCGCACCTGCACCGCGTCGACCAGCACCGGCGGAGCGTCGTCGGGGATCGAGAGCACCACCCGCTCGGTGCTGCGGGACAGGTCGTCCAGGGCGCCGTAGATGAGGTCATCAACGGTCCACACCTCGGGCACCGTCGCCACCGCACCGGCCTGGAGCCGCGACAGGGCAAGCAGGTTGTCCACGACCCGCTCGAGCCTGCGCACCTCCACCCCGATCGTGTCGACGAGGTCGCGGCGATCGGCGTCGGAGAGCGTGAGCGTCTCGTCCTCGAGGCCGTCGCTGGCGGCACGGATGGCCGTGAGCGGCGAGCGCAGGTCGTGGCTCACAGCCCGCAGCACCGCGGTCTTCACCGTGTCGGAGCGGCGCAGCGCCTCGGCCTCGAAGGCCTCGTTCGCCAGCCGCTCGCGATCGACGGCGACCGCCAGGAGCGACGCCAGCGCGGGCAGGAGCCGGCGCCGCGCCTGCAGGTTGGGCTCGCTGCCCTCGACCACATCGAGCGTGCCGACGCGGCGCCCGCCCGCGACGAGCTCGATCGGCGCCGCATTCGCCGACGGCTCGACCCGGTCGCTGAGCACGATCGCGGCCGACCGGGCCTTGAGGATGGCGGCGACCCGCTCACCGATCGGGCCCAGCTGCCCCGCGACGTCGCCGCCCTGCAGGAGCGATGTCGCCACATCGGCAAGGAGCGCCGTCTCGACCTCGCGCTGCTCGGCGTCGGTCGCCCGCCGGCGCGCGCGCGCGGCCAGGCCGCTGACGACGAAGGCCGTCACCAGGTACACGGCCAGCGCAAACCAGTTGCGCGAGTCCGACAGTGTGAACGTGTGCACCGGAGGCAGGAAGAACCAGTTGAACGCGAGCATGCTCGCCACCGACACGAGCGCGCCGTAGGCGAGCCCGAAGGCGACGGCGATAGGGAGGACGGCGAACACGTAGAGCACGCCGAGGCTGAGCACCGGCACGAACGACTTCAGCAGACCGATGGCGACGGTGACGATCACCAGGACGACGACGCTCGCGCCGGCGCCGAGCCAGTGGCGGCGCGACCCGGACGCCCCATCGAGAATCGCGTTCGCGCGTGCGATCACGGCGTCACTCTCGCACGGACGCTGCCTGACGCGGGCCGAAGCGCGAGCGTCTCGGTCGGGGCGTGCATGAGAATCCAGGCGATGTCGCGCTCGCCGAAGCCCGCCCGCTCGTCGGCCGACACGGGCAGCAGGATGCGATCGAAGGCCTCGACCTCCCATAGCCGACGCAGGGCGTCGCGGACCGAGCGGCCGCGCTCGAGGCGGGCGTCGACCGGAATCTGCTCCCGCTGCGCCTGCAGCTCGACCGCCTCGAGCACCGGCAGGGCGACCTCGACCTCGTGCGTGAGCGGCGAGTCGAGCGCGAGCGTGAACGGCACGATGATCAGGTAGGCGGGCACGAAGACGGCGCCGTCGGCCCGGGCGATCCGAAACGCCGCCTCGAGCACGGCCGGATCGAGCTGCGCACCCGCGAACGGCACGAGCAGCCTCGGAGCGCCCGGGCGGGCCGCCGCCGCGCGCTTGCGGCCGAGCCTCACGGGAGCAGCTCCCGGCGCCGGCCGCGGTCGGCGGCGATGCGGATGTCGATCCCCGGGAGCGCATCGATCAGCCGGGCCAGGAACGAGCCGCGCGCCACCTCCTCGAGCCGCCGCCGCTCGGGCGTGCCGATGTAGAGGTAGGTCGTGCCGCGATCGATGACGACCGCCCTGACCGCCGCGATCACGTCGTTTGCCTCCTCCTCGAGGAAGTGCGCGCCCAGGATCGCGGCCAGGCGCCGCAGGGCGGCCAGCGAGACGGCCTGCTCCTCGGACAGGCGCTCGCCGCCCCGCCGCACCCAGAGGACGTCGACATCGGCGCCCAGCCGCTGCGACGAGCGCCACGCTCGCCGCATCAGCCGCTGCGAGCTCGGCTGGGGCGTGACGAGCACGAGGATGCGCTCGAGGATCGCCTGCTGCGCCGCGCGGTCGATGACACGCGTCTCGCGGCGGGCCTCGACGTCCTCGGAGAGCTCCCGCAGCGCCAGCTGGCGCAGCGCGCCGAGGTTCTCGGTGCGGAAGAAGTTCGCAAGCGCCGTCTCGACCCGGGCGGGCGCGTACACCTTGCCGGCGCGCAGCCGCTCCTGCAGCTCCTGCGGGGCGAGGTCGACCAGCACGACCTCGTCCGCCTCGTCGAGGATGCGGTCGGGGAACGTCTCGCGCACGCGCACGCCCGTCAGCTCGAACACCGTGTCGTTCAGGCTCTCGAGATGCTGCACGTTCACGGTCGAGATGACGTCGATCCCGCCGTCGAGCACCGCCTCGATGTCCTGGTAGCGCTTCTGGTTGCGCGAGCCCGGTGCGTTCGTGTGGGCGAGCTCGTCTATCAGTGCGAGCTCCGGGGCGCGCCGCACGACGGCGTCGACGTCCATCTCGTCGAGCGCCACGCCCTGCAGGTCGATCCGCCGCCGGGGCACCGTCTCGAGCCCCTCGGCCAGCGCCGCCGTCTCGGGCCGGTCGTGCGGCTCCAGGTAGCCGATGACGACGTCGACGCCCTCGGTCGCGGCCGACCGGCCCTCCTGGAGCATGCGGTAGGTCTTCCCCACACCGGCGGCCGCACCCAGGAGAATCCGGAAGCGGCCGCGCATGCCGGGGGATGTTACGCCTGCCGCCCGAGGCGGCTCATGCCCCGAGCACGTTGTGAACGACCAGGTCGATCAGCTTGATGCCGATGAACGGGGCGATGATGCCGCCGAGCCCGTAGATGAGCAGGTTGCGGCGCAGAAGCGCCGTCGCGCCGATCGCCCGGTAGCGCACGCCCCGCAGCGAGAGCGGGATCAGGATCGGGATCACGATGGCGTTGAAGATGATCGCCGACGTGACGGCGCTCATGGGCGTGCCGAGCTTCATGATGTTGATCGTCCAGAGCGGCCCGTGATCGCCCGGGTGCGATGCATAGGTGTAGGCGAACATCGCCGGGAGGATGGCGAAGTACTTGGCGACGTCGTTTGCGATCGAGAACGTCGTCAGGGCGCCGCGCGTGATCAGCAGCTGCTTGCCCACTTCGACGATCTCGATCAGCTTCGTCGGGTTCGAGTCGAGGTCGACCATGTTGCCGGCCTCCTTGGCGGCCTGCGTGCCGGTGTTCATCGCCACGCCGACGTCGGCCTGGGCGAGCGCCGGGGCGTCGTTCGTGCCGTCGCCGGTCATCGCCACCATGCGGCCCTTGGCCTGCTCCTCCTTGATCAGCGCCATCTTGCGCTCGGGCGTCGCCTCGGCCAGTAAGTCGTCGACCCCGGACTCGTTGGCGATGTACGCCGCCGTGACGGGGTTGTCGCCGGTGATCATCACCGTGCGGATGCCCATCCGCCGCAGCTCGTCGAAGCGCTCCTTGATGCCGCCCTTGACGATGTCCTTCAGGTAGATGACGCCGAGCGTCCAGTTGTCGCGGGCGACCACGAGCGGCGTGCCCCCGTCACGGGCGATCCGATCGACAGCCGCGTCGACCTCGGCGGGCACCCGCCCGCCGCTCTCCTCCACGAACCGCCTGATCGCGTCGGTCGCGCCCTTGCGGATCAGGTTGCCGTTCATGTTCACGCCGCTCATCCGCGTCGTCGCCGAGAACGGCACGAATTCGGCCTCGATCGTCGAGAGCTCGTGCTCGCGCACGCCGAACTCCTTGGCCAGGACGACGATCGAGCGGCCCTCCGGCGTCTCGTCGGCGAGCGACGACAGCTGGGCGGCCTCGGCCAGGTCGCGGGGCTCGACGCCCGGCGCCGGGATGAACTCGACGGCCTGGCGGTTGCCGAGCGTGATCGTGCCGGTCTTGTCGAGCAGGAGCACGTCGATGTCGCCCGACGCCTCGACCGCGCGGCCCGACAGGGCGAGCACGTTGCGGCGCACCAGCCGATCCATCCCGGCGATGCCGATGCACGAGAGCAGCGCGCCGATGGTGGTCGGAATCAGCGCGACCAGCAGGCAGATCAGGATGGTCGTCGAGACGCCGCTCTTCGCGTAGAGCGCGAACGGCTGCAGCGTCACGACGGCGACGAGGAAGATCACCGTGAGGCCGGCGAGCAGGATGTTCAGGGCGATCTCGTTCGGCGTCTTGCGCCGGGCCGCGCCCTCGACGAGCGCGATCATCCGGTCGAGGAACGACTTGCCGGGCTCCTGCGTCACCTGGACGACGAGCCGGTCGGAGAGCAGCCGGGTGCCGCCGGTGACGGCCGAGCGGTCGCCGCCCGACTCGCGGATGACCGGCGCCGACTCGCCTGTGATGGCCGACTCGTCGACCGAGCCGATGCCCTCGATGACGTCGCCGTCGGCCGGGATCGCCTCGCCCGCCTCGACGACGACCACGTCGCCGCGCTGCAGCTCGCCGGCCGCCACCTGCTCGAGCCCGCCGCCCGCGCCGCGGCGGTTGGCCATCGCCGTCGTGCGCATCGAGCGCAGCGTGTCGGCCTGAGCCTTGCCGCGGCCCTCGGCGATCGCCTCGGCGAAGTTCGCGAAGAGCACCGTCAGCCACAGCCACACGGCGATGTCACCGGTGAACCAGAGCGGCTGGCCGCCGCCGTTGATCAGGTTGATGAAGAAGGTGGCCGTGGTGATGACCGAGCCGACCTCGACGACGAACATCACCGGGTTTCGGAGCTGGATGCGGGGATCGAGCTTCTTGAAGGAGTCGATCGTGGCGCGGGTCATGATGTCCCGCGTGAACAGCTGGGCGCTCTGGCGGGCCATCAGTGCTCCTGGTCG
>DASXZF010000255.1:0-25955 GCA_036502065.1 Gaiellales bacterium
CTCCCCATCAGCCGCCAGGCCGTCGCCAAGCACCTGGCAGCGCTGGCCGACGCGGGCCTCGTCGAGTCGTCGCGCCACGGCCGCGAGACGCGCTACCGGCTCACCCCCGGGCCGCTCACCGACGCCGGCGCCTGGATCGGCCGGGTCGGGTCGGAGTGGGACTCGCGGCTCGGGCGGCTGCGGCGCCACGCCGATACCCACCGGCCGCCGGCCTGATCCGCCCGGCCCACTATCCTTGCGCACGATGTCGACCGTCCGTCAGGCCAATCCGCTGATCTCGCAGGCCGAGGCACGCGAGCTCGGCCTCGACCGGCCCGATCTGATCGGCATCTACCGCAACATGCTCGCGACGCGGCGGATCGAGGAGCGCGGGAATCTGCTCTTCAAGGCGGGCAAGCTGCCCGGCAGCTACTACACCGGCCGCGGCAACGAGGGCGCGTCCGTCGGCGTCGCGACGGCGATGGGGGCCGACGATGTCGCCTCGCCCCTGCACCGCAACCTCGGTGTGCACGTCGTCCGCGGCGTGCAGCCCGCGGCGATCTTCTGCCAGTTCATGGGCCGCTCCGGCGGCGCCACCGGCGGCCGCGACTCGAATCTGCGCTCGAACGACTTCACGTCGGGCAGGGGCCTGCTCGCGGGCGTCAGCCACCTGCCGGCGATGATCCCGACGATCACCGGCATCGCGCTCGCGTTCCAGCTGCGGCGCGAGCCGCGCGTCGCGATCGGCTGGTGCGGCGACGGCGCGGCCGCGCGCGGCGACATGCACGAGGCGATGAATCTGGCCGGCGTCCGGCGGCTGCCGGTCGTGTACGTGATCGACAACAACCAGTACTCCTACTCCACGCCGAACCGGCTCTCGTTCGCGTGCGAGCACCTGGCCGACCGCGGCCCGGCCTACGGCTTCGAGGGCATCGTCGTCGACGGCACCGACGTCCTGACCGTGCTGCGCGAGGCCCAGCGCGCGATCGAGCGCGCCCGCGAAGGCGGCGGGCCGACGGTGCTCGAGCTCGTGACGCTGCGCATGGAGGGCCACGCCGTCCACGACGATGCGGGCTACGTCCCGCGCGAGCTCCTGGCCGAGTTCGCAGCCAAGGATCCGCTCGAGCGGTTCCGCAGCTGGCTGGAAGAGGTCGAGCAGGTCGGCGAGGCCGAGCTGGCCGGCCTCGAGGCCGGGGTGACCGGGTGGATCGATGCCGGCGTCGCCGAGGCCGAGGCGAGCCCGCTGCCCGACCCGGCGAGCGTTCTGCACGGCATCTACGCATAGGCCTGTGGGAACTGTCTCCCTCGGGACTGTCCCCGGTTCTCAGCCCGTACTCAGCCCTGGGCGCTATCCTCGACGCATGAGTGAGTTTCCGTTCAACATGTTCGGCGGCGACCCCGAGGAGCTGCAGCGGGCCATGGCCAACTTCATGGAGCAGGCCCAGCAGGGACAGCGGGTCGCCTTCGCCGACCAGGCAATCAACCTCGCGGTCGGCGTGACCGTGGCGGCGATCGGCCGCCTCGATCTGTCGGGTACCGCGGACGAGCAGGCAAACCAGGTGCGCGACGCGATCCGGCTCATCTTCCCCGAGGCCGTGACGCTCGTGCGCGAGGCCCGCGAGGGCCTGGCCTAGCCGCCCGCTGCCGTGCGGTCGACGGGCGTCCACCACGTCGACCTCGTCGTGTCCGACATCGAGCGCGCGCTGCGGTTCTATCGCGGCGTGCTCGGGCCGCTCGGCTGGCACGGCCTGCACGAGATTCCCGGCGAGCACGGCGAGACGATCAACTACGTCCACGGCCCGGGGTCGACCGTGGGCCTGCGCCAGGCGCCGGACGGTGCCGCGACGCTGCCGGTCGACCGCTACCGGGTGGGGATGCACCACGTGTGCTTCGAGGCGTCCACGCGCGAGCTGCTGTACGCCTCGGCCGAGCGCATCACCGAGCTCGGAGGCACGATCTCGGAGGGGCCGCGCCACTTCCCGGAGTACCGCGAGGGCTACCACGCGATCTTCTTCTTCGATCCGGACGGCATCAAGCTCGAGCTGTCGTGGACGCCGGCCGGGACGTACGACTGGCAGAGCCCGCCGCCCGCGTAGCGGTTGCGCACCGGGCATCCGGCCCGTACCCTCGGAAGCGGAGTGGGGAGCATCACGGGGGCACGATTCAGGCGGGCGGCGCTCGGCGCCGGCGTCGTGCTGCTCACGCTCGTGCCCTCGGCGATGGCGACGATCGCGACGCGCCCCGAGGCCACATGGCAGGTGAACGGCCGCGTGAACGCGATCATGCAGATCGGCGGCATCACCTATGTCGGCGGCAAGTTCACGCAGGCGATGAGCCACAACGGCGCGACCACGCACACCGTCTCCGACCTGGCCGCCTTCAACTCCAACGGCGACTTCACCGGCTGGGCGCCGTCTGCGAACGGCACGGTCAAGGCGTTCGCGACCGACGGCTCCGGCAACATCATCGCGGGCGGCAGCTTCACGCAGATCAACGGCGGCGGCCACGCCCACCTGGCCGAGATCCAGCCGAGCGGCGCCGTCGTCTCGAAGGCGACGTGGGCGGGCACGGCCGACGGCGACGTGCAGGCGCTCGCCGCCGACGGCTCGACGCTCTACATGGGCGGCCAGTTCGCGAACGTCGACGGCCAGCCGCGCGCGTCTCTGGGCGCCGTGTCGCTCACCACCGGGCAGCTCTCGGCGTGGAATCCGTTCGTGGACGGCCGCGTCGACGGCCTCGAGGTCGATAACGGCGGTGACGTCGTCGCCGGCGGCTTCTTCCTGAACGCCGGCACCTCGACGAGCGGCCAGGCCTCGCTCGCCGCCTTCGACGGCACGAGCGGCGCGCTGCTCGGCACGTACCAGAGCCCGACCACGTCGGCGGTCGTCTCGATGACCGAGGCGGCGGACGGCTCGATCTACACCGGTCACCTGAACAACCGGCTCCAGCGCTACACCCCCACCGGCACGGCCGGCTGGCACGACACGTTCGACGGCAACGTGCAGGCGATGACGATCTCCGACGGCGAGCTGATCGCCGGCGGCCACTTCGTGAACATCTGCGTCGGCTCGACCTGCAGCGTCCGCCACCACATCGCCGGCCTTGACCCGTCGTCGGGCGCGCTCGACACGAGCTGGGCGCCGAACGTGAACAGCGACCTCGGGGTGTTCGCCGAGGCCGACACCTCGATCGGGCTCGCGATCGGCGGCGACTTCACGGCCGTCGGCGGCGTCGCCCAGGCGCACCTCGCGTTCCTGCAGACGGGCAACTCGGTGCCGGTCGACTCGGCGCCGCCCGTCGTCGGCACCGTGCCCGACGCGCTCCTGCGCAAGGCGACGACGATCGCTTCGGGCCAGGTGCCGCTGCTCGTCCGCTTCGGTGCCCACGACCCGAGCGGCGTGTGCTCCTACCGGCTCCAGCGCCGCGTCGGCAGCGGCGCCTTCGGCGCCCTCCCGCTCGGCTCGAAGACGGCGACGTCCCGCGCGATCGCGCTCGTCCCCTCGGCGACGACGCGCCGCTACCGGGTGAGCGCGACCGACTGCGTGGGCAACGCATCGGCCTTCGTCCAGGGGCCGTCGGTGCTCCTGACGGGCTTCCAGGACGGCAACGCGCGCATCGCCTATACCGGTGCGTGGCGGCGCGCCTCGGCGCCGAAGGCCTACGGCGGCAGCATCCACACCGCGACGGCCGCCGGCGCATCGGCGCGGCTGAAGTTCAACGGCCGCCAGGTGGCGTGGGTCGCGACCCGCACGGCCAACCGCGGCAGCGCCCGCGTCTACCTCGACGGCAAGCTGGCGGCGACCGTGAACCTGCACAGCGCGGGCGCCTTGCACAAGCGGATCGTGTTCGCGCATGCCTGGGCGAAGGACGGCGCGCACACCATCAAGATCGTTTGCAGCGGCACCGCCGGCCACGCCACGGTCGACGTGGACGCCTTCCTGACCGTGCGCTAGTCGCGGCTCACGAGGAGCGCCATCGTCGCCGTGAAGCCGTGCAGGAACGTCTGGCCGCCGACCGGGCCGATCTCGCCCGAGCAGAACATCCCGGCCAGCGGGATGGGGCCGAGCTCGTCGGCAACGGCGCCGGCGTCGTGGTCCGGCTCCGGGTACATGTTCGTGCCGCGCCCGTTGCAGGCGAAGAGCAGCGCCGCATCGGGGCGCTCGCCGTTGGCGGTGTGCGCACGCAGGGCGCTGCGCAGATCGGCGTCGGCGCTCTCGGCGTCGCGAGCGTGGAACCGGAAGGTCTGCCCCACCCGCACCGTGTCGCCGACGACCAGCGAGCCCTGGTCGGCGTCGCCGCCGAGCACGGCCCGCATCAGATAGTCGTCGGAGCCGTAGTCGTCGCGGTTCTCGTCGATCACGAGGCCGGCCAGCAGGCCGTTCTGGACGAGCTCGCGGCCATGCTCGTCGAGGCCCGCGACGATGTCGGTCAGGCGCTCGTAGGCCGGCCGCCCGGCCAGCTCGTGGATGATGCTGCCCTCGGCGCTCGTGATCACCATCTCGGGGCCGACCGGCGCGCACCCCTGCGAGACGAGCACCCGCATGCCGACGCCGCCCTCGACCACCACCGCGACGGCGCCGTGGCGCATCACCCGCCGGCCGCACACGAGCGCATGCCCGCCCGGGGACTCGGCGCCAGACGCCAGCCCGCCCACCGCGACCGCGCCGCCGAAGCGCCCGGCCACGCCTTCGAGGAAGGCATCGGCCGGGAACGTGTAGGGGTCGGCCATGAGCAGCATCGGCTCGCCCGGCGCCGGGACGAGGTCGGTGGGCAGCTCCACGGCGGGTCCCTCTCCGGAGTCGCGCACGCTCAGGTGATGCACGCGCGCCCTGCCCCCGGGCAGGCTCGTCGCGAGCAGGCTGAGCGCGGGCACGCCCTCGAGCTCGCGGCCGGTGCCGATCACCGCCTGGCCGGTGGCGCCGGCGAGCGCGCCGGGCTGCAGGACGTCGGCGATCGCCGCGGCCGCCGCCTCGGCATCGGCGGCGTGCTCGGGCGAGAGAAACAGGAAGGCCACGTCGGCCGGCGCGCCGCCGAGGTCGTCGCGCACGCGCTCGGCGGCCTCCTCGGCCGCCGCCCGGGTGTCCACCAGAGTCGAGGTGGCCGCGGCCGGGCGGGCGCGATCGCTCATTCCGAGATCCGCCAGTCGTGGTCGACCCGCGCGGTCGTCGAGGCGGTGATGAAGCAGTCGCGCTCGGCCTTGTCCGTGAGGGCGCGGGCGGCGCCGGCCTGACCGGGCGCCATCCGCACGTGCACGACCATCTCGACATGGGTGAACGCGTAGCGGGAATCCTCGGCTCGGCGCTCGACCTCGCCCCTGGCCGCCGCCTCGTACTCCTTGACGTCGAGCCCGTTGTGCGTGCAGTGGGCGAGGAACGACAGCATCGTGCACGACTCCATCGCGCCCAGGTACAGATGCTCGGGGCTCCAGCGGTCGGCCTCACCGCCGGGGAAGTCGTCGGGCGGGGACACGGGCAGCTCGGGCCGGGCGCCCGAGGAGACCGATGCGGTGTGCCCGCCCTGCCAGCGGAGCTCCGCCTGGTACGTGAAGACTTTCGATCGCATGGCCATCGAGCGACTCCTCCGTGCGTTGCCGATCCGACCTTACCCTCAAACCGCGCCGACCGATCACGACCCGAGCAGCGCGGTGACGGCGTCCGGGGTCACATCGTGCCACGGACCGCCGTGCCACGCCGGGTCGCGGTAGCGCGTGCGCACGAGCTCGGCCGCCGCCGCGTCCTCGGCGGGCGTGAGCGCCGACGCGAGCGCGCAGGGCGCCGCGAAGACCGCGATCACGGCGGCGGTCGCGGTGTCGACGTCGCCGCCGATCACGGCGACGTGGTCGGGGCGGCTGGCCGCGGGGCGGGGACGCCCCTGCAGATCGCCTCCGCGCGGGCCGGCCAGGCAGGCGCGCAGCGCGTCCAGGTCGGCGCGCACGAGCAGCGTGCCGTGCACGAGCGTCACGTCGCGCCCGCGATGCGCGGCGATGCCCGTGACCTTGCGATCACCCACGCGCACGGTGCGCTCGTCGCGGCGCGCATCGACGCCGAGCGCGCGGCACGCGGCCACGAGCCCGTCGAGCAGCGGCGCGTACATCTCCGGGATGGGAGCCGAGGCGGCGGGATGCGCGGTGGGCAGCGCAAGCGCGGCGCAGATCGTGCCCGGGTCGAGGTAGACCGCGCCGCCGCCGGTGAACCGGCGCCAGATGCGGACGCCGTGGCGCGCGCACGCGGCGGCGTCGACCTCCCAGTCGGCCCGCTGGAAGCGCCCGATCACGACCGCCGGACGGGTGCGCCACACGAGCAGCGTCGGCCGGTCGACCGGGGCGCGCACGAGCGCCTCGTCCCACGCGAGCCCCTGGGGCGGATCGCACAGCCCGGCTGCGATCGTCCGGTCGGCGATCACCGCACGCGCAGGCCGGCGCGACGCAGCCGCATCGCCACCGACGGAGGCGTGTCCGGCCCGAGCTCGATCTCGTCCGGGAGGTCGCGCGCGAGCACGGCCAGGCGCCGCTCGAGCTCGGCGGGGACGCCGACGGCCGCGAGCTCGGCCTGCACCGACGCGAGCCGCGCGGCGGCCTCGGCGGCCGCGGCCGCCGCCGCTTCGCCCGCCTCCTCCGCGCGCCGCATCAGCTCGAGCGCATCGCGGCGCAGCGCCTCGGGCCGCGCGTCGTCGGCCACGGGCGGCGGCGGCTCGAGCTCGAGCGGAGTCGCGAGCATTGCGTCGGCGAGCTCCTGCCGCTGCGCCGCCAGCCGCTCGCGCTGCTCACGCGTCTCGAGCCGGGCCGCCTCGACCCGCCGGCGAGCCTCGTCGGCCTCGGCCCGGTACGGCTGCGAGTCGGCGCCGGCGGCCTCGGCGAGCTGGGCCAGGTCGACGGCCCGCTGCCACGCCGTCATGAGCGGCCCCTGCGCCACCCACTCGCGCTCGAGCTCGCGGGCGACCGGCTCGATCGCCCCGAGGGCCGCACCGGCGGTCGAGTGCATGCGCGGCGCGGCGCTGACGACGTCCTCGAGGTGACCGGCCTCGGCCGCGAGCGCCTGCGCATGGCGCAGGGCGTCGCGCAGCCGCTCCACCTCGGCGGCGGTCTCCAGCAGATCGTCGAGGCTATGCGGCGTCATCGGGCACGGGGCGCAGCCAGGCGAGCACCGGCGGGCGGCTGTCGATCCAACGCACCACCCTCGGCGCCAGGGCGATCCCGAACGCGTCGAGGAAGCAGTAGCCGCCGGGGATCCCGCTCGGGGGGTTTCCGATCGTGACGGCGCCCGTGGGATCGTGGAGGGCCCACCGCCACGCCCCCACGCCGGTGCCGACGAGCTCGAGGTAGCTGCAGACGAGGAATGCGCCGGCATACACGAGCGGCTGGCGCCCGACCAGGATGAACCGGACGAGGAAGAGGTACATCACGGCGCCGAGCAGATCCTGGCGCGGCGCGAGCAGCGCGCCCCAGAGCGCCCAGGCGCCGCACACGACGAGCGCGAAGGCGACGAGCGGCACGCGCAGGCGCGACGCGAGCGCCGAGCGGCCGATGTTGAGCGCGGCGAGGTAGACCAGGCCGTGGCCGGGAGGCACGTAGGAGGGGACGTTGTGCAGCCGGTAGGTGTAGAGGCCGAGCAGCGGCGAGGCCGTGTACTCGACGCACGTCGCCGCCACGATCACCACGCAGACCTGCACCCGCACCGAGCGCGGCTGGCGGCGCAGGATCGCAATCAGAAGCGTCCAGGTCAGGAGGCCGACGAGCCGCTGGCGCCAGATCCCCGCCTGCGAGTCGAGCCCCGCGCCGAAGGCGATCCACACGATGACGATCGCGACGATCGTGAGCTCGGCGCGCGAGCGCCGCAGGGCGTCGGCGACCGAGCCGGGCGGGACGATCCGTTCATGTGCGCGAAGCACCGCCGCACTCTACCGGCGCCATCTACGATTCCCGCGTGGTCGACGGTCACATCCAGGTGAACGCGATGGCGGTGCGCCACGCGCTCGCGCGCACGTTCACGGGAGTCGATCCGCAGGACCATGCCTGGCGGGGCACGACCGGGGTCGGCGACACGATCGTCGCCGTCGACGTCGAGCCCGGCGAGGGCAGCGACGTGCTCGTGCACGTGTGGGCGCGGGCGATCGAGACGGGCCCCCGCACCGCGCGCGTCGCGCGGGTGCTCGCGTGCGAGAACGCCGAGCTCGTCCTGGGCCGGTTCCGGCATCGCGACGACGCGATCGTCGTCGAGCACACGATCCTGGCCGGATCGACGATGGACCCCGTCGAGGTGCAGTCGTCGGTCTGGACGGTGGGATGGGGGGCGGCGTCATACAAGGCCCGCCTGCACGCGCTCCTGAGCGACGCCGTGCCCGTGCCGCCCGCGCCGCATACGCCGGCCGCCCGGCTGCGCGACGCCGCCGACCACGTCGAGATGACGACGAAGCGGGTGCGCCGCTACCTCGACGAGACGCACGGCGGGTTCCAGCACCATCCCGACTGGGGATTCCACGGCGCCTTCGGCAGCGCGCGCGTGTTCGTCGACGTGCTCCCGGTGCTCGACGACTCGACCGCGGTGCGGGCCTCGGCGCCGGTGCTGTCCGACATCGACCTGTCCGACGAGCTCGCCGTGAAGGTCGCCGACCTGACCGCCGGGTCCCGGTTCGGGGCCTTCATGCACCTCGCCGACCGGCGCGAGCTGTGGTTCCAGCACGCCATCCTCGGAGACGACCTCGACGAGATCGAGCTCGAGGCCGCGATCAGCGTCGTGGCCGGGATCGCCGACGACTGGGACGACCGCCTGGCCGCCGAATTCGGCGGCCTGCGCTACGCCGATCTGGGCTGACCACACGTTCACTCACAAGGGTGAGTTGCGCCCTCGCCGCTTCGTAGTACAAATGCCTCAAGAGGCAATACGGAGCAAGCATATTCCTGCCGATGCACGCTCCTCCTCTACGCACCCCCCGCGTACTGGCCCCAGGCAGGATCCCTGTCGTAGGAGGCGGAGATTATGAACGAGATCATCAACGAGCTGCGCGACGAGAGCGGACAGACCATGGCGGAGTACGCCGTCGTCCTGGCCGTCATCACGATCGCCGTCGTCGTCACCCTGGGTCTGCTCTCGACCGCGATCCAGAACACGCTGAACAACGTCATCGCGTCGCTCTAGGCGACGACCCGCTCTGCCCTCTTGCGCCGGTGCTATCGTCACCGGCGCATGAGTGCAGGCAAGGCGGCGATGTGGATCATCTCGGGCGGGATCGTCACCGCCCTCGTGGTCGTCCTCGGGGTCGACGGCCTTTCCGGTGTGCCCGGTGAGTGGGTCGGCGTGATCATCGGCGCCATCCTCGCCTCGGCCGCCTTCGCGCTCGGCTACGCCGAGTAACGCACCAAAAGGGGTCAGACCCCTTCTGGTGCGCCGACCGCTGCGGCGACCAGCTCGAGCGGGTGCACGATGGGCAGGCCGGGATGGCCGGCACGCCGAAGCGCCGCGGCGATCTGGATCGCGCAGCCCGGGTTCGCCGTCGCGAGCACGTCGGGCGCGGCGTCGATCACGGCCCGGGCCTTGCGGGCGCCGAGCTCGCGCGCGGTCGCGGGCTCGAGCAGGTTGTAGATCCCGGCCGAGCCGCAGCACATGTCGGGCTGGGCGAGCTCGACGAGCTCGACGCCGGGGATCGCCGCGAGCAGCGCCCGCGGCTGCGAGGCCACGCCCTGGGCCTGGCGCAGGTGGCAGGCATCCTGGTAGGCGACCCGGATGGGCGCCCGGGGCGCGCGCACGGCGACGGCCCCCAGCTCGGCGGCGAGCTCGGTCGCGTCGCGCACGGACGCCGAGAAACGCCGCGCCGCCTCGGTGCCGAGCAGCTCGCCGTACTCCTTCATCGCCGAGCCGCAGCCGGCGGCGGTGACGACCACGCGCTCGAACCCGTCCAGGGCGGTAATCGTCGCCTCGGCCCGGCGGGCGGCCTCATCCTCGCGCCCCGCGTGGAGGGCGAGCGCGCCGCAGCAGCCCTGGCCGGGCGGCAGCGTGACCTCGCAGCCGTCGGCGGCGAGCACCGCAGCGGTCGCGCGGTTCACCCGCCCGAAGAAGACGCGCTGGACGCAGCCCTCGAGCATCGCCGCCCGCATCCGCACCTCGCCTCGCGCCGGGACGAGCCGCTGCGGCCGCGCGCGCAGGTCGGCCACCGTCACCCGCGGCGCGAGCGCGAACGGCCGCACGCCCGTTGCGAGCGGCCACGCCAGCGCGCGCAGGAGCCGCGGCCGCGCCACTGCGGCCAGCACGCCCGCCTCGACCGCCCGTTGCCGCAATGACCGCGGCGCCTGCTCGCGGCGCAAGGCGCGGGTGCGCTGGATCAGGATGTCGTAGCGCACGCCGCTCGGACACGCCGGCACGCACGCGAGGCAGCCGAGGCAGCGGTCGAAGTGGCCCGCGACGGTCGCGTCGAGCTCGATCTCGCCGTCGTCCACGAGCTTCATCAGGTGGATGCGCCCGCGCGGCGAGTCCATCTCGTCGCCCCAGAGCGAATAGGTCGGGCACGCCGGCAGGCAGAACCCGCAGTGCACGCAGGCGTCGAGCAGCTCGTGCGTCTCAGCCACCGTAGGCCTCCACGACCCGCCGCTCGAGCGCCTCGACCTGGATAGACGGCGTCAGGCACGCAATATTCACGTCGGCGAGGAGCAGGCCGCGGGCGTAGCGGCCGACGATCGTCGCGGCACCGGCGGCACGCAGCTGCGCGATCGTCTCCGGCACGGCGGCGGGCAGGCAGCGGGTGAGCAGGAGGCCCGCGGCCCGCTCGCGATGCTCGGCCCAGAGCGCCTCGTCGTCGTCCACGAGCTCGCCGCCGACGATCGCCACCGCCTGCTCGGCGAGCGTCCGCGCGACGGGGCTCTCGAAGCGCACGAGCATCCGCTCGGGCGGCCAGGCGTACTCGACGCAGGCCGGTGCGAGCTGCTCGAGCGCCAGGGGGTCGGCCGGGTCGGCGACGACGGTGCAGGTCGCCGCCGGCAGCGGATGCAGCCGCAGGGTCAGCTCGAGGATCTCGCCCAGGCGGCCGCGCGCGCCTGTGAAGAGCTTGGGCAGGTCGTAGCCGGCGACGGTCTTGACGACGCGGCCGCCGGAGCGGGCGATCGTGCCGTCGGCGAGCCGCACGGTCATCCCCAGCACGAGGTCGCGCGGCAGGCCGTAGCGGTGCGCGCGCGGGCCGAACGCCGCGGCCGCGAATGCCTCGCCGACGCTGAGCCCCGCGACGCCGGGCGGGTCGAGCGCCAGCATCTGGCCGCCCCGGGCCACGACCGCCTGCAGCTCGGCCAGCGGGACATCCGCGCCGACCGTGCACGTGAGGTCGCCCGGCTCGTGCTCGATCACCATCGCTCGACGCCCTCGCGCTCGGCGGGGTGGCGCCGGTACGGCCCCGGCACCTCGCCACACAGCCGTGGTGTCGGGAACGCCTTGCCCGGGTTGCAGAGACCGTCCGGGTCAAACGCCGTGCGCAGCCGAAGCATCGTCGCGAGATCGTCGGGCGAGTACATGAGCGGCATGTGGCAGGCCTTGTCCAGGCCGATGCCGTGCTCGCCCGTGAGCGACCCGCCGGCGTCGACGCACGCCTGCAGGATCGCGCCGGCGAGCTCCTCCGCCCGCTCTGCCTGACCTGCGACCGCGCCGTCGTAGAGCACGAGCGGGTGCAGGTTGCCGTCGCCGGCGTGGAAGACGTTTCCGACCTCGAGGCCGTGCGACTCGGACAGCGCGCGGATGCGGCGCAGCGTCTCGGGCAGGCGCGTGCGCGGCACCACACCGTCCTGGACGTAGTAGTCGGGGCTGATGCGCCCCATCGCCGCGAACGCGGCCTTGCGCCCGCGCCAGAACGCCGCCCGCTCGGCCTGTGTCGCGGCCACCCGCACCTCGGTTGCAAGGCCCAGGGCGCAGCACTCCAGCACGCGGGCCAGCGTCACCTCGACCTCGGCCGCCGGGCCGTCGAGCTCCACGATCAGCACCGCCCCCGCGTCGAGTGGCAGGCCGGCGCCGACGGCGGCCTCGGCGGCGCGGATCGTGAGCGCGTCCATCATCTCGATCGCGGCCGGAACGATCCCGGCGGCGATGATCGCCGAGACCACCTCGCCGGCGGCGTCGGTCGTCTCGAAGGCGGCCAGCAGGGTCTCGACCCGCTGCGGTCGCGGCAGCAGCGTGACGACGATCTCGGTGGCGATCCCGAGCGTGCCCTCCGAGCCGACGAACCCGCCGAGCAGGTCGAGCCCGCCGGCGCGGTCGATGCGCACGAGCTCGCCGTCGGCGAGGACGATCTCGAGCTCGAGCACGTGGTTCGTCGTGAAGCCGTATTTCAGGCAGTGCGCGCCGCCCGAGTTCTCGGCCACGTTGCCGCCGATCGTGCACACCTGCTGGCTCGAAGGGTCGGGCGCGTAGTAGAGGCCG
This sequence comes from Gaiellales bacterium, assembly GCA_036502065.1. Classification (GTDB taxonomy): domain Bacteria; phylum Actinomycetota; class Thermoleophilia; order Gaiellales; family JAICJC01; genus JAICJC01. The sequence goes on from DASXZF010000255.1 coordinate 12,369, forward strand.
TGGGCGGCGACGGCGCTCGTCACGTCGAGGTTGGCCACGCCGGGCTGCACGCGCGCCCGGCGGTTCGGCACGTCCACCTCGAGGATCCGGTTCATCCGCGCGAGCCCGATCACGATCCCCTCGGCCACCGGCACGGCGCCGCCGGAGAGGCCGGTGCCGGCGCCGCGGGCGACGAACGGGATGCCGCGGGCATGGCACACCCGCACCGCCGCCTGCACCTGCTCGGTCGTGCGCGGCAGGACGACGGCCTCGGGCATCGCCCGGTGGCCCGTCAGGCCGTCGCACTCGTACGTGCGCATCTGCGAGGCCTCGGAGATGACCGCGTCCGCGCCGACCGCACGCTCGAGTTCGGCGACGAGGGTCATGCGGTCAAGCGTACCGCCGCAGCGGCCCGCGTCCGTCGCCGCTCGAGAAGAGTCTCTCCGAGTGGCGCGTGGAACTTCTCACGCGCCGGGGCGACTAACCGACCATGCGGGTGAGCGTGTCGTTCTCGGACCTGCCGCCCTCGCGCTGGTGGTGGCGGGGTGCTTCGGGTCGTCTGCGCACGCGCCACGACCGGGGAGCGTGAAACGGGCATCGGGCCCAGCCGTCGTGGTTGCGCACACCTCGACCACGGCGCGGGTGTCGGGTGGCACCGCGCCCGAGCGGCGCCTGCTTCGGCAGGTGATCGGCCGATCCGGTGTCTCGGCCGTGGTTGCGGCGCGGCTCGGCGGCCCCAGCGGCGGCTTCCACCAGCCCGGCCTGTGGTTGGGACTGACGTTCGCCGTCCCGAGCCCGAACAAGAAGCAGGCCGTCGAACCGTGGTGGCAAGCCCAATTGATCGAGGGAGCATTTCGCGCGTTGAGCGTCCAGCGCGGACTGCCCGACCTCGCCGGGGTCATCTTCCGGGCGCGGTTCCCAACCGGGAAGACCAGGCTTTGGGGCGCCGGCGAAGCCGGGGGGAACGCGCCGACGCGCGCCACCTCCAGCACCGCCAACGCGGACCGGGCCGCGGTGACGACCCATCTCGTGTCGGCCGCTCGGGCCGCCGGCTGGAAGGTTCGGAGCATCAGGCTGTTTCGGCCCGACGGACTTGCAGCCGAGGCGACGTTCGTCGCCGGCCGGCCGCACGCGTTCGGGAGGGAGCTGTCCGCGTTCAACGCTCACCTCGACCTTCACGGCGTCGCGGGAACCCTCATCCAGGTGGAGAACCCGTGCGGCGCGACCGTCTACCGGATCTCCGGGGCGCGATGGGTCGGCATCTCGAGCGGCAGCGCCGACCCGCGCTGGCTGTGCCCGAACCCCGCCGTCTTCGAGCCCACGCCATGCCCCGCTCCTGCCACCAGACCGTGCTGAGGTCCTAGGCGACGAGCTGACGCATGACCATCTGCAGCAGGCCGCCGGCGCGGTAGGTGGTCACGTCGGCCGGCGCGTCCAGCCGCGCGAGGCACTCGAACGAGCGCTCGCCGCCGTTGACCTCGACGGTCACGGTCGAGCCGACGTCGAGCTCGCCCAGTCCGCGGACGGTGAACGTCTCGGTGCCGTCGAGGCCGAGGCTCGCAGCCGAGTCGCCGTCGCGGAACTGGAGCGGGATCACGCCGAGCGCCACCAGGTTCGTGCGGTGGATGCGCTCGAAGCTCTGCGCGAGCACGGCACGCACGCCCAGGAGCGCCGTGCCTTTCGCGGCCCAGTCGCGCGAGCTGCCCGAGCCGTACTCGCGCCCCGCGATCACGACGAGCGGCACGTGCTCGGCCGCGTAGCGCTGGGCGGCGTCGTAGATCGGCAGCTGCTCGCCGGACGGCAGGTGGCGGGTGAAGCCGCCCTCGCGGTCGGCGAGCGCGTTTCGCATGCGGATGTTCGCGAACGTGCCGCGCACCATCACCTCGTGGTTGCCGCGGCGGGCGCCGTAGGAGTTGAAGTCGCGCGCCGTCACGCCCTGCTCGACGAGGTAGCGGCCGGCCGGCGTGTCGGGCGAGAACGCCCCGGCGGGCGAGATGTGGTCGGTCGTGACCGAGTCGCCGAGCACCGCCAGCACGCGCGCGTCCACGATGTCCGAGAGGTCGGCGTCGTGCTCGAAGAAGGTCGCCTCGCGCACGTAGGTCGAACGCGGATCCCAGGCGAAGAGCTGGCCCTCGGGCACGGGCAGCGCCGTCCAGCGCTCGTCGCCATCGAAGATGCGGCCGTACTCGTCGGTGAAGAGGTCGGAGCTGTAGGAACCCGCGAGGGCGGCATCCACCTCGTCCGAGCTCGGCCAGACGTCGCGCAGGTACACGGGGCCGTCGGCACCGTCGCCCAGCGGATCGGTGGTGAGGTCGGTGTTGACGCTGCCCGCGAGCGCGTAGGCGACCACGAGCGGCGGCGAGGCCAGGTAGTTGGCGCGCACCGCCGGATGGATGCGGGCCTCGAAGTTGCGGTTGCCGGAGAGCACCGCCGCCACCTTGAGGTCGTCGCGCTCGATGGCACCGGCGACCTCGTCGGGCAGCGGACCGGAGTTGCCGATGCAGGTGGTGCAGCCGAACCCGACCAGGTTGAAGCCGAGCGCGTCGAGCGGCTCCATCAGCCCCGCCCGCTCGAGGTAGCCAACGACGACCCGCGATCCGGGAGCGAGGCTCGTCTTCACCCACGGCCGCCGTTGCAGCCCCAGGGCGAGCGCCTTCTTGGCGACGAGGCCGGCGGCCACCATCAGCGCCGGGTTCGACGTGTTCGTGCACGACGTGATCGCCGAGATCACCACCGAACCATCGCCGAGCTGCGAGCCGTTGGGCGTGCTGATGCCGAACGCGTCCGAGAACGAGCGACCCACCTGCGGCAGCGAGACCCGGTCCTGCGGCCGCCGCGGGCCCGCCAGGCTGGGCACGACGGCGTCGAGGTCGAGCTCGAGCGTCTCGGTGTAGGCGGGGGCGGCCTCGGCGCCGGTGCGGAAGAGCCCCTGCTCGCGCGTGTAGCGCTCGACGAGCTCGATCAGCTCGGCCGGCCGGCCCGTGTCGGACAGGTAGCGCAGCGTCTGTGAGTCGACCGGGAAGGTGGCCGCCGTCGCGCCGTATTCCGGGGACATGTTCGAGAGCGTCGCCCTGTCGGCGACGGTGAGCGACTGCAGGCCGGGGCCGAAGAACTCGATGAACTTGCCCACGACGCCGTGCTTCCGCAGCTGCTCGGTGAGCGTGAGCACGAGGTCGGTCGCGGTGACGCCGGTGCGAAGCTGGCCCGCCATGCGCACGCCGATGACCTGCGGCGAGTTCATGTAGAGCGGCTGTCCGAGCATGACCGCCTCGGCCTCGATGCCCCCGACGCCCCACCCGAGCACGCCGATCGCGTTGATCATCGTCGTGTGCGAGTCGGTGCCGACCAGGGTGTCGGGCAGCGCGACGCCGTCGCGCACCTGGACGACCTGGCCGAGGTACTCCAGGTTCACCTGGTGGCAGATCCCCATCCCCGGCGGGACGACGCGGAAGTTCTGGAACGCGCGCTGCGCCCAGCGCAGGAGCTGATAGCGCTCGCCGTTTCGCTCGTACTCGCGCTCGATGTTGCGGGCGTAGGCCCGGTCCGACCCGAAGGCGTCCACCTGCACCGAGTGGTCGATGACGAGGTCGACGGGCACGAGCGGATCGACCCGGCCAGGGTCGGCCCCACGGCGGTCGACGGCCGCGCGCAGGGCGGCGAGATCGACGACGGCGGGCACGCCCGTCAGGTCCTGCATCAGCACCCGGGACGGCATGAACGCGAGCTGTGCGCCGGCGTGCGGCTGCGGCCAGGCGGCCAGGGCGCGCACGTCGTCCTCGCGCACGTGCTCGGTCCCGGCCCGGCGCAGGAGGTTCTCGAGCAGCACACAGATCGTGTAGGGCAGCGTCAGCGGATCGACCACGCGGTCGAGGCGGTAGAAGGCCTCGCCGGTGGGGAGCGTGTCGCGGGCGCCAAAGGGATCGAGATCCACCATGACCGCAATCTACTCCGCTTGTGCGAGATTTCAGCTGATGAACGGATCGCGAGTACGCGTGCCCGACGGCGTCAGCCGGCCCTTCCAGGTGTTCGTGAACGGCGTCGAGCAGACCGAGGGCGCCGACTTCACCGTCACCGGCGAGTGGTTCGTGTTCGCGAAGGAGCTGATCCCGCCCCGCCAGGACAACGCGCGCAGCGTCTTCCGCGGCTTCTTCTGGGGCCGGTACAAGCCCGAGCACGTCGTCGACCTGGCCTGCCACTTCGGCGGCCAGGCGCACGTCTTCAGCCGGCTCCCGATCGAGCCGCCTGCGGCCGCGCCCTAACGGCCTAGAAGACGGCCTTGCCTTGCCACCACACCGTCTCGAGGATCGCGAAGACGGTGATGAGGCAGACCGCGAGGATGTGGCCGCCCTTGGAGCGCGGGTTCAGGAAGTACCCGAACAGCGCCACGGCGAGCGCGAGGACACCCATGTAGATCGGGCGCGTCCACGTGCCCACGACGGCGAACACGATCGCCAGGGCGTTGATGACCGCGACCGCGTCGTCGCGAAAGGATTCATATTCGGGCGTGTAATCTCGCACTGGGCGCTCCTTGGCCGGACTCGGCCGCAATATTAGCGGGAGGGGACACGAGCGAGACGCGTGGAACGACGGCGTTGCGCAAGGCCGGTGTCGAGCACCGGTTGCTGCGCTACGACTACCGCGTCGACGGAGGCGCCGAGCAGGCCGCCGCCGATCTCGCCGTCGATCCGGCGCGGATGTTCAAGAGCCTGGTCGCAAAGGCCGGCACGGAGCTCGTCTTCGCGCTCGTGGCGGCCGACGCCGAGCTCTCGCTCAAGCGGCTCGCGGCCGCGGCGGGCGCCAAGCACGCCGCCATGGCGCAGCCGCGCGAGGCAGAGCGCGTCACCGGCTACCAGGTCGGCGGCATCAGCCCGCTCGGCTCGCGCAAGCCGCTGCGCGTGTTCCTCGATACCGGCGCCGAGCGGTTCGAGCGCATCTGCCTGAACGCCGGCAACCGCGGCCACATCGTCGAGGTAAGCACGACCGATCTCGTCCGCATCACCGGGGCGACGGTCGTCGAGCTGCGGGCCGGTGCGTGAGGAGGGGTTGGGGACTGTCCCCGCTTCTCGGCTCAGCCGTAGCGCTCGCCGGCCACCGCGGCCAGCTTCTCGAGCGAGTGGGTCGCCTGCAGCGTCCGCACGGTGCCCGACTTGGAGCGCATCACGAGCGAGTGCGTCCGCGCCCCGCCGCGCTGGTAGCGGACGCCGCGCAGCAGATCGCCGTCGGTGACGCCGGTCGCGGCGAAGAACACGTTCTCGCCCCTGATCAGGTCGTCGACCGTGAGCACCTTCTCGAGGTCGTAGCCGGCGTCGCGCGCCCGCTTCGCCTCGTCCTCGTCGCGCGGCCACAAACGACCGACCAGCTGGCCGCCCAGGCACTTGAACGCCGCCGCCGAGAGGACCCCTTCGGGCGTGCCGCCGATCCCCCAGAGCAGGTCGATGCCGGTGTCGGGCGTCGCCGCCATCATCGAGCCGGCGACGTCCCCGTGGGCGATGAAGCGGATGCGCGCCCCGGCCTGGCGGATGCGGCCGACCATCTCCTCGTGCCGCGGGCGATCGAGGATGACCACCATCAGGTCGCGGACGCGGCCGCCCTTGGCCCGGGCGATCATCGCGAGCGTCTCCTCGATCGGCGCGTCCATGTCGAGCGGCTCGTCGATGTCCGAGCCGCACGCGAGCTTCTCCATGTAGACGCAGGGGCCGGGATCGAACATCGTCCCCGACTCGGCGGCGGCCACCACCGCGAGCGCGTTCGGCTGGCCGCGCGCGACCAGATCGGTGCCCTCGAGCGGGTCGACGGCGACGTCCACGGCCACCCCGTGATGGGTGCCGATGCGCTCGCCGTTGAAGAGCATCGGCGCCTCGTCCTTCTCGCCCTCGCCGATCACGACGACGCCGTCCATCTCGACCGTCCCGAGCATGTAGCGCATCGCGTCGACCGCGGCGCGGTCGGCGGCGATCTTGTCGCCGAACCCCACCCACCGGGCGCACGCCAGCGCCGCCGCCTCGGTGACCCGGACGAGCTCGAGCGCGAGGTTCCGATCAGGTGCTTCTGCCACGAGCGTCCTCCCCGGCGAGTTGACCGAGGAGGATACCCGTGCGGCGTCACACCCGCACGAGCCGGTTGGCGAGACCGCCGATGCGCTCGTGCCCGAGCAGCGGCTCGATCCACCGCTGCGGGATCGCATCCGCCCCGAACCGGGCGCCGGCGAGCGCCCCGGCGACAGCGGCGTTCGTGTCGGCGTCGCCGCCGAGGTTCACGGCGAAGACGATGGCCGACTCGAGGTCGGGCTGTCCGAACGCGGCGGCGAAGCCGATCCGAAGCGCGGTCAGGACGAAGCCGGTCTGCTCCTGCGCCTCGACTGCGAGCTGCTCCGGCGGCGTCGTCAGCGCCTGCTCGGCCGCCCGGCCGGCCGTCGAGGTCGACACCGGCAGCTTGCGCCCGCGGACGAGCGCGGCCAGGGTCAGGTTGAGCAGGGTGCACGCATCGCCCGCGAGCGGATCGTGGTGGGTCAGGCTCGACTCCTCGCGCGAGATCCGCTCCACGGCGCCGGCGTCGGTCCGGTAGCGGATGCCGATGGGCGCCGTGCGCATCAGGGAGCCGTTGCCCGCGCTCTTGCCGCCGCTCGCCTCGTGGTAGGCCGCCGCGGCGGCGCGGGCCTCGGCGGGCGTGCGCGCGCGGCGCAGGGCCGCGGCGATGGTCGATCCGATGTCCTTCGGCCCGGAGCGCGCCCACATCACGTAGCGCGAGAAGACGTCGTCGTCGTCGTATCCACCCTTCTCGGCCAGGCTCGTCGCGAGCTCGACCGCCATCGCGGTGTCGTCGGTCCACTCGCCCCGCTCCCACGGCGGCGAGGCGACCAGGTCGCGCAGCGCGCCGCCGTAGCGGGCGTGGATCTGGTCGGGGTGCAGCCACTCGACCGCGGCGCCCAGCGCATCGCCCGCGGCGAGTCCGAGCAGCGCTCCACGCGCCCGCTCTGCCGCCCCGTCGCCCCGCCGCTTCATGACCCGGCCGCACCAAACGGGGTCTGACCCCTTTTGGTGCGCTGGCAGCCGGGGCAGTGGTACAGGCGGCGCGGCGCCTCGGCGCCCTGCAGCGCCGACTCGACCCGCGTCCCGCAGCGCGGGCACGGGCGCCCCGTGGCCCGGTAGACGCGCTGCGGCAGGCGGCCACCGCTCGCCACGCCCGCCCGGAGCATCCGCCGCGCGACCACGGCCAGCTCGAGCAGGCGCCGGTCGGAGAGCGTCGAGACGGGCGCGAGCGGATCCTGGCGCAGCTCCCACAGCACCTCTGCGCGGACGATGTTGCCGATGCCGGCGAGGACGCGCTGGTCGAGCAGGAGCTCGGCCACCGGGCGATCGGCCACCCGGGCCCGGCGCAGGTAGCCGGCCCCATCGAAGCGCTCGCCGAGCAGGTCGGGGCCGAGCCCGAGCCGCAGGTCTGCGCGGCGCCTGACCTCGAGCCGGCTCGTGCCGGTGATGACGACGTCGGCGGCATCGGTGCGCAGGACGTAGCGGCCGCGCCCGGCGCCCGGCTCGGCCAGGCGCACACGCCCGTTCATCCCGAGGTGGACGTGCAGGCTGCGGCCGTCGGCGCCGTGGACGAGCAGATGCTTGCCACGGGTCTGCACCGACTCGACCTCGGTGCCGGCAAGCGGCCCGGCGGTCACGTGCCGGCCGACGACCGGGCCGATCCGGCGCGCCGCCAGCACGAGCGAGTGCCCCTCAGGCACGCAGCACCAGGCGCCGGTGCCCTTTCAGGAACCCGTGTGCGAGCAGCAGCCGCTCGGCCTCGGTGCCCGCGATCGGCTCGCCGTCGATGCGCTCGGGCGCGAGCCGCCGCGCGCGGCCGCCGCTGATCAGCCCCGCGAGCGCGGCGATGCCGGGCTCGAGCAGCTCGGCATCGAACGTGACCAGGCCGCGGCCGCCGCGCTCGACGTAGACGGCCGGCCGGCCGCCGGCGATCACGAGCCATGCGCCGGCGACGCGCGCGGGCCGGCGCGAAGTCTCCGGCCAGGGCAGGGCAGCGCCATAGGGATTGGCCGGATCGATCGCCGAGAGCACGATCGCCGCCGCCTCGGCGTCGGCGTCGCGCACGTCGCGCAGCCGCTCGACGGCCGTCGGCGCCGCGAACTGGGCGCCGCCGAGCCCCTCGACGAAGTACCCGCGCTGGCAGCGGCCCGCCTCCTCCATCATCCGCAGCTCGCCGTAGACCGCCGAGAACCCGCCGGGCACTCCCTCGGCCAGCACAGCCGCGCGGGTGACGACGCCGTGGCGGTCGAGCAGGGTCTCTGCGAGCGCCCGAGCCCGCTCCGCGGGAGCCGGCGCCGCCGGGACGAGGCTCTCGACGAGCGACCAGCGCCCGCGCGCAGCGGGCAGCGACGACGTCGGCCGCCCGCGCCGGGCGATCCGGCCCGGTCGCGCGGGCGCCGGAGCGGGCAGCGCACGCAGCACCGCGCCGCCGCGCAGCGGATGCCACGAGTCGTTGCTGACGACGCCGTCCCAGGCCAGCGACCACAGCTCGGCCAGGACCGCGCGGTCAGGCTCGCCGACGGCCAGGGCGAGATCGGCGAAGAACATCGGCCCGCGCGCACGGATCGCGGCGACGATCGGGTGCTCGGGCGCCTCGGCCGGCGCGTGCAGAAGCGCCGTCTCGCCGCGCAGGTAGAGCGCCGCGCGGCCCTGCCCGGCGCCGACCCAGACGAGCTCGCCGCCGGCGCACAGCTCGTCCAGCATGTCGGGCCGGTAGCCGGGCACGCGCAGCGGCAGCACGTCGGACTCCCACGCGGTCACCGGCAGCGCGACGCCCTGCAGCTGGGCGACGACGTCGCGCAGGCGGTCGAGGCCGCGGCCGACGTCGCGGCCGACGCCCTGCCACGCCGGCAGGAACCGCACGAGCGCGTCGGGCTCCACCGGCTCGACCGCCCGCCGGATCACGGCGAGGGTGCGCCGGCGCACGCGCCGCAGGACGTCGGGGGTGATCCACTCGCGCCCGCCCGCGCCCGGCCGGAAGCCGCCCTCGACGACCGCGCCGTCGGCCTCGAGGAGGCGCAGCTGCGGCGTCGGGTCGATGCCGAAGCGCGCGCGCAGGTCGTCGGCCGAGAACGGCCCGTGCGTTCGCGCGTAGCGCAGCACGAGCCGTTTGAGCGCGTCGGGGGCCGGCTCGAGGAACACGGCTGGCACGCCCTGCGGGGGCACCACTCCGAGCCCGTCGCGATAGAGGCCGGCGTCCTCGGCGGCGATGGCGCGCTCCTCGCCGGCGATCCGCACCGACACGGCCCGCCGCTGCGAGACGAGCTCGGCGACGTGCGCCGTGACGCCGCGGGCGGCGGCCTCGGCGGCCGACAGATCGCCGAGCCGGCGGAGCAGGTCGTGTGCCTGGTCGAGCGTCGGCGTGCGACCCTCGCCCTGCAGCTCGCGCTCGACCTGGTCGATGGCGTCGCCGTCGAGCAGCTCGCGCAGGTCGTCGTTTCGCAGCAGCTCCGCCAGCAGCGCGCGGTCGAGCTGGAGCGCCTGTGCCCGCCGCTCGGCCGCGGGCGCGTCGCCCTCGTACATGTAGGTCGCGATGTAGTCGAACAGCAGGGCCGATGCGAACGGCGACGGCTGGGCCGACTCGACCTCGAGCATGCGCACATGCCCGCGCCCGATCGCCTCGAGCAGACCCTTCAGCGCGGGCACCTCGAAGACGTCGGAGAGCACCTCGCGGTAGGTCTCGAGCAGGATCGGGAACGACCCGTACTTGATCGCGACCTGCTGCAGGTCGTGCGCCTTCAGCCGCTGCTGCCAGAGCGGCGTGCGCATGCCCGGCCGGCGGCGCGGGAGCAGGAGGGCGCGCGCGGCGTTCTCGCGGAAGCGGGCGGCGAAGAGCGGGCTCTGGGCGATGCGGTCGAGCAGCAGGTCGTCGAGCTCGTCCGGCGGGATCGCGATCAGGTCGACCGGCGGCGGCGTGTCGGAGTCGGGCAGCCGAAGCGCGATGCCGTCGTCGGCCCACATCGCCTCCACCTCGATCCCGAGCGCGCTCGCCATCCGCTGCTCGAGGGCGAGCGCCCACGGGGCGTGGACGCGGCCGCCGAACGGCGAGAGCACGCACACGCGCCAGTCGCCGATCTCGTCGCGGAAGCGCTCGACCACGATGGTGCGGTCGGACGGGACGACGCCGGTCGCAGCCTCCTGATCGGCCAGGTAGGTGTGCAGGTTCGAGGCCGCGCGCTCATCGAGATCGGTGAACTTTCGGGTGCGGGCGGCCTCGCCGACGGCACGGCCAAGCTCGTAGGGGCGGCCGACGCCGTCGCCCTTCCAGAACGGCATCCGGCCGGGCACGCCGGGCGCCGGCGACACGAGCACGCGGTCGCGGGTGATCTGCTCGATCCGCCACGACGACGCTCCCAGCTGGAACACCTCGCCCTGGCGGGCCTCGTACACCATCTCCTCATCGAGCTCGCCCACGCGGGCGCCGGAGTCGGCCAGGAACACGCCGTAGAGGCCGCGGTCGGGGATCGTGCCGCCGTTCGTCACGGCCAGGCGGCGGGCATCCGGCCGGGCGCGGACGACCCCGGCCGTGCGGTCCCACACGATCCGCGGGCGCAGCTCGGCGAACTCCTCGGACGGGTAGCGGCCGGCCAGCATGTCGAGCACGCCGTCGAACTGCTCGCGGCTCAGATCCTGGTAGGGGTAGGCGCGGGTGACGAGCGCGAAGAGGTCGGAGACGTCCCAGTCGTCCACCGCGGTGGCCGCGACCAGCTGCTGGGCGAGCACGTCGAGCGGCTGGCGGGGGACGCGCGTGTGCTCGATCTCGCCGCGGCGCATGCGGTCGACGACGACGGCGGTCTCGAGCAGGTCGCCGCGGTACTTGGGGATGAACCGGCCGAGCGACGGCGCGTCCACCTGGTGGCCGGCGCGGCCGACCCGCTGCAGGCCGGCGGCGACCGACTTGGGCGACTCGACCTGGACGACGAGGTCGATCGCGCCCATGTCGATGCCGAGCTCGAGCGACGACGTGGCGACGAGCGCGGGCAGCTGCCCGGACTTCAGCATGTCCTCGATCTCGAGCCGCTGCTCGCGCGCGATCGACCCGTGGTGGGCGCGGGCGATGTCGGCCTCGGCGAGCTCGTTCAGCCGGTGGGCGACGCGCTCGGCGGAGCGGCGGCTGTTCACGAAGACGAGGGTCGAGCGGTGCTCCCGGACGAGCTCGAGCAGGCGCGGGTAGAGCGCGGGCCAGATCGACTGGCGCGGCTCGCCGTCGACCTCGGCCGCGCCTCCGAGCTCGCGCATGTCATCGACCGGAACGATCACCTGCAGGTCGAGCTCCTTCGCCGCGCCCGCGTCGACGATCTCGACCTCGCGATCGCGGCCGCCGAGATAGCGCGCGATCTCCTCCAGCGGCCGCTGCGTCGCCGAGAGCCCGACCCGCTGCACCGGCCGGCCGGCGAGGTGCTCGAGCCGCTCGAGCGAGAGCGCGAGGTGGGTGCCGCGCTTGCCGGCGGCCATCGCGTGGATCTCGTCGACGATCACGGTCTCGATCGGGCCGAGCATCTCGCGCGCCGCCGAGGTCAGGATCAGGTAGAGCGACTCGGGCGTCGTGATCAGGATGTCGGGCGGGCGGCGGCGCATGGCCGTGCGATCCTTCTGTGGCGTGTCGCCGCTTCGCACCGCCACCGTGATCGGGCGGGGCAGGTCGATTCCGGCCAGCGGGGCGCGCAGGTTCTTCTCGATGTCGTGGTTGAGCGCCTTGAGCGGCGAGACGTAGACCACGCGCGTGCCGCGCTCCTGCGGGTCGCGCACGAACCCGTCGATGGCGCCAAGGAAGGCGGCGAGCGTCTTGCCCGAGCCGGTCGGGGCCAGGATCAGGCTGTGCCGGCCGGCGGCGATCGGCGGCCACCCCAGCCGCTGCGCCCGGGTCGGCTCGGCGAACGAGCGCCGGAACCAATCCGCGACCGGGTCGGTGAAAGCGGCGAGCGGGTCAGGGGCCATATGTTGAAATCTAGAGCCCGGGGTTCGGACCCGTCCGGGGAGGGTGAATATTGGTGCCTGGCACCGGTGATTCGTGGCTGCGGGCGAGGTCGGCCGTAGACTTGCGGCGTGAGTCGGCGCCGCACATTCGTCGCAGTGCTTGTCGTGGCGGCGGTCGTCCTGGCAGCCGCCGGTACGGTCGAGTGGCGGATGATGTCACCGTCGATCGCGGATCTGGAGGCTCGTTGTTCGGGCCGAGCCCTGTTGGACTGCGGATTCGCGTTTCCGCCACCCCATCGCCTGCACCCGCTCCGGGCCGAGCTGCTCTGGGCGGCCGCCGGGGTGATCGGGCTGCTTGCGATCGGCATCGCGCTTCGCCCGCGCCGTCGCGGCTCCGCGCCCCTGGCCGCCTCCAGCTGACGGCGGCACCGTCTCGGCATACGATTCGGCGAGCAGGCGACCGGGAGGGTGGCGTGGAGACGGTGGGGTTCATTCACATGGAGAACGGGACGGCCGAGGACTATGCGCTGCTCGATCGCGTGCAGGAGCCGTTCGTGGCGGCGCTGCCCGACCGTCTGCTCGAGGCGCTCGACGCCCTGAAGGCGTCGCTCGCCGGCTACCAGGTCTCGCGCTACGAGCACTCGCTCCAGTCCGCCAGCCGCGCGCTTCGCGACGGCCGCAGCGAGGAGTACGTCGCCGCGGCGCTCCTGCATGACATCGGCGACGAGCTCGCGCCCTGGACGCACGGCGAGATGGTCGCCGCGGTGCTACGCCCATACATCGCGCCGGACATCTGCTGGATCGTCAAGCACCACGGGCTCTTCCAGATGTACTACTACGCCCACTTCAGCGGGGGCGACCGAAACGCCCGCGACCGCTTCCGCGACCACCCCTGCTACGACGCGACCGTGGAGTTCTGCGACCTCTACGACCAGTGCTGCTTCGACCCGGCCTACGACTCGCTCCCGATCGAGACGTTCGAGCCGATCGTGCGGCGGGTGTTCGCCGAGGTGCGCTACCTGGACGACTCGGCGCTGCCGTGATCGGAGCGTGAGCGGCCGGTGCTGATCGAGGTGCTCGGGTCGTCGGCCGGCTGGCCGATCCCCCGGCTCGGCTGCGACTGCCCCCAGTGCACATCGGACGACCCACGCGACCACCGGCTGCGCTCGTCGCTTCTGATCGACCGCCGCATCCTGGTCGACGCGGGGCCGGACGCCTACGCGCAGCTGATGCGGGCCGGGGCGGTGCCCGAGCAGGTCGTGCTCACCCACGACCACCACGACCACATGCTCGGCCTGCACGCGCTCGCCAAGCTCGGGCGCATTCCCCTCCACTGCACCAAGGACTGCGAGCAGGGCGTCCGCGTGATCTTCCCGCGGCTCGACTTCCGCGTCATGCACATGACGCCCGGCGTCCCGGCCGAGCTCGGCGAGGAGCTGCGCGTGCAGGCCTTCGACGTCGACCACAGCTCGAAGACGCGCACCATGGGGCTGCGCTTCACCGACGCGGGCGGCCACACGCTCGCCTACATGCCCGACCTGGCCGAGCTGCCCGGGTCGAAGCTCGCCCGCGGCGCCGATGTGACCATGTTCGACGGGTCGACCCTGACCCGCCCGGTGCGCGGCCACGTGCCGATGGCCGAGACGGTGGCGGCCGCGCGAAA
>DASXZF010000256.1:0-2623 GCA_036502065.1 Gaiellales bacterium
CGCTCCGAGTCGCACACCTACATCCAGACCCACCCCGGCGTCGGCTACCGGTTCGAGGCGCTCGAGCGCGAGACGGCCGCCTAGTGGCCTAGGGCCGCATCGCGGCGGGAGCGGGGAGGACCACCCGCATCGTCGTGCCCGCCGCGGCCGTCGACTCGGCCGTGGCCCGCCCGCCGTACTCCTCGGCGATGTGCTTCACGATCGCGAGGCCAAGGCCGGTGCCGGGGCCGGAGCGGGCGCCCTCGACCCGGTGGAAGCGCTCGAAGACGCGGCCGAGGTGCTCGGAGGGGATGCGGCCGCCGGTGTCGTGCACGATCACCTCGACCGCTCCCGAGAGGCCACGCACGCGCACCTCGATGCGCTCGTCGCGTCCGGCGTGGCGGATCGCGTTCTCGACCAGGTTGTCGAGCACCGCGTCGACCAGCCGCGGCGGCACGGCCACCACGAGGCCGCGGTTCGCCTGCGCCGCGAGCGACATCCCGGCGGCTGCGGCGGCCTCTGCGTGCCGGCTCACGGCCGCCTCGACGGCGTCCGCCATGTCGGTCGGATCGCTGCTCGGGTCAAAGCCGTGGCTCTCGAGCTGGACGAGCATCATCATGTCCTCGATCAGGCGGCGCATGCCGTCGACCTCGAGCCGGGCCTGCGCGATCGTCTCGGAGCGGGCGTCGTCGGGCAGGTCGAGGCCGAGCGTCTCGACCAGGCCGAGGATGCGCTGCAGCGGTGTGCGCAGCTCGTGCGACACGCCTGCCGAGAACAGCCGGCGCGCATCGCGGTAGTCGGCCTCGGCGCTCTCGTCCTCGAGCACGACGACGCAGCGCGCCCCCGCCTCGCCCCGGAACCGCTGCACGTGGATGCGGTAGCGGCGCCGCTCGGGCTCATACACCGTCAGCCCGACCTCGGCGGCGGGCGGCGTCCCCTCCAGACAGCCGCGGACGGCGGCCGCGAGCTCCGGCTGCGCGTCCAGGTCGAGCATGGTCGGCGCCTCGCGGCGGGCCAGGGCGTTTGCGCGCACGAGCTGCCCCTCGGCGTCGAACACGAGCACCGGGTTCGGGACGGCCGCCATCAGCGCGTCGCGCGACGCCCGCGCCTCGGACAGCTCGGTCCTGGGAGCGCTCTCGCGCAGCCGCCGGGCGACCATGTCGGCCGGGTCGCCGCTCTCGACGCCGAGCGCGGCGAGCGTCCGCCGGCGGCCGCGCCGGTCGCGGGCGAGCAGGACGACCGCGATCACGAGCGCCACCACCAACGCCGCCGTCACTGCTGTCATCGCCACGAGCGTACCAGCGCGACGCGGGCACGGGCGGCGACGCGTGCGCGCCGATTTGTATGCTGCCAGGCGCGATGCAGGTCACCCTCCCCGACGGCACCTCGATCGACCTCCCCGAAGGCGCGACCGGGCTCGACGCCGCGGCCGCGATCGGCGATCGGCTGGCCCGGGCCGCCGTCGCCGTGCAGGTCGACGGCGAGGTGCGCGATCTGCGTCTGCCGCTGCACGCCGGGGAGAAGCTGCGGATCATCACCGACCGCGACCCCGAGGCGCTCGGCGTGCTGCGCCACTCGACGGCGCACGTGCTCGCCCAGGCCGTGCTGCACCTGTGGCCCGAGACGAAGATCGCGATCGGGCCGGCGATCGCCGACGGCTTCTATTACGACTTCGAGTTCCCCGAGCCGATCGGCCCGGACGACCTCGAGCGGATCGAGGCCGAGATGCGCAAGGTGCTGCGGACCGAGGCGGCGTTCGTCCGCGAGGACGGCGTCGACAAGGACGCCCTCATCGAGCGGTTCCGCGCCGAGCGCCAGCCCTACAAGCTCGAGCTGGTCGAGGGCCTCCCCGCCGGCGACATCAGCCTCTATCGCAACGACGACTTCGAGGATCTCTGCCGCGGCCCGCACCTGCAGACGACGAAGCCCATCAAGGCGTTCAAGCTGCTCTCGCAGGCGGGCGCGTACTGGCGCGGCGACGCCTCCCGCCCGATGCTGACCCGGATCTACGGGACCGCCTTCTTCAAGCAGGCCGATCTCGACGAGCACCTGCGCCTGCTCGAGGAGGCGCGCCGTCGCGATCACCGCCGGATCGGCCGCGAGCTCGACCTCTTCCACACCTCGGACGTGGCCCCGGGCGCGCCGTTCTGGCATCCGCGCGGGATGGTGATCTGGAACGAGCTGACCAGGCTCTGGCGCGAGCTGAACGTCGAGTGGGCCTACCGCGAGGTGCGCACCCCGATCATCTACTCGGTCGACATCTGGCGCCGCTCGGGCCACTGGGACAAGTACCGCGACAACATGTTCTTCACCCACAAGGACGAGCGTCCGCTGGGCGTGAAGCCGATGAACTGCCCCGGCCACATCGAGCTCTACCAGGCCGCCAAGCGCAGCTACCGCGACCTGCCGATGCGGCTCGCCGAGCAGGGGCTCGTGCACCGCGACGAGCCGTCGGGGACGTTGCATGGGCTGCTGCGCGTGATCCACATCACCCAGGACGACGCCCATATCTTCTGCACCGAAGACCAGGTGCAGGACGAGGTGATCGGCTGCCTCGAGCTGGCGCAGCACATCTACGGCATCTTCGACCTGCCCGTGCGGCTCGAGCTCTCGACGCGGCCCGAGAACCGGATCGGCGACGACG
>DASXZF010000257.1:0-12030 GCA_036502065.1 Gaiellales bacterium
GTAGACGACCAGGACGACCCCCAGCGGCACGCGCAGCTTGCGGATGCGGATGCCGCTCGGCGGCGTGAACTCGCGCAGGGTCTGACCGACCGGATCGTCGAGCCGCGCCACGGCCCGCACCGCCTCGGCCAGCGCCGCCACCCGCGCGGGGTCGAGCGCGAGCCGGTCGCGGATCGCCGGGCGCTCGCCCGCAGCCGCCTCGGCGTCGATCGCGTTTGCGGCCAGGATCTCGTCGCAGCGCGCCTCGAGACCGAGCGCGATCTGCTCGAGCGCGACGTCGCGCTCGGCGGTCGACGTCGCCGCCAGGCGGCGGGCGGCGGCGCGGACATCGGTCGCGGGAGAGGCGACGCTCACAGCAGCACCAGATCGTCGCGGCGGACGGCCTCGGGCAGCCCGCGCCGGCCGACCGCCTGCGCCAGCTCGCCGGCCTCGTAGCGGCTCACGCCGACCGCGAAGGCGCCGCCGTCTGGGCCGACCAGCTCGACCGCATCACCCGCGCTGAACGTTCCGTCCACGGCCACCAAGCCTACCGGCAGCAGGCTCGTGCCACGCTCGGCCACGGCCCGGCGAGCGCCGTCGTCGCACACGAGCCGGCCGCGCACCGGCGTGCCGTGGCGCAGCCACAGCTTGTAGGCCGACGGCAGCTGGGCGGCGGCCGGGAACCGCGTCCCCGCCGCCCGGCCGGCGGCCGCGGCGGCGATCGCTCCGGGAGCAAGTCCCGAGGTGATCACGGCCTCGACGCCGCCCGAGCTCGCCACCCTGGCCGAGCGCAGCTTGGCTGCGATGCCGCCCGAGCCCCAACCCGAGCCGCTGGGCGCCGTCGAGACTGCGGCAGCCTGGGCCGCGTCGAGGATCTCGGGGATCAGGCGCGCGTCGGGCTGGGCCGGGTCGCGGTCATACACCCCGTCGATGTCGGTCACGAGCACGAGCAGCCGCGCCTGCAGCATGAGCGCCACATGCGCCGCAAGGGTGTCGTTGTCGCCGAAGGTGATCTCGTCGGTTGCGGTCGAGTCATTCTCGTTCACGACCGGCACGACGCCCCACGAAAGCAGCCGCCGCAGCGCGCGGCGCGCGTTCACATAGGAGCTTCGGCGGTGGATGTCGGCCTCGGTCAGGAGCACCTGCCCGGCCCGCAGGCCACGGCTGCCAAACGCGCCGCCCCAGCGCAGCTGAAGCAGCGTCTGACCGAGCGCGGAGGCGGCCTGGAGATCGCCCATCGCGCGTGGCTTCACCGTCCTGCCCAGGTCGCCAAGGCCGAGCGCGACCGCGCCGGAGCTGACCACGACCACCGGCGTGCCGGCGTCGACGAGCTCGGCGCACTCGCCCGCGATGCGCTCGAACACCGGCAGCCGGGGCCGGCCGGCCTCGTCGACGAGCGTGCTCGAACCGACCTTGACGATCACGATCGTGCGCCGCCCCTGGTTTCGGTCAGCCATCGGTCACCGCCGATCGCGCCCGCGCAAGCTGCGCATGGAGCGCCTCGAGCGGCTGGCGCGCCGCGGCTGCCTCCGCGGCGGTGGGCGAATCGAACCGCTCGCCCGCAGCCACCCGCCCGGCCACCTCGGCGTGGGCCTTGCGGAACGGCATGCCGTCCTTCACGAGCTGCTCGGCCAGGTCGGTGGCGACGGTGGTGCCGTCGCCCGCCGCCGCGGCCATCCGCTCGCGATCCACCTGCAGGCCCTCGACGCAGACGCGCAGCGCCGCGAGCGCGCCGAGCAGGTCGTCGGTCTGGTCGAAGCAGGCCGACTTGTCCTCCTGCAGGTCGCGGTTGTAGGCCAGCGGCAGCCCCTTGAGCGTCGCCAGCAACCCGGCCAGGCGGCCGATGGCGGTGCCGGCCTTGCCGCGCGCGAGCTCGGCCGCGTCGGGGTTCTTCTTCTGCGGCATGATCGACGAGCCGGTGGCGGCGGAGTCGTGGAGCTGGGCGAAGCCGTACTCGGCCGAGGTCCACAGCACGAGCTCCTCGGCCAGCCGGGACAGGTGGACGAAGCAGAGCGTGCATGCGAACACGAGCTCGGCGCAGTAATCGCGGTCGGAGACCGCGTCCATCGAGTTCTCGAAGACGGCCCCGAACCCGAGCTCGGCCGCAACGGACGCCGGGTCGAGCGGCAGGCTCGATCCGGCCAGCGCCCCGGCGCCGAGCGGGCTCACGTCGGCGGTCGCGCGCACGCCGTCGAGGCGGGTCAGGTCGCGCCGCAGCGACCACACGTGCGCGGCCAGGTGCTGGCCGAGCCAGATCGGCTGGGCCCGCTGGCCGTGGGTGTAGCCGGGCATGAGCGCATCGCCGTCGCGGTCGGCCAGGTCGAGCAGGGCGAGCGCGAGCTCGCGCACGCCAACCTGGATGCGGCCGCACGCGTCCTTCGCCCAGAGCCGCATCGCGGTCTGCACCTGATCGTTGCGGCTGCGGCCGGCGTGCACCCACGGGCCGAGCTCGCCCAGCAGCCGCTCGATCGCCGAGTGGACGTCCTCGTCGGTCGCGTCGGGCTCGATCTCGACGCCCTCAAGGGCGGCGCAGATCTGCTCGGCCTTCTCGGCCGGGATCAGACCCTGCCGCCCGAGCATGCGCGCATGCGCGGCCGACGCCCGGAGGTCGAACGGCAGCAGCCGGCGGTCGACCTCGAGCGACGCCGTGAACGCGAGCACGTCGGGGTGAAGACCGCCGGCCAGCCGCCCGGCCCAGAGCGCGGAGGTCACGCCGGCGCGGCCTGCTTCTGCGACTCGGTGGCCTGCGACGTCGCCGCGGCCCACGTCTTCGTGGGCAGCGACCAGACGTGGATGAAGCCGGCCGCCGCGCCGTGCTGGAAGCGGTCGCCCTGCTCGTAGGTGGCGAGGCCGTGGTCGTAGAGCGACGACGTCGCGCGCCGGCCCGTGACGGCGCAGCTGCCCCGGTAGAGGCGCACCCGCGCGGTGCCGGTCACGGCCTCGGCGGTCGTGTCCATGAACGCGGCCATGGCGGCGCGCAGCGGCGAGAACCACAGGCCGTTGTAGACGAGGGTGGCATAGCGCCCGGCCAGCTCGGTTTTCGCGTGGGCCAGGTCGCGCTCGCACACGAGCTCCTCGACACCGGCGTAGGCGGCCATCAGCAGGGCCGCGGCCGGCGTCTCGTACACCTCGCGGCTCTTGATGCCGACGAGCCGGTTCTCGATCATGTCGAGGCGGCCGACGCCGTGCGCGCCGGCCAGCGCCGCCGCCCGCGCGATCAGCTCGACGAGCCCCATGCGCTCGCCGTCGATCGCGACCGGGACGCCCTCCTCGAACTCGACCTCGACCTCGCCCGGCGCCGAGAAGGCGCGCTCCGGCGCCATCGTCAGCGCGTAGGCGGCCTCGGGCGGCTCGAGCCATGGATCCTCGAGCGGGCCGGCCTCGATCGACCGCCCCCACAGGTTGTGATCGATCGAGTAGGCCGCGCCCGACTTCACGGGCACCTCGATGCCGTGCTCCTGGGCGTAGGCGATCTCCTGCTCGCGCGTCATCCCCCAGTCGCGCACCGGCGCGAACACGGCCAGGTCGGGCGCGAGCGCGGCGACCGCCGTCTCGAACCGCACCTGGTCGTTGCCCTTGCCCGTGCAGCCGTGGGCGACGGCGGTCGCGCCGTGCTCGCGGGCGACGCGCACGAGCCACTTCGCGATCAGCGGCCGCGACAGCGCCGAGACGAGCGGGTAGCGGCCCTCGTAGAGCGCGCCCGCCTGCAGCACGGGCAGCACGAACTCGGTCGCGAACTCGTCGCGGGCGTCCACGATGATGACGTCGCCCGCTCCCGCGGCACGCGCCCGCCGCTCGACCTGGTCGGGGTCGATGCCCTGGCCGACGTCGACCAGGAGGGCGATGACCTCGGCGCCGTATTCGTCGGCGAGCCAGCGCAACGCCACCGACGTATCCAGACCACCCGAGTATGCGAGCACGATCTTCTCTGCCACGGTTCCGTCCTTCCGATTGCTGCTATTCGACGATCATGGCCAGCAGCGCCTTCTGCGCGTGCAGCCGGTTCTCCGCCTCGTCCCACACCGCCGAGCTCGGCCCCCACAGGACATCGCGCGTGATCTCCTCGCCACAGTGGGCGGGAAGGCAATGCAGGACGACGTGCCCTGGCGCGGCGTGCCGCATCAGCCCGGCGTTCACCTGATATGCGCCGAGGTCGGCCAGCCGGCGGTCGCGCTCGGCCTCCTGGCCCATGCTGGTGAACGTGTCGGTGACCACCGCGTCGGCGCCCGAGACGGCGGCGACCGGGTCGTCGATCACCTCGACGATCGCGGCGGCCGCACCCAGCTCGGCCGGGTCGGGCTCGTAGCCCTCGGGAGCGGCCACCACGACCTCCATGCCGGTCATCACCGCGGCGGTCGCAAGCGAGTGGCACACATTCGAGCGGCCGTCGCCCACCCACGCCAGGCGCCGCCCGGCAAGTCCGCCCAGCCGCTCGCGCAGCACCTGCAGGTCGGCCAGCGCCTGGCAGGGATGGTGCTCGTCGGTGAGGCCATTGATGACCGGGACGGACGCCGCGTCGGCCAGCTCCTGCACGCGCTCGTGGCCGTGCGTGCGGATCACGATCGCATCGAGGTAGCGCGAGAGCACGGCGCCCGTGTCCTGCACCGGCTCGCCCCGCCCGAGCTGGCTCTCGCTGCTCGACAGGTGCACGGCGTGGCCGCCCAGCTGCACCATCCCGACCTCGAACGAGACGCGCGTGCGCGTCGACGCCTTCTCGAAGATCATCCCCAGGGTGCGGCCGGCCAGCCACGGGTGCGGCAGCCGCCGCGACTGCAGCGTCTTCAGGTGGTCGGCGAGATCGAGCACAGCCTCGATCGCGGCGCCGCTCAGATCGTCGACGCGCAGGAAGTCGCGCCCCTTGAGGCCGGCCTTCGCGATCGGCGCGTCCATCACAAGCTCATGCGTGGGCATGCGCAGCCTCCGCACCGATGCGGTCGCACACGTCGAGCACGTCGGAGCCGGCGAACGGCTCGCGCGCGATGACGAGGACGACGTCGTCGCCGGCGACCGTGCCCACCACCTCGGGCAGGTCGGCCACATCGAAGGCCCGCGCCACCGGCATGGCGTTCGCGGGCGCGGTCTTCAGCACCGCCAGGTTGCCCGACGCCTCCATGCTGCGGACGAGCAGGAGCACCTCGCGCAGCCGCAGCATCGGATCGGCAGGCTCCTCCTCGACGGGCAGCGCGTACACCAGATGGCCGCCCTTGCGCACCCGCACGGCGCCGAGCCGCTCGAGGTCGCGCGACACGGTCGCCTGGGTGACGTGCACGCCCTGGTCGGCGAGGAGCTCGACGAGCTGCGGCTGGGATGTGACCGGCCGGCGGTCGAGCAGGGTGGCGATGAGCTGGCGTCGATCAGGCATGGTGCATGATCATACAGATATTCGGATTGTCATGCAAAGGTGATGCTGCCGTCGAGCAGCGCCCGCCCAACCACGACCGCGTCGGCGCCCGCCGCCACGGCCCGCTCGATGTCGGCCGCCGACCCCACGCCGCCGGCCGCGAGCAGCAGACCGGGCACCGCGGGCCGAAGGGCGCCGATCAGGTCGACGTCGGGCCCGAGGCCCGTGCCGTCGCGGTCGATGCCGGTGACCAGGAAGTCGGCTGCGCCGGCGGCCGTCAGCCGCGCCAGGAACGCGGGTGCCTCGGCGCCGGAGTCCTCGATCCAGCCGTGCGTGCGCACGCGGCCGTCGAGGCAGTCGAGCGCGACGACCACCCTTCCGCTCTCGGCGGCCAGCCGGCCGACGAGAGCCGGGTCGGAAGCGGCCAGCGTGCCGACGATGACGCGCTCTGCGTCCAGCTCGAGCGCCGAGGCGATCGCCGCCTCGTCGCGCAGGCCGCCGCCGAGCTGGATCCGCAGGCCCGGGACGGCGGCGAGCCCCCGCAGCACGCGCTCGTGCTCGGGCGAGCGCACCCCCGTGCGCGCGGCGTCGAGGTCGACCACGTGCAGCCACGGAGCGCCGGCGGCGGCATAGCGATGCGCCAGCTCGACCGGATCGCCGGGGAACTCGGTCACCTCGTCGTAGCGGCCCTGGAGCAGGCGAACGACGCGCCCGCCGACCAGATCGACCGCCGGGATCGCCTGCCCGCGACGCAGGTCGAGCTCATCCTCGCGTTTTAGCATGCTAAAATGGTATCACGATGGCAAAGACCGCCCCGAGCACCCCGACGACCAGGCCGGCGACCGCGGAGTGGCGCACGCCCGAGGTCGACGACCTGTGCGACGCGCTGCTCTCGCTGCGCAGCCGCGACGAGGTGGCCGCGTTCATGCGCGACGTGTGCTCGCTGCACGAGCTCGAGGTGCTGTCGCATCGCTGGCACGCCGCCCGCCTGCTCGATCAGGGCGTCCCCTACGCCCAGGTCGCCCAGCGCGTGCACGGCTCGACGGCAACCATCACCCGCGTCGCACACTGGCTGCGCCACGGCGAGGGCGGCTACCGGCTCGTCCTCGACCGGCGCCGGAGACGGCGATGAGCCGCCGCTTCCGGCTCGCGCTGCCCTCGAAGGGCCGCCTGCACGAGGCCGCGCTCGACCTCGTGCGCGCCTCGGGCTTCGAGCTCGAGGGCAACGGCCGCGCGCTCTTCGCGCACTGCTCGCAGTGGGACGTCGAGGTGCTCTTCGCCCGGGCCGAGGACATCCCGGCGTGGGCGAGCGACGGCGCGGTCGAGGCCGCCATCGCGGGCCGCGACCAGGTGGTCGAGGGCGGGACGGCGCTCACCGAGCTCGTGCCGCTCGGCTTCGGGCGCTGCTCGCTGCAGGTGGCGGTGCCGAGCGGCGGGGCGATCGAGACGGTGGCCGACCTCGACGGCCGCCGCGTGGCGACCTCACACCCCCGCATCACCGCGGCGTTCTTCGAGGGCCGGGGCATGCGCGTCGAGACCGTGGCCGTGCGCGGGTCGGTCGAGCTGGCGCCGCGGCTGGACGCCGCCGAGGCCGTCTGCGACCTCGTCCAGAGCGGCGAGACGATGCGCCAGAACGGCCTGCGGCCGATCGCCACCGTGCTCGAGTCCGAGGCGGTGCTCGTCACCCGGCCCGGCCTCGAGCTCGCGCAGCAACGCGTGGCCGACGAGCTGGCCACGGTCGTGCGCAGCGTCATCGACGCGCGCAACCGCCGCTACCTGATGCTGAACGCGCCGGACGGGTCGCTCGATGCGATCGTCGGCCTGCTGCCGGGCCTGGACTCGCCGACCGTGCTGCCGCTGGCCAAGCCCGGATGGCACTCGGTGCACGCCGTGGTCGAGCAGCGGCAGGTGATGGAGCTGCTCCAGCCGCTGCGCGCGGCCGGCGCCCGCTCGCTGCTCGTGCTCCCGATCCACAACCTGATCCCGTGAGCGCGATCGACCTCGTCCGCCCCGAGCTGCGCGAGCTCGTCGCCTACCGCTGGCAGGACACGCTGCCCGCCGACGCGCCGCTCATGCGCTTCGACATGAACACGTCGCCGGCCGCTCCGCAGTGGTATGCCCGTGAGCTCGCGCGTCTCAGCCGCGTTCGGCCCGAGTCCTATCCCGACGCCACGTACACCCGCCTGCGCGAGGTGATCGGCGCCTACGCCGGGTTCCCGGCCGAGCAGATCGTCCCGACGGCCGGCGCCGACGAGGCCCTGCTCCTGTGCGGCCTGCTCGCGCTCGCGCCCGGGCGGCGGGCCTACGTGCGCCGGCCCCACTACGCCTACTACGGCGTCGTCACCCGGCTGGCCGGGGCGGAGCTCGGGCACGATCCCGACGCCGCCGTCGACCTCACCTGGGTGTGCGCCCCGCACAACCCGACGGGGGCCGACGTGCTGCCCGAGGACGTTGCCGAGCGGCCCGGCCTCGTGGTGATCGACCAGGCGTACATCGAGTTCGGCGGCACCGACCTGTCGCACCTCGTGCGGGAGCGCGAGAACACCGTCGTCCTGCGCACGTTCTCGAAGGCCTTTGCGCTCGCGGGGATCCGGGTCGGCTACATCATCGCCCCGGCCGAGCTGGCCGCACGGCTGAACGCGGTGCGTCCGCCGGCGTCGATCGGCGTCCACTCCGCCGCCCTGGCCGAGATCGCGCTTGCAAACGTCGAGGAGATGCGCGGGCGCGCGCAGGCGATGTGCGCCGAGCGCGAGCGGGTCGCCGAGGCGCTGCGCGGCGCCGGATACGTCGTGCCGGCCTCGTGCACGAACTTCGTACTCGTCGAACTGGGGCGGCCCGCCGAGCCGGCCGCGCGCGAGCTGCTCGAGCGGGGCCTGGTCGTGCGCACGTTCGCCGACCCGCTGCTCGCGACGTCGATCCGCATGAGCGTCGCGACGCCCGCCGAGGACGACCGCCTGCTCGAGGCGCTCGGCGCGAGCCCGGCGACGCGCACCCGGCCGGTGGCGGATGCACGCACCGGCATCAGCGAGCGGCGCACCCGCGAGACGGACATCCGCTGCCGGATCGCACTGGACGGCGCGGGTCAGGCGACCGTCGCGACCGGGATCGGGATGCTCGACCACATGCTGACGGCGCTCGCGGCCCACTCGCTGATGGACCTCGAGATCGTGTGTGCGGGCGACCTGTGGGTGGACGAGCACCACACGGTCGAGGACGTCGCGATCGTCCTCGGAGCAACGCTCGACGCCGCCCTGGGCGAGCGGACGGGCATCCGCCGCTACGGCGACGCCCGCGCGCCGCTCGACGAGGCGGTCGCCCATGCGGTGGTCGACCTGGGCGGGCGCGGATTCGCCCGCGTCGAGCTGCCACTGCTCGGCGAGCGCGTCGGCGGCATCCCGGCAACTCTCGTCCCCCACTTCTTCGACAGCCTCTCGCGCCACGGCCGGCTCGGGATCCACCTCTCCGGCACCGGCGGCGACGACCATCACCTGCTCGAGGCGGCGTTCAAGTCGCTCGCCCTGGCGCTGCGGGCGGCGTGGGAGGCCGACCCGCGCCGGGCCGGCGCCGTGCCGAGCACGAAGGGGACGCTGTGAGCGACGTCTGCGTGGTCGACTACGGCGCGGGCAACCTGCGCAGCCTGCGCCACGGGCTGGAACGTGCGGGCGCCACGGTGACGGTGACCTCCGATCCGAACGTGGTGGCCGCGGCGGGGCGGGTGCTCGTGCCCGGCGTCGGCGCCGCCGGGGCGGCGATGGCGGCGCTCGAGCGACGCGAGCTGGCGCCCGCCATCCGCTCGGCCGCGGCGACGGGGAGCCACGTGTTCGGCATCTGCCTGGGCATGCAGCTGCTCTTCGAGCGAAGCGACGAGGGCGACGTCGAGTGCCTGGGTCTGCTGCCCGGCCGGGTGACGGCGATGACGTTCGCGCGGCGGCTGCCGCACATGGGCTGGAACGACGTCACCGCCGACGATGGCCACCCGCTCGCGGCCGGCCTCCCGGCGGTGTGCTACTTCGCCCACTCCTACGCGGTCGAGCCCGCCGACCCGGCCGACGTCGTCGCCACGACCGAGCTCGACGGCCGCCGGTTCGCCTCGATGGCCGGAGCGGGCCGCGTCGCCGGCACCCAGTTTCACCCCGAGAAGAGCGGCCCGGCCGGACGCGCGCTCCTGCGCTCGTTCCTGGCCTGGAGCGGCGATGCTGCGTAGGCGCGTCATCCCCTGCCTCGACGTGCGCGGCGGCCGGCTGGTGAAGGGCGTGCAGTTCCGCGAGCTGCGCGACTGCGGCGACCCGGTCGTCGCCGCCGAGCGCTACGCCGAGGCGGGCGCCGACGAGATCGTATGGCTGAACATCGACGCCCATGCCGAGGCGTGGCAGGAGCTCCTGCGCGCGGTCGAGCGGGCGGCCGAGCGCGTCGACGTGCCCCTGTGCGTGGGGGGCGGCATCGACCGGCCGGAGCGGGCGCGCGAGCTGCTGCTGGCCGGCGCGGACAAGATCTCGGTGAACTCCGCCGCGCTGCACACGCCCGACCTGATCGACAGGCTGGCCGAGATGCTCGGCACCCAGTGCGTCGTCGTCGCGATGGACGCCTCGCGGGGCGACGGCGGCTGGTGGACATACTCGCGCGGCGGCATGCAGGCGACCGGCATCGAGGCGATCGGCTGGGCCGAGGAGGTGCAGCGGCGCGGCGGCGGCGAGCTGATCGTGACGAGCATCGATGCCGACGGCGGCCGCCGCGGCTACGACCTCGAGCTGATCCGGCGGATCCGCGAGCGGGTGCGGGTGCCGGTGATCGCCTCGGGCGGCGCGGGCGGCGCGGCCGACATCGTCGCCGCTCTTCAGGCGGGCGCCGACGCGGCGCTGGCCGCCTCGATCTTCCACGACGGCGAGACGACCCCCGACGACGTCAAGCGGGAGGTGGCGGCATGCGGCCTGCCGGCGAGGGTGTGACCGTCGCGGTGGGCGCGCTCCTGCCCTGCGTCGTGCAGGACGCCGACACGGGCCGCGTGCTGATGCTCGCCTACGTCGACGCCGAGGCGCTCGAGGCGACCAGGCGGACGGGGCTCGCGCACTTCCATTCGCGCTCGCGCGGGCGGCTGTGGCAGAAGGGCGAGACCTCGGGGAACGTCCTGCACGTGGTCGACATCCGCACCGACTGCGACGCCGACGCGCTGCTCTACCTGGCCCATCCGGCCGGACCGACCTGCCACACAGGCGCCGTGTCGTGCTTCGGCGACGGCGCGCCGCTCCTGGCCGAGCTGCGCGACGTGATCGCAGAGCGGGCCGAGTCGGGCGAGGCGGACTCCTACGTGGCCGGGCTGCTCACGGGCGAGCGCATGCGGGCGCAGCGCAAGGTGGGCGAGGAGGCCGTCGAGGTGCTGGTGGCCGAGCCGGGGAGCGAGAACCTGGTCGCCGAGGTGGCCGACCTGTGGTTCCACAGCATGCTCCTGCTCGCCCGCGACGGGCTCGACCCGCTCGCGCCGCTGCACGAGCTGCGCGGGCGCCGAAACGCCCCTCGCCGCGCCGGCTGACCGGGGCCTGGCCTCGCCCCGTCCGGGACTGCGTGCACGTCAGGGATGGGCCGGCCGCCGGCCGGCGAAGACATCCTCGACCGCGGTCGAGGTCGAACAGCAGCTGCTCCAATGCGGCCTCGTCGCAGGCGATGAGACCCACCGGACACGTCAGATAGATCGACCCGCCGTCGTCGCCGTGCATCACAGCGACGGCGTCGCGCGCGCCCCTGGCCCTCGATGAGCGAACGTGTCACGCGCGTATGCCGTGCGGCGTTCGGGGTCTGACCCCGCTCGCTCAGGGCAGGCCGATGCTGCGCCCCGCCTGCCCCGGGCGCGGCAGCGCCGACTGCGCCGCCGCGATCGCGCGCACCCGTTCGAGCACCGCTTCACCGGCCGGGCCGGCGCGGCCGGTCTGGGCCGAGACGTGCAGCAGCATCTGCTCGGCCGTGGCCACGGTCTCGCCGTCGGCGCGGACAAGCGTGTGGAAGATGTGCAGCCGCTTCTCGTCGCAGCCGAGCACCTGCGTCGTGGCGCGCAGATGGTCGCCCGCCGATGCCTCGCGCAGGTGCGAGAGGTGCGTCTCGACCGTGAAGTAGCTGCCGCCGGTCTCGAGGTAGGCCGCGTCGATCCCGATCAGCCGCAGCAGCGCGTCGGTCGTGTCGCCGAACACCTGCAGGTAGCGGCTCTCGTGCGCGTGCCCGTTGTAGTCCACCCACTCGGGCGCCACCGTCGCCTGGTGCAACGCGAGGGGCCGGGTCAGGTCGGGCGCCGCGCCATCGGCCCGACCCGCCGCCTCGAACAACTGCCGCTCGTAGCGCTCGAGCACCGCCCCGGCGCCGTAGCCCTGCGAC
Organism: Gaiellales bacterium; assembly: GCA_036502065.1. GTDB lineage: Bacteria > Actinomycetota > Thermoleophilia > Gaiellales > JAICJC01 > JAICJC01. The sequence continues at coordinate 11,681 of DASXZF010000257.1, forward strand.
CGGAGCCCCTGCATGACCGCGACGAGGCAGTCGTCGCGCACCCGCTCGAGCTCGCGCACCGTCAGCCCGCCCGCCTGGGCATCTGACTGGGCGACGAGCTTCTCGATCAGGGCGTCGTCGAGCTCCGGAACGTCGGTGAGCTTCGTCCACGGCCACTTGAGCGCCGGCCCGAACTGAGCCATGAAGTGGCGCATGCCCGCGTCGCCGCCGGCGGCGCGATAGGTCAGGAACGAGCCCATGAACGACCACCGCAGGCCGGCGCCGAGCCGGACGGCGTCGTCGATCTCGGACACCGTCGCGACGTCGTCGGCGACGAGCCAGAGCGCCTCGCGCCACATCGCCTCCATCAG
>DASXZF010000258.1:0-15826 GCA_036502065.1 Gaiellales bacterium
CACGTCCACACCGACTGGAGCGACGGCAAGGCGACGCTCGAGCAGATGGTCGCGGCGGCGCGGGCGCGCGGCTACGAGTACATGAACGTCACCGACCACTCGCCCGCGGTCGGGTTCGGCATGGGCCTCGATGCGGGTCGCCTGCACGCTCAGATCGAGCGCGTCCGCGAGCTGGCGGCGACGCTTGCGCCCGGCTTCACCCTCCTCGCCGGCGCCGAGGTGGACATCCTGCGCGACGGCTCGCTCGACTACTCGGACGAGCTCCTGGCCCAGCTCGACGTCGTCGTCGCGAGCGTGCATGCGTCGCACCGGCTCTCGGCTGCCGATCAGACGAAGCGCATCTGCGGTGCGCTCGAGAATCCGCACGTGCACGTCCTCGGCCACCCCACCGGGCGGCTGATCGGGCAGCGGCGGCCCAACGCGCTCGACATGGAGGCCGTCGTGGCCAAGGCGGTCGAGACGGGGACGGCGCTCGAGGTCAGCTCGCAGCCGCACCGGCTCGACCTGAGCGACGTGCACGTGCGCCTCGCGGTCGAGGCCGGCGCGCTCCTCGCCGTCGACACCGACGCCCACTCGGTGGCCGCGATCGACTACCTGCCGTTCGGGGTGATGAACGCGCGCCGCGGCTGGACGGGGCCGGCGAGCGTCGTCAACACGCGCTCATGGGCCGACCTGCGGGCGCTGCTCAGCGGGGGCTGAAGACGATCTCGCCGTCGAGGATGTCCGTCTCGGAGTCCTTCGCGGCGACCATGACGACGTCGGCCCAGAAGAACTGCCGCCCGAGGGCGGCAAAGACATCCACGACGCCGGGGGAGGACTCGACGAGCTCCTCCGGAGAGACTTCCACCATGATGGCATCGGCTCGCATCTCTTCGAGCCTACGGGTGTGCGCGGTGGCGGGCTATGCCGGTCGACGGGTGGTCTTTCGCACCCCATGACCCCACCCGTTCAGATGTCGGCGAGATAATTCAGGAGCTCGACGACCGCATCCGGCCCCGAGACGACCGCGTCGGCGGCCTCGATCAGCTGGCGGGGAGCCTCGGCGGAGTTCACCGCGATGCGGATGGTCGCCTCGCGGAATGCGTCCAGGTCGCTGCGGTCGTCGCCGACGAAGAGCAGCTCGTCGATCCGGTGCCGGCCGCGCAGGCGCTTCACGGCGGCGCCCTTGTCGACCGCGACCGGAGGGCGCACCTCGAGCACCATGCGGCCGAAGTTGTAGGCGAGGCCTGCGCGCTCGAGCTGCGGCGCGATCTGGGTCTCGAGGTAGCGGCGGGCGTGGTCGGCGCGAGGCGAGTTGCGGTAGTGGATCGTGAAGGTGATGCCCTTGTCCTCGACGGTGCATCCGAGCTCGGGCAACAGGCCGTCGTTGCGCACGACCTGCAGCGCCTCGTGGATCGACTGCTGGTACTTGGCCGCCTGCGGGGCCAGGTGGACGTCGCCGTCGCGCCACACCTCGAGACCGTGGTTGCCCGAGATCGCGACCGCCTCGAGCGGCACGAGCCGGCGGGCCTCGGCGGCCGGGCGGCCGGTCACGCAGGCGACGAGCCCATAGCGGGCCGCCACCCGCTCGAGGGCTTCCAGCGCCTCGGGCAGGACGCGCGCATCCTCGGGGACGGCCACGATCGGCGCGAGCGTCCCGTCGATGTCGCACACCACCGCCCCGCGGCGCGGATCCGCCCGCAGCGGCTCCACCAAGCGGGCCAGCCTGCCGTCCACGAGACCTACAATACCGGCCGTGTCGCGCCGGACCCTGGCCCTCGTGGGCATCGGATTGGTGGCGGGGTTCTGCTCGGGCGTGCTCGGCGTGGGTGGCGGCATCGTGATCGTCCCGCTTCTGGTTGCCCTGGTCGGCTATGCGCCCAAACCGGCGATGGCGACCTCGCTCGCGGCGATCCTGTTCACATCGATCGCCGCCGCCGGCTCGCACGCCCAGGCCGGCAACGTCGACTGGTCGAACGCGGCGCTGATCGGCCTGCCTGCGACCGCCGGGGCGGTGGGCGGAGCGTGGCTCCACCAACGGGTGGCGCCACGCCGGGTCGTGCTCGCGTTCTCCGTGTTCCTGGCCCTGACCGCAGCGAAGCTGGCGCTGTGAGCCACGACCTCGTCGCCGCTGCGCTCGGCCTCGTCGCGGGCGTGCTCTCGGCGCTGTTCGGGGTCGGCGGTGGGATCATCTTCGTGCCGACGCTGATCTTCCTCGGCAACTCGGCCCGCGTCGCCGTGGCCACGTCGCTCGCCGCGATGGTCCCGGTGATCCTGATGGGCTCGTGGCGGCAGACGCGCTACGGCGCCGTTCGGTGGCGCGACGCGGTCGTGATCGGGGTCGCCTCCGTGCCGACTGCCAAGCTGGGCGAGATCGTGGCCGACTCGGTCTCGAACGACGTCCTCAAGCGCCTGTTTGCGCTCGTCATGGCCGTGGTCGCGGTGCAGCTCGCCTACCGCGCGCTCCGCTCGACCCCGACGGCTGAATAGCCGGTGCGAGGCACCGGCTATTCGCGCTCGATCGCGTAGAGCGCCGGCATCGGCATCGCCCGCCAGAACGCGTAGCCGACCGACGGGTCGCGGGCGTGCAGCATGAGGGCGATCAGGTTGCCGTGGCTTGCGACCGCGATCGTCTGCCCCGGATGCAGGCGCGCGATCGTCGCGAGCGCGGCCTCGGCGCGAGCCTGCGCCGCGGCGGACGACTCGCCGCCCGCGAGCGCGTAGCCGAAGTCGCCGAAGCTGCGCCGGCAGTGCTCCTCCCAGTCGGGCAGGTCGCCGGGTGCGAGCAGCCGCTCGCGCAGGTCGGCGACGATCGTCACCTCGAGCGCGCGGGCCGCGGCGAGCGGCTCGACAGTCTGCAGTGCGCGCGGATACGGGCTCGAGTAGAGGGCCGCGATCGGCTCGTGGGCGAGCTCTGCGGCGAGCGCGCGGGCAGCAGCGTGGCCTGCGGTCGAGAGCGGGCGATCGTTCTGCTCACCGGGCCCGGCGGACTCGACCGGCTCGGCGTGGCGGATGAGCAGGATCCGCGTCAGGCGCTCGGGTGCAGGACCGCGTCGGCCTTGCGCTTCAGATCTTCAACGACGGCCGGGTCGCGCAGCGTCGTCGTGTCGCCCAGCTCGTGGCCCTCGGCGACGTCCTTCAGGAGCCGGCGCATGATCTTGCCCGACCGCGTCTTGGGCAGGTCGTCGACGATGATCACGGCCTTGGGCCGAGCGATCTTGCCGATTTTCTGCCCGATCCACTCGCGCAGCTCGGCCGCCAGCTCGTCGCTCGGCTCGTAGCCGGCCCGCAGCAGCACGAAGCAGAGCGGAGTCTGGCCCGTGAGCGGGTCGGGCGCCGCGGTCGCCGCCGCCTCGGCGACGGCCGGATGCTCGACGAGCGTCGACTCGAGCTCGATCGTCGAGAGCCGATGGCCGGACACGTTCATCACGTCGTCCACGCGGCCGAGCAGCCAGAAGTCGCCCTCGGCGTCCTGGCGGGCGCCGTCGCCCGGGAAGTAGATGCGGTGGCCGTACTTCGAGAAGTAGTTGGAGACGTAGCGGTCGTCGTCCTTGTAGAGCGTGCGGAACATGCCCGGCCACGGCCGGGTGATGACCAGGTAACCGCCGTTGCCGGGAGTGACCGGCTCGCCGCGCTCGTCGACGACCGCCGCCCTGATGCCGGGGAAGGGGCGCGTCGCCGATCCGGGCTTCGTCGTGACCAGGCCGGGCAGCGGCGTGATCAGGATGCCGCCGGTCTCGGTCTGCCACCACGTGTCGACGATCGGGCAGCGCTCGCCGCCGATGAACTTCCAGTACCAGACCCACGCCTCGGGGTTGATCGGCTCGCCCACCGACCCCAGCAGCCGAAGCGACGAGAGGTCGTGAGCGGCCGGATGCTGCGGGCCGGCCTTGATGAACGCGCGGATCAGGGTGGGCGCCGTGTAGTACTGGGTGACGCCGTAGCGCTCGATGATCTGCCAGTGGCGCTCGGGGCCCGGGTGCATCGGATCGCCCTCGTACAGGATCCCGGTGGTGCAGTTCGCGAGCGGCCCGTACACGATGTAGCTGTGGCCGGTGACCCAGCCGATGTCGGCCGCGCACCAGTAGACGTCGTCCTCGCGGATGTCGAAGATCCAGCGGTGGGTGACCGCGACGTAGGTCAGGTAGCCGCCCGATGTGTGGACGACCGCCTTGGGCTTCGCCGTCGTGCCGGACGTGTGCAGGGCGAACAGCATGTGCTCGGCCTCCATCGGCTCGGCCGGGCACGTCTCGGCCTGGCCCGACACGAAGTGGTCCCACTCGTGGTCGCGGCCGGCCTGCATCGGGACGTCCGCGCCGGTACGGCGCAGGACGACCATGTGCTCCACGGTCGGCGCGAGCTTCACCGCCGCATCGGCGGTGACCTTGAGCGGCACGCGGCCGCCCTTGCGCCAGGCCTCGTCCTGCGTGACCACAAGCTTTGCCCCGGTCGACTCCAGCCGCTCGCCGAGCGCCTCGGCCGAGAACCCGCCGAAGACGACCACGTGCGGCGCGCCGATGCGGGCGCAGGCGAGCATCGCCACGGCGAGCTCCGGCACCATGCCCATGTAGAGCCCCACGACGTCGCCCTTGCCGATCCCGAGCGCCCGCAGGCCGTTCGCGAACCGGCACACGTCGGCGAGCAGCTCCGCGTAGGTGATCGCGCGGTCGTCCTCGTCGACCGGCTCGGACACGAAGTGATAGGCGACCTTGTCGCCCTTGCCCGCGGCGACGTGGCGGTCGAGGCAGTTCGCGCTCACGTTCAGGCTGCCGTCAGCGAACCACGTGCAGTGCGGCGGATCCCACTCGAGCCCCCTCGTGGGCGGTGTGGCCCACGAGAGGAACTCGTCCGTGCGGCCGAGCCAGAAGCCGTCCAGATCGGCGTCGGCCTGGTCGTAGACGGTCGGATCGGAGACGACGGCGGAGCGGACGAACTCGGGCGAGGGCAGGAACTCGCGCTTCTCCTGCAGCAGCACGTCGATGTCGGCCTCGGCCGCCGCGCGAGTCTCCTCGCTCATCGACTACGACTCGTAGTCGAACTCGTCCTCGTCGCGGTGCAGGACCTTCTTCAGTCCCACCGCGGCGGCGCCGGCGACGATGGCTCCCAGGATGAGCTTGCGCAGCTTGTGGCTCTTGCGCTTCGACTTGCCCGTGAGGCGCTCGGCGGTGAGCCGAAGCTCGGACGCGGCCTTCATGACGTCGTCGGTGACAGCCTTGTTCTTCGCGGCCTTGCGGGGCCCGTCGGACTGGACCTTCGAGTAGACGGCCTTGGCCGAATCGAGCGCGGTCTTGGCATGCGCGCGCAGCTCGTCGTCCTGCGCAACACGCGTGACGAGCGGCGAAAGTGAGTCGGCAACCTTGTCTGTGCGGAGCTTGGTCGGCATCTATGCACCTCTGAATGGGAGTTTGCAGTCACACTACCACGGTGCATTTTGAAAAGATCCGCACGAGCCTGGCCGCCTGGGGCGAGCCCGCGTACCGTTTCCGGCAGGTCTACGAGGGCGCCACGCGCGGCCTTGCCCGCGACTATTCGGAGCTGACGGCGCTCCCGGTGGGGCTGCGCGAGCGGCTGGCCGCCGAGGCTCCCCTGCGCGAGCTCACCGTGTCCGACACCCGTGAGTCGAGCGACGGCACGATCAAGCTCGGCCTGCACACGCACGACGGATTCCCGCTCGAGGCGGTGGTCATGCGACACCGGAACAGGCGCACCGCGTGCCTCTCGTCGCAGTCGGGGTGCCCGCTCGCATGCACGTTCTGCGCCACCGGCGCGATGGGCCTTGGCCGCAACCTCACCGAGGGCGAGATCGCCGAGCAGCTGCTCGAGCTGGCCCGCCTCGTCCGCGATCGCGACGGCGGCCGGATCGGAAACGTGGTCATGATGGGCATGGGCGAGCCGTTCCTGAACTACGACGCGGTGCTCGCGGCCTGCCGCACCATCACCGACCCGGACGGCTACGGCATGGGCGCGCGCCACGTCGCCATCTCGACCGCCGGCTGGGTGCCGGGGATCGAGCGGCTGGCGGAGGAGCCGCTGCAGCTGCGGCTCGCCCTCTCCCTGCACGCGCCCACCGACGAGCTGCGCACCGAGCTCATGCCGGTCACGAAGCGGTTCCCGCTGGCGCGGCTGATGCAGGCGTGCCGCGACTACCGCGAGCGCACCGGCCGGCGCGTGTTCGTCGAGTACCTGCTGCTCGACGGGGTGAACGACGCGCGCACCGATGCGACGACGCTTGCCCGGCTGCTCGGCGGCGGCGACGGCTTCCACGTGAACCTGATCGCATACAACCCGACCGCCGCCGGCTATCAGGCGTCACCGCCGGAGCGCGTGGCCGCCTTCGCCTCGGAGCTTCGCCGTGGCGGCGTGCAGGCGAGCTACCGGCGGTCGCACGGGGCCGACATCGAGGCCGCCTGCGGCCAGCTCGCCAGGGAAGGCGCGGGGGCGCGGCGACGGGAGCTGCGCCGGGCGGCGGTACGATAGGCCATGTCGTCCGTGGCGACCATGGAGGCGTGGGTGATCCGGCCCGACCGGCTCGGCGACCCCGTCGATGCGATGCGGCTCGAGCGGATCGAGGTGCCCCAGCCCGGCCCGGGTGAGGTGCGCGTGCGGGTGATGGCGGCCGGCGTGAACTACAACGGCGTCTGGGCCGCCGCGGGCCTGCCCGTCTCGATCTTCCGCTACACGGGCTACGACTTCCACATCGCCGGCTCCGACGCGTCCGGGATCGTCGACGAGGTCGGCCCGGGCGTGACCCGGTGGAAGCCGGGCGACGAGGTCGTGATCCACTGCAACCAGAGCTGCGGCGAGTGCGCAGAGTGCAACGGCCACGATCCGATGGCGTGCTCACGCCAGCGGATCTGGGCGTACGAGTCCAACTGGGGCAGCTTCGCCGAGCACTGCCTGGTGCAGGCGCAGCAGCTCCTGCCCAAGCCCGCGCAGCTCACGTGGGAGGAGGCGGCCTCCTACGGGCTCACCTACTTCACCGCCTACCGCATGCTCGTCGACCGCGCGCGCATCCGTCCGGGCGACAACGTGCTCGTCTGGGGCGCGGGCGGCGGTCTCGGCACCTTCGCGGTGCAGCTGTGCAAGCTTCACGGCGCGAACGCGATCGCGGTCGTCTCGAGCGACGACAAGGTCGACCTCGTGCGCGAGCTGGGCGCGGCCGCCGTGCTCGACCGGCGCGCGTTCGCCCTGGCCGACCCCGATACGGGCGAGCGCAACTTCGACGAGGTCAAGCGCTTCGGCGGCGCGATCCGCGAGCTCACGGGCGGCGTCGACTGCGACGTCGTGTTCGAGCATGTCGGCGCGGCCACGTTCTTCACGAGCGTCTTCGTCTGCCGCACGTTCGGGACGATCGTGATCTGCGGGGCGACGTCGGGCTTCCAGCTCGACTTCGACGTGCGCTACCTGTGGATGCGGCAGAAGTCGATCCTCGGCAGCCACTTCGCCAACGCCTACGAGTGCCAGCGCGCGAACCAGCTGATCGCCGAGGGCAAGATCAAGCCGGTGCTCTCGCGCGTGTTCCCGTGGTCGGAGTGCCCGCTCCCGCACCAGATGATGAAGGAGAACCGTCACGTCGGCAAGATGGTGGTGCTGGTCGGTGCGCAGCGCCAGGGCGAGGGTGTGCGCGCATGAGCGAGCGCCGCTTCGCCGGGCCGGACGACGTCGACCTCGACTATCGCCGCGACCTGGGCGACCCCGGCGAGTTCCCGTTCACGCGCGGGATCCACCGCGACATGTACGCCGGCCGGCCGTGGTCGATCCGCCAGTACGCCGGTTTCGGGACGGCCGAGGAGACGAACCGCCGCTTCCGGTTCCTGATCGACCAGGGCCAGTCGGCGCTCTCGACCGCCTTCGACCTGCCGACGCAGATGGGGATGGACTCCGACGACCCGCTGGCCGAGGGCGAGGTCGGCCGGGTCGGCGTCGCCATCGACTCCGTCGGCGACATGGAGGCGATGTTCGCGGGCATCCCGCTCGACGAGGTGTCGACGTCGATGACGATCAACGCGCCCGCGGCGGTGCTCGTGGCGATGTACTACGTCGCGTGCGAGCGTCAGGGGCGCGATCCCGGCCAGATCCGCGGCACCGCACAGAACGACGTGCTCAAGGAGTACGTCTCGCGGGGCACCTACATCTATCCGCCGCGGCCGTCGCTTCGGCTTGCGGCCGACCTGATCGAGTGGTCGGCGACCGACGCGCCCCGCTTCAACGCCATCTCGCTCTCGGGCTACCACATGCGCGAGGCGGGCTGCACCGCGGCGCAGGAGATGGCGTTCGGCGTCGCCAACGCCATCGCCTACGTCTCGGCGGTCACCGAGCGCGGCATCGCCGTCGACAGCTTCGCGCCGCGGCTCTCGTGGATCTTCAACACGCAGATGGACTTCTTCGAGGAGATCGCGAAGTACCGCGCCCTGCGGCGGCTGTGGGCGCACGTCATGCGCGACCGGTTCGGGGCGACCGACCCGCGCTCGATGATGCTGCGCACCCACACCCAGACGGCGGGGTCGGCACTGACGCTGCAGCAGCCCGAGAACAACATCGTCCGCGCGGCCGTGCAGGCGCTCGCGGCGGCGCTCGGCGGGGTGCAGTCGATGGCGCTCTCGTGCTTCGACGAGGCGATCGCGATCCCGACGCAGCACGCCCAGACGCTTGCAGTGCGCACGCAGCAGATGCTCCAGCACGAGTTCGGGATCACCGGCGTGGCCGATCCGATGGGGGGCTCGTGGCACGTCGAGCGGCTGACCGACCGGCTCGAGGGCGAGGCGCGCGAGCTGATCGAGCACATCGACTCGCTCGGCGGGGCGGTCGCGGCGATCGAGGCCGGCTTCTACCAGCGCGTGATCTCCGACGAGGCGTACGAGCGCGAGCGCCGGGTCGCCTCGGGCGAGGACGTCGTCGTCGGCGTGAACGCCTACGTCGAGGACGCCGCGCCGCTGCCGGAGCGCTTCGACGTGCCGCCGCAGCTCGCTGCCGATCAGCGCCGCGGGCTCGATGCGTTGCGCGGCGCGCGTGACGGCGCCGCCGTCGCGGCGGCGCTCGAGGTGCTGAGCGCCGCGGCGGAGGCCGACACGAACCTGATGCCGGCGATCATCGCGGCGGTCCGCGCCGATGCGACCCTCGGCGAGATCTGCTCCGCACTGCGCGCCGTGTTCGGCGCCTACCGGCCTGCCTCGGCAGCCCAGATCTGAACCTCGCAGTGGCCATAAAAGGTATGATGCTGCGCTCGTGAGCGCCGTCCCCGAAATGCCCGGCCAGCTCGGTCGTGCGCTCAGACAGCTGCGGGCAGGCGGCATGGTCGTCGTGTGCGACGACCCCGACCGGGAGGACGAGGGCGACCTCTGCATGGCCGCCGAGCTCATCACGCCCGAGGCGATCGCCTTCATGGCCTGCCACGCCCGCGGTCTGATCTGCCTGGCGCTGCCCGAGGAGCGCTGCGACGAGCTCGACCTGCCGCTGATGGTGCCGGCCAACCAGGGCACCGAGGCCACCGGGTTCGCCGTGTCGATCGAGGCTGCCACGGGAGTGACGACGGGGATCTCTGCCGCCGACCGCGCCCGCACGATCCGCGTGGCGGTCGACCCGGCCACCGGCCCGCGCGACCTCGTGCGCCCCGGGCACGTCTTCCCGCTCCGCGCCCGCCCCGGCGGTGTGCTCGAGCGGCGCGGTCAGACCGAGGCCGCGGTCGACCTCACGCGCCTGGCCGGCCTCACGCCCGGCGGCGTCCTGTGCGAGGTCATAAACGACGACGGCACCATGGCGCGCGGCGCCTCGCTCGAGGCGTTCTGCCGCCGCAACGCACTCCCGGTCGTCACGGTCGAGCACATCGCCGAGCACCTGCGCAGCCGTTCCCTCACAGCCGTCTAGCGCTGTGGTGGGGACTGTCCCCCAGGGGACAGTCCCCGGTTCTCAGGTCTTCGCCGGAGCCTTGCCGTGCTCGGTGATGAGCGCCTTGGCCGCCTCGACGTCGTCGCTGCGGTTGACGCCCAGGCAGGCCACCACCCGATCGTCATCGTCGAGGTAGTAGGCGACGAAGTCGTCGGAGTCCATCGACCCGCGCACGTCGACCCGGCCCTTGCCGGGGCCGACGTACTCGAACCACGTCCAGTCGCCGATGTCCGAGAAGAAGTACGGCACGACCGCATACGGCGCGTCCTCCTTGCCCGCCCAGGTGCGCCCGACGTAGCTGCCCTGGTTCAGGGCGACGTCCCAGTGCTCGATCCGGATGCGGCCGCCGTGGATCACGCTCTCGTAGTTGGCGATGTCGCCGATCGCCCACACGTCGGCGCCGGCGCGCAGATGGTCGTCGACCTCGACGCCGTTACTGACCGCGAGGCCGGCCGCCTCGGCCAGCTGGGTGTTCGGCGTGACGCCGATGCCCGCGAGCTTGACGTCGTAGCTCGCATCCGGAAGCTCCTTCGTGCCGGTGTGCACCTTGACGCCGTGCTGCTCGAGCTGGCGCTGGAAGTACGCGGCCACCTCGGCCCCGAACAGGTGCTCCCAGACGACGGCTTCGGGAACGGCCATCGTCACGTCCCAGCCCTTCATGCGCGCGCTCGCAGCCGCCTCGACGCCGATGAAGCCGCCCCCGATCACGCCCAGGTGGCCCCTTCCGGCGTCGAGCCGCTTCGCGAGTGCGTCCGAGTCATCGAGCGTGCGGATGCTGGAGGCGCCGGGCAGGGTGCGCGGCGTGGAGCCCGTTGCGAGCACGACCCGCTGGTACTCGACGATCTCCCCGCTCGCAAGCGTGACCGTGTGCGCGGACGGGTCGAGCGCGGTCGCCTCGACGCCCGGCTGCACGTCGACCTTCTGCTCCTCCCACCACCCGGCCGGGTGCATGAACACCTCGTCGAGCGGCGTCTCTCCGCGCAGATAGCCCTTGGTCAGCGGCGGGCGGTGGTAGGGCACGTGCGCTTCGCGGGCCAGGATGAGCACCGAGCCGTCGCCGCCCTGCTCGCGGTACTCCTGGGCGACCATCCCACCGGCCAGGCCGCCGCCCACGATGACGTTGTCGTAGCGCACTCCAGTTCCCCCTAGATCGAAGGCTCCCACCGGAACGACCGCAATCCGATCGCTGCCAGGACCGCGGTCGCGCCCAAGAGTACCCCGATGTCACCGGACACATGCGTGAGCGAGAGCCCACGCACCGTCGTGTCGCGGAGGCCGTTTGCCATGTAGTAGAGCGGCAGCGCCCGGGCGATCACCTGCACGAACGCCGGCATCGCGGCGACGGGGAAGAACACGCCCGAGAGAAACATCATCGGGTTCGTGATCACGTTGGAGACGGCGTCGCCGGTCTCGGGGTTCGAGACGACCGAGCCGATCGCAAAGCCCATCGCCAGGAAGCAGAGGCAGCCTGCCAGTGCCACCGGGATCGCCGCCCAGGCGGTCGAGCTGATGTGGATGCCGAACGCGATCCGGCCGAACAGGAGCAGCACGACGACCTGCATGAGCGCCACCACGAGCGAGGCGGTGATGCGAGCGGCGAAGAACTCGCCGAGCGGGATCGGAGTGAGCTTCAGCCGGCGCAGGATGCCGCGCTGGCGCCAGTCCACCAGGATCGTGGCCAGGCCGATAACGGCCGAGATCATGATCGCGAGGGCGAGGATCCCGGGCAGCAGGAAGTCGATGTAGGTGAGCGAGGCCGAGTCGACGGACAGCGGCTGGAAGCGCAGCGCGGGCGCCGAACCGGTCGCCGCCACCGAGACGCCGTCGGTGGCGCCCGACACGATCCCCTTGATGATGCCCGCCTGGTCGGCGGAGGTGTTCGAGGTGTAGAGCCGAACGACGTACGCGCCGCTGGCGGTGGGACTGAAGATGATGGCGGCGTCGCGGTCGCCGTCGCGCACCTGGTGCAGCGCCTTGGCCGCGTTCGGCGCGATCTTCACGGTGACGCCCTTCGTGTGCTCGAGCGCCCGGATGACCCCGGCGGGGGCGGCGGCGCGCACGGGCACGACGGCGATCGTGCCGGCGTTGATCGAACGGCCGAAGAGCAGCCCGAGCAGCGTCATCAGGATCATCGGGAAGATCAGCGACCAGAAGAGCGTGATCCGGCGCCGGAACGTCATCTGAAGCTGCGCCCGCGTCGTCGCCAGGAAGCGGCCGAAGTTCATTCCCGGTACTCCCGGCCCGTGAGCTGCATGAAGACGTCCTCCAGATCGGCGCCCTTGACCGTGAGGTTCTGCACGGTGTCACCCTCGGCCCGCGCCCGCTCGAGCACCTCGAGCACGGTCGCCTGGACGTCGCGCACGAACACGGTGTGATCGCCCGACCGGTCGGTGTAGGAGACGCGGGCGTCAGCGTCGAGCGCGGCGATCAGCCCGGCCGGCGTGTCGAGAGCAACGATCCGCGCCTGGTCCATGATCGCCACCCGGTCGCAGAGCTCCTCGGCCTCCTCCAGGTAGTGCGTCGTCAAAACGACCGTCTTGCCCTGGTCGGTGTTGATCGAGCGGATGACGTCCCACAGGTTGAGCCGCGCCTGGGGGTCGAGGCCGGTGGTCGGCTCGTCCAGGAACACGATCTCCGGGTCGTGCACGAGGGCGAGGGCGATCGCAAGCCGCTGCTGCTGGCCGCCGGAGAGGCGCTTGGCGTAGTCGTTCGCCTTCGACTCGAGCCCGACCAGCCCGAGCGCCGTCTGCGCCCGCTCGGTGTAATCCGGACGCAGGTAGAAGCGGGCGAAGAGCTCGAGCAGCTCACGCGCCGTCAGCATGTCGAAGAGCGATGTCGACTGGAGCTGGACGCCGATGCGGGGCTGGATCCGGCGCGGGTCGGGCCACACCGGCTGGCCGAGCACGGCGATCTCGCCGCTGTCGGGCTTGCGCAGCCCCTCGATCATCTCGAGCGTCGTCGTCTTGCCCGCGCCGTTGGGGCCGAGGATGCCGAACGACTCGCCCTGCTCGACCTCGAAGCCGATGCCGTCGACGGCCGTGTGGTCGCCGTAGCGCTTCGTGAGCCCGACGACCGAGATGGCAGCGTCCATCGCGCGGAGCCTACCGGCAGGCGTCAGCCGGGGTTGCGCTTCGGCACGAGCACCTTGCGCCGGAACTCGCACACGATCTCGCCGCGCTGGTTCTGGCCCACGGTGTCAACCGTGACGACGCCGCGATCGGGCTTGGAGCGCGACGGGACGACGTCGACCACGGTCGTGTGCGCGTAGATCGTGTCGCCGTGGAACGTCGGCTTCTGGTGCTTGAGCGACTCGACCTCGAGGTTTGCGATCGCCTTGCCCGAGACGTCCGGGACGCTCATCCCCAGCACGAGCGAGTAGACGAGGTTGCCGACGACGACGTTCTTGCCGAACTGGGTCTCGGTCTCGGCGTAGTGGGCGTCGGTGTGCAGGGGGTGGTGGTTCATCGTGATCATGCAGAAGAGATGGTCGTCGGCCTCGGTGATCGTCTTGCCGGGCCAGTGGCGGTAGACGTCGCCGACCTCGAAGTCTTCGAGGTAGCGGCCGAAGCGGGTCTCGCGGGCGTCGAACTCGCGGGTCACAGGGGATTCCTTGCAAGGAGGCCGCGGGCGATGATCAGCTTCTGGATCTCGGAGGTGCCCTCGCCGATCAGGAGCAGGGGGGCGTCGCGGTAGAGCCGCTCGATCTCGTACTCCTTCGAGTAGCCGTAGCCGCCGTGGATGCGCAGGGCCTCGCCGACGACCTCGTTGCAGGTCTCGGTGGCGAACAGCTTGGCCATGCCCGCCTCGACGTCGGAGCGCTCGCCCGCGTCCTTGCGCCGTGCGGCCGAGAGCATGAGGAGGCGGGCGGCCTCGATCTTCGTCCCCATCTCGGCGAGCTTGAACTGGATCGCCTGGTGGCGCGCGATCGGGCGGCCGAACGCCTCCCGCTCCTGGGCGTAGCGGATCGCGATCTCGAAGGCGCGCTGGGCGACACCGACGCCCCGGGCGGCCACGTTCACGCGGCCGACCTCGATGCCGGACATCATCTGCTGGAACCCGCGCCCCTCCGCGCCGCCGAGCAGGTTCGCGGCCGGCACGCGGTGATCCGCGAAGACGAGCTCTGTCGTCTCGACGCCCTTGTAGCCGAGCTTCTCGAGCTGGGGCGGGACGGTCAGGCCTCCGTCGACCGCCGCTCCCGGCTCCTTCTCGACCAGCAGGCAGCTCATGCCGCGATGCGCCGGGGTGGCGTCGGGATCGGTCTTCACGAGCGTCGCCACCATCCCCGACCGAAGCCCGTTCGTGACCCACATCTTCTGGCCGTTCACGATGTAGTCGGAGCCGTTGAGCACGGCGCGCGTGCGGATCGCCTGCACGTCGGAGCCGCACTCGGGCTCGGTCATCGAGAAGGCGCAGCGCAGCTCGCCGGTCGCCATCCGCGGCAGGAAGCGCTCGCGCTGCTCCTCGGTGCCGTCGCGCACGAGCATGTCGGCGACGATGAAGTGGGTGTTGACGATGCCCGAGACGCTCATCCAGCCGCGCGACAGCTCGCACACGGCGAGCGCGTAGGTGGTCAGGTCGAGCCCGAGCCCGCCGTAGCGCTCGGGGATCGTGAATCCGAAGATGCCGAGCTCGCGCAGGCCGGCGACGATGTCGTCCGGGAAGATGTCGTCGCGCTCGAGCCGCGAGGCGACCGGGATCACCTGCTCGTCGACGAACCGGCGCACGAGGCCGACGATCTCGCGCTGGTCCTCCGTCAGGTCTTCGAGGACGCTGCTCACGCGGTGACCTGGACGGCCATGCCCGCCGCCTCGCCGCGGGCGACGACCGCCTCGGCGATCTTGCGCGACGCCTCGTCGATCATCTGGCCCTCGTGCATGACGGCGCCCTTGCGCTCGACGGTGGTGGCGTGGTGGTAGGCGTCGAGCAGGCGGCGGGCCGAGTCGAACTGCTCGCGCGTCGGCATGAACACCTCGTTCGCCACCTCGACCTGGCTCGGATGCAGCACCCACTTGCCGTCGAAGCCGACCAGGCGGGCGCGGTGGCAGAGCCGCCGGTACTCGTCGACGTTCTTGATGTCGGTGTAGGGCCCGTCGATGGCCTGCAGGCCGAACGCGCGGGCGGTGGTGACGATCTTCGAGAGCACGTAGTGCCACTGGTCGCCCGGGTAGTCCGGGTCGATCGAGCCGATGACGAGCTGGGCGACGCCGATCGCCGCGGCATAGTCGCCGGGGCCGAAGATGATCGTCTCGATCCGGTCGGTGGCGGTGGCGATCTCGCGCAGGTTGATCGTGCCGCGGGCGTTCTCGATCTGGGCCTCGATCCCGATCCGGTGCCCGATCCCTTGCTGGCGCTCGAGCTGGGTCAGGAGGTGATCGACGAAGTGCAGCTGGGCGGCGTCCTCGACCTTCGGAATCATCAGGCAGTCGAGGTTCGCCCCGGCGCCGCCGACGACCTCGAGGATGTCGCCGAGGCACCACTGCGTGGTCACGCCGTTCACGCGCACGACCCGCGTCTTGCCGGAATAGTCGTGTGTCCGCAGGGCGTGTACGACCGTCGCGCGGGCGCCCTCCTTCTCGAGCGGCGAGACGGCGTCCTCGAGGTCGAGGAACACCTGGTCGGCGGGGAGCGTCGCCGCCTTGGCCAGCATCTTCTCGGATGAGCCCGGCACGGCCAGGCAGGAACGGCGCAACCGCACGGCAGTGCTCCTCGTCTCGGGGAGCAGAAGTCTATCGGCGCACGCGCGCCGGCCCGTTCACAATAGGCCGAGGCGGCCGAGCGGCCAGTAGCGCACGCGGGCGATGCCGATCATCCCGTCGCGGGGCTCGAGCCCCCATGTGCGCGAGTCCGCCGAGATGCCGCGGTTGTCGCCGAGCATCAGGTAGTACCCCTTCGGGATCTTCCAGCGCGGGAGCCCGGTGGTGGCCTGGCCGTGCGTGTAGGGCTCGCGCAGCTCGAACGGGGC
>DASXZF010000259.1:0-7923 GCA_036502065.1 Gaiellales bacterium
AAGGACGGCAGCGAGGTGCACGTGTCGCTCACGATCTCGCCGATCGTCGACACCGCCGGCCGGGTGATCGGCGCAGCCGAGATCGGCCGTGACATCACCGCGCGCAAGCTGGCCGAGAAGCGGGTCGCATACCTCGCCTACCACGACGATCTGACCGGCCTTCCGAACCGGCTGATGTTCGCCGAGCACCTCGACCTCGCACTCGCCCGGGCGCAGCGGCACGGGCACGGCGTGGCAGTGCTCTACGTCGACCTCGACGACTTCAAGAACACGAACGACACCCACGGCCACCAGGCGGGCGACCAGCTGCTGCGCCAGGTCGCCCGGCGGCTCGAGCGGGCCACGCGGGCCACCGACCTCGTCGCCCGGCACGGCGGCGACGAGTTCCTCGTCCTCGTGGCCGACCTGCCTGCCGATGCGACGCCCGACCCGCGCGAGATCGCGCGCACGATCGCCGCACACGTCGCCGAGGCGCTGGCCGCGCCGGCGGCGATCGACGGCCAGGCGATCGCGGTCGGAGGGAGCGTCGGCATCGCCCTCTACCCCGACGACGCCACGACGCGGGACGAGCTGCTGCGCCGCGCCGACGCGGCCATGTACCGGTCGAAGGAGCTCGCCGGGTCGACGCCGGTGGCCGCCGCGCCGGCCGACGGCGGCGGCCAGGTGCCGCTCACGGCCCGCATGCAGCTCGCGCTCGAGCGGGGCGAGTTCGTGCTCCACTACCAGCCGATCCTGCGGCTCGCGGACATGCACATGGTGGGCGTCGAGGCGCTGATCCGCTGGAACCACCCCGAGGACGGGCTGCTGGCGCCGTCGGCCTTCATCCCGCTCGCCGAGCGCACCGACCTGATCACCGCGATCTCCGACTGGGTCGTCGACGAGGTGTGCCGCGTGTCCAAGCCGTGGTTGCTCGGCGAGATGGGCCTCCAGGCCGCCGTGAACATGCCGATCGCCCGCTGGCCCGCCGATGCGGCCGACCGTCTGCTCGGGGCGATCCACTCGAGCGGGTTCGACCCGGGCCACATCGTGGTCGAGGTGAGCGAGTCGAGCGCGATGACCGAGCCCGACCGCACCCAGGCGATCCTGCACGACCTGCACCGCCGCGGCGTGCGGCTTGCGATCGACGACTTCGGCACCGGCCACTCGTCGCTCAGCCGCCTGACCGAGATGCCGGTCTCGACGCTCAAGATCGACCGCGCGTTCGTGCGCGACATCCCGGGCAGCCCCCACGCGAACGCAATCGCGACGACCATCATCCAGCTGGCGCGCAACATCGGCGCCGAGGCGCTCGCCGAGGGCATCGAGACGCCCGAGCAGTGCGAGTTCCTGAAGCGCGAGGGCTGCACGCTCGGACAGGGCTTCCTGTTCAGCCCGGCCGTGCCCGCCGAGGAGGTCGAGCCGCTGTTCCGCCGCTTCGATCGCGAGCCCGCCGTGCGGTGAACGGGCGGGAATCGTCCGGATGCGGACGGCCCCGGCGGAGTACGATCAGTGGATGGCGGTGCGGCTGAGGGATCTGGCGCTGGGGATCGTGGTGGCCCTGTTCGTGCTCATCGGCCCCGCTCCTGCCGACATCGCCGGGCTGTTCCAGCATCCGCCCGCGCCCTGCCTGCAGTCGACCGGCTGCGGCCACTCGGACGCGTGGTGGGACCGGCCGGTGCTCGTCGCGCGCGCCGCGGAGCTCACGACCCCGCCGCACCTGACCCACGCGACGGTGTGGATGCGGCGCTAGTCGGCCGTCGCCGGCGCGCCGCCGACCGCCTCGGCGCTCCCGGCTTCGGGATCGGCCGGCAGGATCACCGTGTCGTAGTAGCGGGTCATCGTCACGCCGGGGGTGAAGACGCCGACGTGGGGCTCGATGCGCTCGCCGCACGCCATCCGCAGCACCAGCTCGGGGTAGCGCGAGCCGGCCGCGAGCGGCAGCGGGAATGCTCCGCCGAAGCGGCAGTTGATGTCGGTGACGGGCAGGCCCTCGGGCTCGTCGAAGCACTGGATCGTCGCCGGCCCGACCAGCCGCAGGCCCTCGGCGACCGTGCGCCCGAGGTCGATCAGGCGCGGGTCGGCGATGGTCATGCCCTTGATCGACTCCCCGCCCTTCGACTCGATCATCGTGCGCGGGATGACGTTCACCGCCCGGCCGTCGAGATCGCAGAGCACGTCGATCGAGAACTGCTCGCCGGGGCAGAACCGCTGCACGATCACCGGCACGCCGGCGTAGCGGACGAAGAAGCCGACCTCGTCCAGGTCGTCGCAGCGGTAGATGTCGCGCGACGCGTATCCCCACCGGCGCTTCACGAGCAGCGGCAGCGGCGGGGCGGCGGGCAGCTCCTCGGGGATCCACGTGTCGGGCGACGGCAGCCCCGCCGCGAGCAGCGCCTGGTGGCAGAGGTACTTGTCGAACATCGCCTCGGCGACGGCGAGGTCGGGCAGGAGCAGCTGCGCCCCCGCCGCCTCGAGCAGCGCGCGCTCGGCGACGAGCTCGACGTTGTCGAGGTCTGCCAGCGGCAGCACGGCCCGCACGCCGTGGGCGCGCACGAGCTCGGCGAGCGCCGGCACGTACTCGGCGCTCGCCGCGGGCGGGACGACCGCCCCGCGATCGGCGCGCATGAGCGCCGGCGAGAGCGGGTTGGCGTCGACGGCCACCACATCGCCGTCCCAGCCGAGCCCGTCGAGCGCCTCGCGGAAGGCGCGCACGACGTCGACCCGCTGGCCGGCGCACGTGAGCAGCACCGAGCGCTTGCTCACAGGTCCCAGCCGCCCGTCGCGCCCTTGTAGGTGTCCTCGGGGCGCGTCATCTGACCGAGCGTCCGCCACAGGATGCGCGCATCGAGGCGCAGCGACCAGTGCTCGACGTACCAGACGTCGAGCTCGATCCGGCGCGACCACGGGATCGAGGTGCGGCCGTGGATCTGCGACCAGCCGGTCACCCCGGGGCGCATCCGCAGCCGCACCCGCTGCCGGGCGGTGTAGCGCTCGACCTGGTCGACCAGCGTCGGGCGCGGTCCAATCAGCGACATCTCGCCGCGCAGGACGTTCCAGAGCTGCGGCAGCTCGTCGAGGCCGAAGCGGCGGTAGAAATCGCCGCTGCGCAGGATGCGATCGTCGCCCTCGTTCACGGCGTAGCCGTCGCCGTGGGCATGCGCGTCGCGGATCATCGTGCGGAACTTGAAAATCGTGAAGGGCTTGCCATCGCGTCCGGCCCGCTCCTGGCGGAAGAGCACCGGCCGGCCGTCCTCGACCAGGATCACGGCGGCGAGCGCGGCCAGGACGGGCGAGAGCACGACGAGTCCGGCCGCCGCAAGCGCGGTATCGACGGTGCGCTTGACGGCGAGCTCGAGCGGCCGCGCGGCCTCGGCCGCAGGCCGATCGCCGTTTGTGCCTACGACCGATTCCACCGGCCAACCTTAGCCAACACAGGCGTCGTCACCGGGCGGGAACCGGCCGCTCAGAGCCTGGAATCGCGCGGTGCGTCTGGTAGAGTGTCCGGCTGCGCCGGGGCGAAACGCCTGCCCCGGCCCGCGCCGCCCGCCGCCCCAATCGATCGTTCCGCCGCACGCATCGCCGCGTGCCCGTGCGGAACCCCTCATCGCCCCCATTGGAGCCGTCCGCGTGTCCGCCCAGCCTGCCGTCCAAGTCTCAGACCTGCGCAAGGAGTTCATCCGCCGCGACGGTCGCCGCCGTGGTCACCGTCGCCGCCGGGTGGCCGCGCTGCACGGCATCAGCTTCACGATGGCGCGGGGCGAGTGCGTCGCCATCCTGGGCCAGAACGGCTCCGGCAAGTCGACGCTCGTGCGCGTGCTCTCGACGCTGCTCCTGCACGACGGCGGCAGCGCGCACGTCTTCGGGATCGACGTCGGCGCGCGCCCGCGGGCGGTGCAGCGGCTGGTGAACCGCGTGTCGGTCGAGGCGTCGTTCTTCAAGCGCATGTCGCCGGCCGAGAACCTGAGCTACTCGGCCCGGTTCTACGGCCTCACCCCACGCCAGACGCGTGCAGCCATCCCGGCGATCCTCGGCCGCGTGGGCTTCCCGCCCGAGCGCCGTGGCGAGCCCATGGAGGACCTCTCGCGGGGGATGCAGCAGAAGATCGCACTGGCCCGCGCCCTGCTCACCTCGCCCGTGCTGCTGCTCCTGGACGAGCCGACGACCGGCCTTGACCCACGCTCCAAGCTCGAGGTGCAGGAGCTCGTGCGCGACCTGCGCCGCCAGCACGACTGCACGATCCTGCTCTGCACGCACGACATGGGCGAGGCCGAGGCGCTGGCCGACCGGGTCGGCATCCTGCACGGCGGCAACCTGATCTGCCTCGACACGCCGGCGGCGGTCCGCGACCGCTACGGCGCGGCGACGCTCGAGGACGCGTTCATGGCGGCGACGGGGCGCAGCTTCGAGGACGAGACGGAGACGTCGCCGTGATGCGGCAGGCGTCGGTGGCGGTGCGGCGCGAGCTGATCGGCTTCGCCGGGATCGTCGAGCGCAACACCTATCTGATCCGGCGCTTCGCCTGGTGGGAGCTCGCGTGGTTCCTGTACACGGTCGCCAACACGCTCACGATCGTCTTCATCGCCAAGGGGGTGCAGGCCGCCGGCTACCACCTGAACGTGAACCGCGAGACGATCGTGCTGCTGATCGGCGCCGTCGTGTGGTCGTACCTCGGCCTCATCTTCGAGATCGAGACCGAGACGGTCGCCTGGGAGCGCTGGGAGGGCACCATCGAGTACACGTTCATGGCGCCGCTCTCACGGCCCGCCCACCTGCTCGGGATGGGCGCGTTCGCCGTCATCTACGGCGTCATCCGCACGGTGCTCCTGTTCGGCCTCGTCGCGGCGTTCCTCGGCGTGCACTTCGGCCATCCCGACTTCCTGGCGGCGACGCTCGTGCTCGCGGTCTCGTCGCTGTCGTTCGTCGGCATCGGGATGATGACCGCGGTGCTGCCGCTCGTCTCGCCCGAGAAGGGCACCCAGCTCGGCTTCATCGCCCAGGGTCTGCTGCTGGTCGTTTCGGGCGTCTACTACCCGGTGAGCGTCCTGCCGCAGTGGATGCAGTGGATCTCGGTCGTCTCGCCCGCCACCTACACGCTCGAGGGCGCGCGCCGGGCGGTGATCGACGGCGCCGGCCCGGCGGCGGTGTGGGGAGACATCTGGCCGCTGATCCTGACCGGCGTGATCGCGATCCCGCTCGGGCTGTACGTGTTCTCCCTCGGCGAGCGCTACGCGAAGCAGCACGGGCGGCTGAAGCGATCCGGCTGATCCCGCGCGGCCTCGCGGTTTGCTGTGGCCCAGCACACGCGGCTATTGACAGCGGACATCAGCTGGACTAGTTCTACCCTGTTCCGTCCGTCGACCGAGGGGGTGGGCTGTCATGGGATTCACCGTGTCGAACCAGGCCAGGGGGCGCAGACGGGTGGGACGATGGGGTCTCGCCGTGGCAACGGCCGCCGTGATGATCGCCGCGGCCCCTGCCACCTCCGGCGCGAGCCAGGGCGTGCACGCCAATTCGGTCGGCATGCTCGACTGCAACGGCCGCAGCCCCGTCCAGAAGCAGGCCCTCCGCCAGGCGGCGGTCTGCAGCGATCCGCGCTCGCTCTACGACGGCAAGCCGGCCCGCTTCACCGACAACGGCGAGTACATCGGCCACGACGAGCCGATCATCCGCTTCCTCTCCAATCGCCCCGGCTCGGGCGACAACATCACCTGGCATGAGCGGCTGCCCTTCGACCCGAAGGCGCTGCCGACGGTCGCGCACCCGGGCAAGGACACGACGCACTGGTTCGAGCTGTCGATCGCCCCGTGGTTCTCGATGGCCCTGTGCAACCCCGAGTCCTATCCGCTCAACCCGTGCAAGCCGCGCAGCGACTCCAACGCCCCGCATCACCCGCCCACATTCGATCAGGGCGGCGGCGGCAGCTCGTTCCTGGAGATGCAGTTCTACCCGCCGGGATTCGCGCCCTTCGCCGACGCGATCTCGTGCGACAACACGCACTGGTGCGCGTCGCTGCACATCAACGACCTCGAGTGCACGCTCGGATTCGCGAGCTGCAACACGAGCTGCGAGGAGCCGACGAACTTCGCGTTCATCTCGCGCGACGGCGTCCCGGCCGGCCCGCCGAGCCCGCAGCAGTCAAACGCGTCCACGGTGACGCCGAACGGACAGACCCTGCGGATGAATCCGGGCGACCGGCTCGTCATCCACATCTGGGACGCCAGGCTGCGTGGTGGAGGGCACGCGCTCGAGACGAGCATCCGCGACCTCACGACCCACCAGCACGGGTTCATGGTCGCGAGCGCGCGCAACGGCTTCATGAAGACGTCGATCGCCGACTGCAGCGGCACCCCGTTCAACTACCAGCCCGAGTACTCCTCGGCCAAGCCGCAGAACATCATCCCGTGGGCCGCGCTCGAGACGAACATCTCAACCCAGTTCGAGATCGGCCATTTCGAGCCGTGCACCTCGGTGACCGACCCGATGCCGTTCAGTCTCGGCACGTTCAGCGACACGGTGTGGCAGAACTGCGTCGGCCCCTACGAGAACCCGGCGCTGCCCGACGGCTCACCCGGCAACGCGGAGATCTCCGACAGCCCATGCTGGCCGGACAGCTTCACGCACGGAGGTGTGGCTCCGCCCGACGAAGTGGCCGGATGCCTCGAGGAGTTCGCCCAGAACGGCGACCTGGACTACGACGGCACGTCGTACTGGGCGGACTGGCCGAACAGCCTGCGGCCGGACAAGTTCCCGTCTCCGTTCCTGCAGAAGGAGCCGAGGACCAACGGGCATGCCTACCCGACGATCCAGTTCCAGACCGACGCCGCCGCCAGCGAGTCGACGTGCAGCGCGACCACGCTGTCGGGATGCGCTGTGCCTCCGCAGATCGGGCCCGGCCACTTCTATCCGTACTGGACCCAGGCCAGTGTGCGCGGCCGCTGCGTGTGGGAGTTCGGCCAGATGGGGAACGGCAACACGTTCGGGAAGACGACGCAGTACGGCGCGCCGTCGGCGTACTTCTTCGGCAACCTGGAAGGCCCGATGCGCCCGAACCCGCACTGCTCGACCTGACCTGCTGATGACCGTGGGGCGCTGCGGCGCCCCACCCCACGGCCTAGGACCAAAGGCGCGCCCCGATCGCGACTCGCGCCCGAGGCGGCTGCGCCCGGGCCTGCCTAGCCTGGTCGCATGGAGAACATCGCACTGATCACAGGCGCGTCGCGTGGGCTCGGGCTCGCGCTGGCGCAGGCGCTCGCCGACCGCGGCTACGGCCTTGCGATCGACGCGCGCGGCTCGGAGGCGCTCGATGCGGCGCGGACGGATCTCGCCGAGCGA
Source organism: Gaiellales bacterium (assembly GCA_036502065.1). Classification (GTDB taxonomy): domain Bacteria; phylum Actinomycetota; class Thermoleophilia; order Gaiellales; family JAICJC01; genus JAICJC01. Next base: position 7,312 of record DASXZF010000259.1, read on the forward strand.
ACGGCGGTGACGGCGATCGCCGGCGACGTGGCCGATCCCCGCCACCGCGACGAACTGGTGGCCGCGGCTCTCGGCATGGGGCGGCTGCGGCTGCTCGTGAACAACGCCTCGGTGCTCGGCCCGAGCCCGCAGCCCAACCTGGCCGACTACCCGCTCGACGTGCTCGAGGCCGTGTACCGCATCAACGTGGTCGCCCCGCTCGCGCTCACCCAGCTCGCGCTGCCGGCGCTTGCGCCGGACGGTGGCATCGTGCTCAACATCACCTCGGACGCCGCCATCGAGAGCTACGGGGGCTGGGGCGGGTACGGCTCGTCCAAGGCCGCGCTCGAGCAGCTCTCAAACGTGCTCGCCGCCGAGCATCCCGCCCTGCGCGTCTACTGGGCCGACCCCGGCGACATGCGCACCCGCATGCACCAGGAGGCCTTTCCCGGCGAGGACATCTCCGACCGGCCGCGGCCCGAGGCGAGCGTCCCCGGGCTGCTGCGGCTGATCGCGGGCGACCTGCCGTCGGGTCGCTACCGCGCCCGCGAGCTCGGCCGGGCCGAGGCCGCGGCATGAGCGCCGTTGCGCTCGCCGAGGCCACGGCCCCGCCCGAGCGGCGCGGCATCGCGC
>DASXZF010000260.1:0-20845 GCA_036502065.1 Gaiellales bacterium
CACGAACAGGAGGTGCACGAGCGCCTGAGGCTCGAGCGCGTAGCCGGCCGCCTCGAGCCGCTCGCCGATCGCCGAGCGCTTGAGCGGCCCGTCGTCACCGAGCCAGCGCACGATCAGCTCCACCGCCTTGGCCGCGCGGTCGGGCGTGAAGCCGCACTGGTGCAGGCGGCGTACGTTCGCGACCCGAAGCGTCGGCGCCGCGAGGCCGAGCAGCCACGGGTAGTCCTCGGGCCGGATCAGGTGCAGGGTGCCGCGCTGGATCCAGGTGATCAGCACCGCGCCGCTCTCGAGCTCGGCGTTCACCGAGGCGGCGGTCAGCCCGGCCGTGCGCGCCCGCACAGCCAGCCGGCCGGCGCGCAGGTTCTGGGCCTGGACGGCCAGGAGCTGCGCGGCGACCCCCTCGGCCGACCGCGCCGGGCGGCCGGCGAGCAGCTGAGCCGAGAGCCGCGCCCGGCGCACCCTGTCGGGCCGGGTCACGGCAGCTTGTAGCCGGGCGGCGGCGGCTTGCACGCCGTCTTCAGCCTGGCCAGGTTCTGCGCGAGCGCCCCCGCGTACGCGGGCGCCCCAACAACGTTGTGCAGGTCGAACGGATCCTTGCTCTGGTCGTAGAGCTCCTGCTCGCCCGTGCCGTAGCGCACGTAGAGGTAGCGCGTGCTGCGGATCCCGCAGTAGCTCGGATCGGGCGTCGGCGGGCTGCCGTCCCAGTGCTCGAGCAGGAACCACGCGCGCCACGCCGGCGTCACCGGGCCACTCCCGAGGAGCGGCAGGAAGCTGCGCCCCTCGACGCCGGGATGCTTCGCGCCGCCGAGGTCGGCGAACGTCGGCGCCCAATCGGTGTTCAGGACGAGGTGCGTGTCGGTCTTCGGCGTCTTGGTCATCGGGTCGTAACGGACGACGAGCGGGATCCGCGTGGCCTCGTCGTAGGGCAGCCGCTTCTCGGCCGCCGGGAACCGGTGCGCGCCCCAGGCGAGGCCGTTGTCGGACGCGAACACGATCATCGTGTTGGAGAGGCGGTGCGTCGCGCGCAGCGCGTCGACGATCGAGCCCACCTCGTCGTCGACCGAGAGCAGCGTCTCGTACTGGCGGCGGCGGAACTGGGCCACGAACTTGATCTGCTTCTTCGTCAGCAGCGGCTGCTTCTGCACCCACCTGGGCATGTCGCTCACGTTGGCCTGGTTGAAGTTCGGCGGCCGCCACGTCGGCAGGTTCTGGAAGCGGGTGGCGTACTGGTCGGCCGGAACGTCGGGCTCGTGCGGCGCATACGGCGCGTAGTAGACGAACAGCGGCTTGGACGCCGGCGCGTTGCGGATGAACTGCGCCGCGGCCTCGCCGAACACCGTGGTCGAGTACTCGTTGCTGCCGTAGTCGACCCGGCACGGAGTCTTGCCGCCCGGACACAGGTCGTGGCCGTTCGTGTACGCCTCGAAGCCGTAGTAGCGGAAGCCGTAGTTGAACGCGTCCCAGTGCGTCCAGCCGGGCGGGATGTAGGGCCCGTGATAGTCGTTCAGGTACTTGCCGAAGAGGGCGGTGTCGTAGCCGGCGGCCTGCATCCAGGTCGCGATCGTCGACTTGTCGTCACCGTAGCGGCGGAAGTCGGGCGCGCCGCCATGCGGGGGCACGTTGCCGTAGATGCCGGTCGTGTGCGAGTAGTTGCCCGTGAGGATCGTCGCCCGCGACGGACAGCAGAACGAGTTGCTGACGAACGCGTTCTTGAACGTGACGCCGTGGTCGACGAGCAGGTTCTGGACCTGCGGCATCGCCCAGAGCGTGTCCCAACGCTGGTCGTCGGTGAGGATGACGACGACGCTCGGGCGCTTGGTGGTGGCGACGTTCGCCGCGCCCGGCCCCTTCGGCGGCGGCGTCGTCTGCCCGCCGCCGATGGAAAGGCTCGTCTTGCCGTTCTGGACCACCGTCGCGGTCGCGCTCAGGCCGGTGCCGGCGACGTTCACGATCTGGGCGCTGCCGCGATGACCGATCTCGTAGCCGCCGCCGAAGGCGAGGCCGGCGATGATCACCAGGGCGGCGACCGCCGTCGTGCGCCACGACCACCAGGGCGGCGGCCTGCGGGTGCTGTTCGGAGTGGCCATCGGATGCCCCGACCGCGGGGCGGGCCAGTCTACCGCGACTCACCCCGGGCGGCGGTAGGCTGCTGCGATGGCGGCCGAGCCGGTTCACGTGACCCAGTACACCGATCCCAGCTGTCCGTGGGCGTACTCGGCCGAGCCGTTCCTGCGGGCCCTCGAGTGGCGCTACGGCGACGGCCTCGTGTGGCGCACCGTGGTGATCGGCCTGTCCGAGGACACGGTCGCGCGCGAGCGCGCGGGCGTGACCCCGGCGAGCCGCGTCGCCGGATGGAAGGGGTACGAGACCCGCTTCGGCATGCCGGTCTCGAGCGTCCCGCGCACGCGCCTGATCTCGTCCGGGCGCGCCTGCCGGGCGGTCAAGGCCGCCGAGCACGTGGCCGCAGGCACCGGCGCGCGGCTGATGCGCGCCCTGCGGATGGCGTGGTTCACCTCGACGCTCCTGCTCGACACCGACGCGGGCATCGCCGCCGCTGCCGGCGCCACCGGGCTCGACGGCGGGACGATCACCGCCGCGATCGCCGATCCGGCTGTCGAGGACGCCTATCAGCGCGACCGCGCCGAGGCGCGCGGGGCGGCGCAGACCGGGCAGGCCGCCGTCGCCCAGGACCGGGCCGCGGTGTCGGCCGACGGCGCGCGCTTCACCGCCCCGAGCCTGGTCTTCACGCGGGGGTCCGACCGGCTCGTCGCCGGCGGATGGCAGCCGTTCGACGCGTATGACCTCTGTATCGCGAACCTCGCTCCCGAGCTCCCGCGGCGGCCGGCGCCCGAGCCGCAGCAGCTCCTCGCCCGCTACCCCGGGGGCCTTGTGACCGTCGAGGTCGCCGAGGTGTGCCGCGACCGAAACGACGACCGCGACCCGGCCGCGACGGCCGCCGCCCTGGCAGAGCTCGAGCAGGCGGGCGCCGTGTGGCGATCCCCGATCGGCGACGACGCGAGCCTCTGGAGCCCCGTTGCCTGACCGCCGCCTGATCCTCGTGCGGCACGGCGCGACGGTCTGGAACGCCGAGGGCCGCTACACGACCCGGTCGGACATCCCGCTCAGCCCGGCGGGGCTCGAGCAGGCCCGCGCGACCGCGGCCGCGCTCGCGTCCGAGCGCATCGACCAGGCCTTCTGCTCGCCGCTCGGCCGCGCCCGGCAGACGGGCGAGATCATCATGGCCGCCCAGGCGCGGCCGGTCGAGCTCGTCGTGGACGAGCGCCTCACCGAGATCGATGCCGGCCCGTTCGAGGGACTGACGCCGGAGGAGATCGACGCCGGCCCGCTCGCCGAGGCCCACGCGCTCTGGCGCGCCGACACCGACACGGTGACTCCCGAGGGTGCCGAGTCGCTCGCCGCCGCGCGCGAGCGGGCGGCCGCGTTCTTCGCCGAAGTGGCGGCGCTCCCCGGCACGACGCTTGCGGCCACCCACGGGTCGCTCACGCGTGTGCTCGTCGCGAGCGTCGTCCTGGCCGCCGACCCCGCGGTGCACCGGCGGATGTGGCTCGGCAACGGCCACTGGGTCGTGGTCGAGCACGACGACCGGCCGCGGCTCGTCGCGTTCAACATGGGTCCGGGCGCCGATACCGGACCGTGACCCGGCCGACGTGCGCCCGCGGTCCAACCTGCCCTATTATCCCGTCCCATGATTCGCCGCCTGGTACTCCTCATGCTCGTCGCCGGTGCCGTCCTCGCCACCGCAGCGCCCGCCCTCGCCAACACGACCTCGGTCACGCCGGCCTCGTCCAACGGCGTCGTCTCTGCCCTCCAGCGCAAGCTGATCCGGCTCAAGTACCTCGCGCCCGGCCTCGCCACGGGCACCTACGGCAACCGCACGCTCCAGGCGGTCATGGCCTTCCAGGGCTGGGTCGGCCTCGAGCGCACCGGCATCATGGACTCGGCCTCCTACCGCGCGCTCGCGCATGCCCAGGTCCCGGTCTCGCGCGGGCACCGGCACAAGCACATGGAGGTCTACATCTCCAAGCAGGTGCTGCTCCTGATCGGCAAGCTCGGCCACGTGAAGCGGGCGATCCACGTGTCGACCGCCGGCGTCCCCGGCTACTTCACGCCCACCGGGATCTTCCACATCTACAGCAAGCAGATCATGTCGTGGTCGAACCTCTTCGACACCTGGCTTCCGTACGCGGACTACTTCACCGGCGGCTACGCCTTCCACGAGTACCCGGACGTGCCCGGCTACCCGGCCTCGCATGGCTGCATCCGCATCTCCGACGGCGACGCCCAGGTGGTGTGGCAATTCGCCACCCTGGGGACACGCGTCACCATCCGGTAGTCTCCGTCCGCGGTGGGTGATTCGAGTGCCATGAGCGGCGGCTCCGCGCCCTCCGTGAGGTCGGGGGTGCTCGGCGACCACCGCTACCGCCTGATCGCCTTCGACTGGGACGGCACGGCCGTCACGTCGCGCGCCGAGAAGCCGACCGCGCTGGGCGCAGCGATGGAGACCCTGCTGACGTCGGGTGTGACGCTGGTCGTCATCACCGGCACGAATGCCAAGAATGTCAGCGGCCAGATCGCACCGCTGCTCTCGGTGGCCGCGCGCCAGCGGCTCTTCCTGATGGTGAACCGCGGCTCCGAGGTATACGCCTACGACACCGAGGGCGAGCTCGAGCGGCTGTGGCTGCGCACGGCGACCGCCGCCGAGGAGGCCGCACTCGACCGCATCGCCAACGGCGTCCGCGACCACCTCGCCGCCGACGACGGGCTCGAGATCGGCGTCATCCGCGACCGCCTCAACCGGCGCAAGATCGACCTGATCCCGACGCCGGAATGGGCCGATCCGCCGAAAGAGCGCATCGGCGAGCTGCTCGACGCCGTGAACGAGCGCCTGGCCGGCGTCCCCGGCGGCATCGGCGCGGTGATCGGGTTGACGCAGCAGCTCTCGGCACAGGAGGGGCTGCCCGACTCGCGCATCACCACCGACGTGAAGCACATCGAGGTCGGGCTGACCGACAAGTCCGACTCGATCGCCTACCTCGTGCGCCATCTCGCCCCGGTGCGGGCGATCCTGCCCGCGGAGATCCTGATCGCCGGCGACGAGTTCGGCCCGATCGCCGGGTTCGAGGGCAGCGACTACCGCATGGTCACGCGCCTCGCCGCGGGCGCCACGATGATCTCGGTGGGGCGGGAGCCCAACGGCGTGCCGAGCGGCGTGCTCCTCCTGGGCGGCGGCCCGGCCGAGTTCCTGCGCGTCCTGCGCGGACAGATGCGGCCGATCCCCGCACCGGCAACCGACAGCACCGACATCGCGCCTTGGCATCCGGCCATCGAGCGCTCGGCCGACGGCTGGGCCATCGAGCGCCATGGCTACGACATGGTCGATGCCGCCTCCGTCGAGAGCCTTTTCGCGCTCACGAACGGCTACATGGGCGTGCGCGGCGCGACCGACGAAGCCAACCCCGGGTCGTCCCGGGCCGCATACATCGCCGGCCTGTTCGACGGCCCGGAGGCGGGTGTCGAGGACCTGACGGTGATCGCCGACTGGACGCACACGCAGATTGAGGTCGAGGGCCGATCGTTCCGCCCGTGGGAGTGGGACGAGGTCACGCACGACCGCCGCCTCGATCTGCACACGATGATGCTCGAGCGCACTCTGCGCTGCGTCGATCCCGATGGCCGCCGCCTGCGGCTCGAGTCGCGCCGGCTGGTGAGCCTCGCCCGCCGCCACCTCGGCGCAATCCGCCTGCGCCTGGTGCTCGAGGACGGCCCGCCCGCGCGGGTGCGCACCTATGCCGGCGTGCAGACCGACGAACAGCAGCGGCCGTTGCCGCACGTCGAGGTCGTGGCCGCGGGCCGCGCCGACGGCGTCGATCTGCTGCACACCCGCACTCCGGGCGGCCGCGTCGCCGTCGACGTCGGCCTGGCCGTCATCGCCCGGTTCGGCGGCGCCGAGATCGCCACCGAGCACGTCGCCGAAGAGGGTGGCTGCGGCCGCTGGGCCGAGGCGGAGCTCGAGCCCGGAGACGCGCTCGAAATCGATCGGTTCGTCGCGGTGTACACCGAGCGGGAGCGGCCGATACCCGCCGCCGACGCCGAGCGCGAGGCCCGCGAGGCGGCGGCGCTCGGGTGGGACTCGGTCGTGGCCGAGCACCGCGACGCGTGGCTGGTGGCCTGGGACCGGTCCGATATCGAGGTCGAGGGCGCCGCGGGCGGGATCCAGGTCGGGATCCGCTTCGCGATCGCGCAGCTGATCGCCGTCGCGCCGACCGCCGACGGCCGCTGCTCGATCGCCGCCAAGGGGCTCACGGGCGCGGGCTACAAGGGCCACGTCTTCTGGGACACCGACGTGTTCCTGATGCCGTTCTACGCGGCCGCGCTGCCCGAGGTGGCCCGGCGCCTGCTCGAATACCGGCTGCACACCCTCCCGGCGGCGATCCGCCACGCCGAGGACGCCGGCCTCTCCGGGGCGTGGTTCGCCTGGGAGTCGGCGGCGTCGGGCGAGGACGTGACCCCGGCGTTCGTGCTCGGACCGGGCGGCCGCAGGCTCGAGGTGCTGACGGGCCATCGCGAGATCCACGTCGTCGCCGACATCGCCTGGTCGGTCGACCGGTACGTGCGCTGGAGCGGCGACGACCGCTTCCTGGACGAGGGCGGCGCCGAGCTCGTGCTCCAGGCCGCCCGCTTCTTCGCGACGCGGGCGCAGGAGACGCAGCGCGGGTTCGAGATCCGGCACGTGATCGGCCCGGACGAGCTGCACGAGGATGTCTCGAACAGCGCGTTCACGAACACGATGGCCGCGTGGACGCTGCGCCGCGCCGCCGAGCTCGCCGACGCGCACCGGGCCAAGAGCAGGCTCGGAGAGCCCGCCCGCTGGCGCCACATCGCCGACCGCATGGTCGTGCTGCACACGCCCGAGGGCCTGATCGAGCAGCACGAAGGGTTCCTGAAGCTGCCGCTCCCGTCCGAGGAGCGCGCCGGCCGCGACGAGCTCGCATGGCAGCGCGACCGCCAGGAATGGCGGGACGTCAAGCAGGCCGATGTGGTCATGCTGATGGCCCTGCTCGAGCCGCAGTTCACGGCCGCGGAGCGGCTCGGCAACTACCAGCTGTACGAGCCGCTGACGCGGCACCTCTCGTCGCTCTCCGACGGCGTGCACTCGCTCGTCGCGCGCCGTCTCGGCCTGCACCGGGAGGCCGACCACTACCTTCAGCGATCGCTCCAGATCGACCTCGACGATTCCCGCGGCAACCGCAACGACGGCCTGCACATGGCGACCCAGGGCGGAATCTGGCAAGCGGTCGCCCTCGGGTGCACAGGTCTTCGGGCCGGCGACGAGGCGCTCGAGCTCGACCCGCACCTGCCGCCGGGCTGGCGCCGGCTGCGGCTGCGGCTCGCCTACCGGGGCACACCGCTGATCCTCACGCTCACGCCCGACGAGATCGAGGTCGAGGCTCGCACCGCGTCGGTTCGGGTACGCGTCGGCGAGGTCGAGACCGAGGTGCGGTCGGGGACGACGCTGCGGCTTTCGCGCGAAGGGGAAGGCTGGCGCGCCGCCGCCTGAGCACCCGGCACGGAGCCGGATTTACAGATATTTGACTAATCCGGCGGCGGCGCCGGCCGATCACGGCACATATGAGCCGCCGGCTGATCATCGTCTTTGTGACCGCCCTGCTCGCCGCCGGTCTCGGGGCCACCACCGCCCGCGCCGCGGGCGGACACTGGTACCCGCTGCTGCAGGCGATCAACCGCGTGCGCCGCACCCACGGCCTGCGCCCGGTCGAGGCATCGCCGCGGCTGCACGAGGCCGCCCGCCGTCACTCGGCCGACATGCTCGCCCGCGACTACTTCGCCCACACGAGCCCGACCGGCTCGACGCTGCTCGAGCGCATCCTGCACTCCGGATTCCTCACCGAGGGCTACTGGGAGGCCGGCGAGACGCTCGCCTGGGGCACCGGCAGCTACGGCACGCCGAACGGCGTGGTCAAGGCGTGGCTGGCAAGCCCCGAGCACCGCGCCATCGTGCTCTCACCGATCTTCCGGTTCGTCGGCATCGGCCGCGCCCAGGGCACGTTCATGGGGCATCCCGGCGCCGACATCTGGACCGCCGACTGGGGTCACCGATAACCACCTGCCCTGTACGATGCGGCGTATGGCGCCGTCCCGGGTCGTGCTCGCCTCGCCGCGCGGCTACTGCGCGGGGGTCGATCGCGCCGTGGATACCGTCGAGCGCGCGCTCGACCACTTCGGGCCGCCGGTCTATGTGCGGCGCGAGATCGTCCACAACCGCCACGTCGTCTCCGAGCTGACCGACCGCGGCGCGGTCTTCGTCGAGTCCGAGGAGGACGTCCCCGCCGGCGCTGTGCTCGTGCTCTCGGCACACGGCGTCGCGCCCGACGTGCACCGGCGCAGCGCCGCACGGCAGCTGCAGGTGCTCGACGCGACGTGTCCGCTGGTGACCAAGGTGCACGCCGAGGCACGCCGCTTCGCCGACCGCGGCTACACGATCGTGCTGGTGGGCCACGCCGGCCACGAGGAGGTCGTCGGCACGATGGGCGAGGCACCGGACGCGATCGTCCTCGTCGAGTCGATCGGCGACGTCGAGACGCTCGACGTGCCCGACCCCAACCGCGTCGCCTACATCACCCAGACGACGCTCTCGGTCGACGAGACCATCGAGATCATCGCCGCGCTGCGGCGGCGCTACCCGGCCGCGGTCGGGCCGAAGCGCGACGACATCTGCTACGCCACCCAGAACCGGCAGAACGCCGTCAAGCGGCTGGCGGCGGTGGTCGACCTCGTGCTCGTGATCGGGTCGCGGAACTCGTCGAACTCGAACCGGCTCGTCGAGGTCACGCGCGAGCTGGGCGTGCCGGCGCATCTGATCGACGACGAGCGCGACATCGATCCCGCCTGGCTCGGCGGCATCGAGACGGTCGGGATCACCTCGGGCGCCTCGGCGCCGGAGAAGCTCGTCGACCGCGTGATCGAGCACTTCCGCGCGATGGGCGTGGAGCACGTCGAAGCACAGGACGCCGAGCCCGAGGACGTGCACTTCTCGCTCCCGGTCGAGCTCCGCCGCGCGGTCGGCTCCTAGCGCACCAAAAGGGGTCTGACCCCGTTTGGTGCACCGGGTGTTCAGTGCAGCACGAGCAGGGCGTCCACGTCGACCGTGGGGTGCCCCGAGGTGCCGAGCGTGACGATCTTGATCGTGTGCGTGCCGTTCGCCGGCCAGTTGCGAGTGAACACCACCCGGCGCTGAGCCGCGCTCGTGGAGCGGAGGTGCACGGTCGCGATCGCGTGCCCGTCGATGTACACGCGGGCGCTGCCGTAGCCGGGCGCGAGCGAGGCCACCCACGCGACCTCGCGGCCGGTGAAGCGCAGCGTCGCGCTGGCGCCTGCCACGGCCGTCCGCCGGGCCGATCCGCCGTAGGCGCTCGCGACGTGCCTGGCGTTCCAGCCGCCGTGGTAGGCGATCGCGGTGCTCGAGCTTCGGTAGGCGCCCAGCCGCACCGGCGCGGTCGTGACCCACGCCGAGGAGTTGTCGGAGCAGTCGGTCGCCATGGCGCTGAAGGTGTACGCCTTCTGCGCGGGTGAGACCGACGTCGTCACCGACCGCGACGTCGCGAGCAGCAGCGGCAGGCCCGTGAACGGGTTGGTCGCGAAGCGCCGGCGCGCCTGCACGCGGCAGATGCCGCTGCCGGCGTCCGACGCGGTGAGGCCGAGATGCAGCGGCACCTTCGTCGCGCCGACCGTCGCGCTCTTCGCGATCGTGACGGCGGGCGCCTTGACGACCGGCGCTGTCACGTCGGCAGCCGCGGTCGTCGCGAACACCGCCAGGTGCGCCTGCTCGTACACGCCCGGGTGCGTCTGCCACTCGAGGAAGTCGCCGCCGAAGTAGACGTGCTGGCCGTAGGCGAGCTCGGCATAGACGCCCAGGTCGGAGCCCGCGGCGGCGGGATGCCACGCGCCGGCGGCGTTGTCGACAAGGCCCGTGTTCGGGCTGATGAGGGCCACCTTGTGGCGCACGTACTTGCCCACCTTGGTGAAGTGGCCGCCGAGGACGAGCTGCTGCGAGGCGCCCTGGCCGACCAGCACGAGCGCGTTCACGTTGCCGTCGGTCGACTCCGTCCAGCGCATCTTCCCGTTCTTCAGCACATAGGAGCGCACATGGCCGCCGCCGCCCTTGTCGCCGGCGTAGAGGTACGACGCGTTCTCGGTCAGCGTCATGACCGAGTGCGGCGTGCTCGAGCGCCACGGCGCGAGCTTGCCGGTCGACGGGTTGATCGCCACCAGGTGCTGCTCGTTCACGCCGTTCACGTGCCGGAAGAGGCCGCCGGCGAAGATCTCGGAGCCCGTCGGCGAGGGCAGAAGAGCGCGCACCGCGCCGTCGGCCTTGGGGTGCCAGGCGGTCACGCCCCCACTCGCCGCAGACACCGACGCCAGCCGCGGCCGGCCGAAGCCGCTCACATGCAGGAACGCGCCGCCCAGGTACACCCGCCCGCCGAGCTGTGTCAGCGCATACACCGACTGGTCGGCCTTCGGCGCCCATGCGCGCAGGCTGCCGGTGCTCGTGCTCGCCGCGGCAATGGTGGCCTCGGCCGCAAGCCGCGTCCGGGCCGCGCCGCCGAAGCTCGTGAAGTCGCCGCCGGCGTAGAGCGTGCGGCCGTCGTTGGAGACGAGCAGCGCGCGGACGGTGTTGTTCGCGCCGGGGTTCCAGGGCAGGACGTGGCCGTCGGCCGCCGAGATCGCCGCGACGTGGTTGCGGGTCCAGGTGCCGTGCGAGTCGGAGATCTGGGTGAACTTGCCGCCGATGTAGACGACGTTGTTCACGCGCACGATGGCAAGCACGCGGCCGTTGGGGGTCGCCCACGGGTTCGCGGGCGTCGGAGCGAGGGTCGCAGACGCGGTCGACGCCTGCAGCAGCAGGGTCGCGAAAAGCGCAGCCAGGGGCACGAGCACCCGGCGGGGACGGGACATGGTGATTGGAGATCCTCCTCGGTGCGTCCAGGCACGCGGGCAACGTGCCTAGTCCCAGTTTGCGCACGTTCCGGGTAGTCGTCACCTCCCCGGACGGGGGAGCCGTGATCGCTCTTTGGGGTCAGCTCACGCGCGCGCGATGGCGAGGGCGGCGCCGGCAACGAGCGCCACGGCGAGCGTCTCGGTGGCGATCCAGTCGCCGTGCTGCTCGAACGCGCGGGTCACCTCGCCGTCGTTCTGGGGGTAGGTGACCGTGATCCGGTCGGTGACCTCGAGCCCGGCCTCCTGACGCATCTTCTGAAGCAGCCGGATCACGTCGCGCACGACTCCCTCGAGCTGGAGCTCGGGGGTGATCTCGGTGTCGAGTGCAACGGCGAAGCCCTCGCCGTCGGCCACGGCGAAGCCCTCGCGGGCGCGCGCACGCAGCTCGAACTCGCCCGGCTCGAGCACCCAGTCGCCGACGTGCACGCGGCCCTCGCGGATCTCGAAGGCGCCCTCGCGCAGCAGGCCGCGGATCACGGCCAGCTCGCGGCCGTACTTGGGGCCGAGCAGCTTGAGCAGCGGCATCACCTCGACCTGGGCGAACTCCTCGGCCGAGGTGGTCAGTCGCACCTGCTTGACGCCGAGCTCGGCGGCCACGATCTCGACGTGGCGGGCGACGTGACCGCGGCGGACGGGATCATCGGTCGCGACGATCACCTCGCGCAGGGGCTGGCGCAGCTTGATCTTCGCGTCGTCGCGGCCGCGGCGGCCCAGCTCGACGACGGCCCGCACGCTGTCCATCTCGGCCAGGAGCTCGGCGTCTTCGAGCTCGGGGCGCACCGCGGGATAGCCGCCCAGGTGCACGCCCTGCGGCGCGTCGGGGCACACGCCGCGTACGAGGTTCTGCCACATCTCGTCGGTCAGGAACGGCATCACCGGCGCGACACAGCGCAGCCCCTGGACGAGCGCGTACCAGAGCGCCTCGAACGCGGCCCGGTTGTCGGCGGCATCGTCGGAGCGCCAGAAGCGCGTGCGCGACAGGCGCACGTACCAGTTGGAGAGATCGTCCATGAACGCCTCGAATGCGCGCACCACCCGCGGCGACTCCCAGGCGTCGAGGGCGGAACGGCACTCGCGCACGAGCAGCTGCGTGCGGGCGGCGAGCCAGCGGTCGAGCGGCCGCGCCGAGGCCGGGTCGGGGCCGGTCTCGAGCAGGTCGTAGGCGGGCGTGAAGCCCTCGATGTTCGCGTACATGACGAAGAACGAGTAGGTGTTCCAGAGCTTCAGGAGCCTCTGCTTCACCTCGCCCGCCGGGCCGTAGCCGAAGTTCAGGTTCTGCGCCGGGGCCTGGCCGGCGTAGAGCCAGCGCATCACATCGGCGCCCATGTCCTCGATCGCGTCCTCGAACCAGATCGCGTTGCCCCACGACTTGTGCATCGGCCGGCCCGTCTCGTCGTTCACCTTCTCGTAGGTGAGCACGCGCCGGTAGGGCGCGCGGCCGTCGAGCACGACGCCCATGAAGAGCATCGAGTAGAACCACAGCCGGATCTGCTCGCGCATCTCCGACACCCAGTCGGCCGGATACCAGCGATCCCAGTGCGCGTGATCGGGCAGGTCGGCGATCGTGACGCCGACGCCCGCCCCGGCGGCGTAGCCGGCCTCGACGAAGGTGTCGTTGTGCCAGCCAAGCGTCGAGAACGGGACGATGCCCGCGTCGAGCCAGCAGTCGCCGACCTCGGGCAGGCGGTGCGCCTCGCCGCCGCACTCGGCGCAGCCGATGACGACCTCGTCGATCCACGGCCGGTGCAGCTCCTCGAGCCCCTCGGTGCCGCGCAGCGCGCGCTCGAGCAGCTCCGTCTGCGACGCGATCACGGTCATGTGGCCCTGGTCGCAGAAGTAGAACGGCAGCGGCAGGCCCCAGTAGCGCTTGCGGCTGATGCACCAGTCGCCCATGTTGACGAGCCAGTCCTCCATGCGCTTGCCGTACTGGCGGGGCGTCCACTCGACGCCGCGCGAGGCCTCGATCATCGGCTGGCGGATCTCGTCGCAGCTGATGAACCACTCGTCCACGAGCCGGTAGATCAGCTCGGTGCCGCAGCGCCAGCAGACGGGGTAGCGATGGGTGATCTCGCCGAACTTGACCAGGCGGCCGCGCTGGCCGAGGTCGTCGACGATCATCTGGGCCGCCTCGGCGGTGACGTGGCCGTGCAGCCAGCCGTACTCGCTCGTGAACGCGCCCGCCTCGTCGACGGGGATCAGCGTGTCCAGGCCCTCGCGGCGGCCGAGCTCGAAGTCCTCCTCACCGCAGCCCGGGGCGATGTGGACGATGCCCGTCCCCTCGTCCATCGACACGTCCTCCCAGGCGACGACCCGGTTTGCGAACCCGGCCTGCGCAGGCAGATGGTCGAACGGCGCGGTGTAGGTCAGCCCGACGAGGTCGGCGCCGCGCACCGTCCCGAGCACCGTGCCCGAGACGGGGCTCGCCTCGAGGCGGTCGGCCGCGACATACGCGATCCCGGCGGACGTCTCGACACGGGCGTAGTCGGCGTCGGGCCGCACCGCGGCGGCCACGTTGGCCGGCAGCGTCCAGGGCGTCGTCGTCCACACCACCAGATACTCGTGGTCGCGCTCGATCAGCGGCATGCGCACGTGCAGCGACGGGTGGGTGATGTCCTTGTAGGAGTCGATCAGCTCGTGCTGGGAGAGCGATGTCCCGCAGCGCGGGCACCACGGCATCGACCGGTGGCCGCGGTAGAGCCAGCCGCGATTCTGGCACTCCTTCAGAAAGCCCCAGATGTAGCTGATGTTCGGGTCGGTCATCGTGTAGTACGACCGATCCCAGTCCATCCACTGACCGAGCCGCTTGGAGTGCTGGGTCAGCTGGCCCGCGTAGAGGGCGACGCGGTCGCGGCAGGCGCGCGCGAAGCGGTCGAGCCCGTAGGCCTCGATGTCGCGCTTGGAGTTGAGGCCAAGCTCCTTCTCGACCCCCACCTCGACCCACAGCCCCTGGCAGTCGAAGCCGTTCTGATACCAGAGGTCGCGGCCCTGCATGGCGTAATAGCGCTGCCAGAGGTCCTTGAGCGTCCGCCCCCACCCGTGGTGCACTCCCATCGGGTTGTTGGCGGTGATCGGGCCGTCGATGAAGCTGAACGGCTCACCCCCGCGATTTCGGTCGCGCAGCGTCTCGAACGTGCGCTCCCGCTCCCACCGCTCGAGCACGCGATGCTCGAGCGCGATGTGATCGGGCTGCTTGGGGACGGGCTCGAACGGCGGCATCCGCGGATTCTATGCCGCGGACTCCGGCGCGCCGCCGCGTCGTCAGTGCGCGGAGCGCCTCCTGGGCGTCCGGCAGCGGGCGAGCGTGTGCGCGTGCCTAGTCAAGCTCGTGCTTGTCGCAGAAAGCGTCGAATGCGGCGTACTTGGCCAGGTAGGAGCTGAGCTCGGCAAAGCCGAACTCGAACCACTCCGTGAGCCACCGCTCGTCGATCTCCACGTGCTTGTCGTACAGCTCGTCCATGATCCGCTTCCTCCGGGCGCGGCCCGGCTGACGCGTTTTCCGCCTCGGCTGCCGAACTCCTTTGCGGCCGGGGCGCTGACGGACCCGTAATCGACGCGGACGCGGCAGGCTTTACGGTTCATTGACAATTCGCTCGGCGCGCCAGCGGTCGAGCACCACGGCGACGCAGGCGAAGGCGATGCGATCGCGGGCCGGGAGCTCGTCCGGGCGAAACCAGCCGATCTCGGAGACGTCGGATGCCGCCCGCTCGCGGCCGCTCTGCACCCGGGCGAGATAGAAGATGTTGAGTGTCGGGACGCCGTCGGCGCCGTACGTGTCGGGGACGATCGCGATCACTCGCCCGGGCGTGATCTCGAGGCTCGTCTCCTCGCGCAGCTCGCGCCGGACGGCCTCCTCGCCGTCCTCGCCGGGACGCACAAACCCGCCCGGGATGTCCCACATGCCCCGGAACGGCTCGATCCCGCGGCGCGTCAGCATCACCCGGCCGTGCGCATCGACCACGACGGCGCTCGCGGTCGGCGCCGGGTTCTCGTAGAGGACGAGGCCGCACGCGGGGCAGCGCAGCCGCTCCTCGTCGTCGCCGTCGGGCACCACCCGCTCGAGATCGGCGCCGCAGCGGGGGCAGTGCGTCCAGTCCCTCACGCCGCCTCGGCGATCACGGCATCGGACAGGTCGGGCCAGCGGCCCGGTCGCATCATCCAGCCCGAGTATGTGCCGCGGTTGGCGAGGCAGACGAGGCCGACGCCGGCCTGCGGATCGGCCCACATCAGCGTGCCCGAGGCGCCGAAGTGCGAGAGCGTCGCGGGCGAGGTGCGCGCGCCCGTCCAGTGCGGCTCTTTGGCGTCGCGGATGTCGCAGCCCAGGCCCCAGTCGGCCACCTCCCACGTCATGAACGACTCGATGCCGCCGCCGATGCCGGGAAACTGCACCTGGGCGAGCTCGGCGAACGTCTCGGAGGCGATCAGCGGAGCGCCGCGCGCGAGCAGGAGCTGCACGACGCGGGCATAGGCGCTCGCCGTGGCGAAGGCGCCGCCCGCCGCGGTCGCCCGCGCCCGCCACTCCCGCGAGTTGAAGAGCGGCTTGCCGGCCCGCCACAGTCCGGGCTCGCGGACGTCGAGCGCCCGCCCGGCCTCGGTCTCCGGCAGGCCGAGGTATGCATCCATCCCGAGTGGCTCGAACACGGCCTGGCGCACGTAGTCGGCATGGCCGATGCCGGTCGCCTCGCTCAGGAGCGTGCCCAGGACGGCGTAGCCCTCGTTGGAGTAGATGCGCCGCGTCGCCGGCGGGCACACCGGCTCGACATCGATCGCCGCGACCCCGGACGGGCCGACCTCGGGCAGCCCGGAGGCGTGCGCCAGCAGGTGCCTGGGCGTGATCGCGCGCTTCGCCTCGGTGCGATAGCCCGGCAGAAGCTCGGCGACCGGCGCGTCGAGGTCGATCGTGCCCTCCTCGGCGGCGACCATCACCGCGAGCGCGACCAGCGGCTTGGTGAGCGATGCGAGCGCGAAGAGCGAATCCGCCCGCGCCGCGCCGGCCGCCTGCGCCTCGCCGATGCCGCCGGGGCCGACCACCGCCGCAGCGACGGCGGAGGCATCGCCCGCGTCCACCCATGTCGAAATCGTCTGTAGGGCCACCAGGAGATCCTATGAGCCGTGTAACGTTCCGGGGCACAATGGCCGAGCTCCGGACACCCGGCGACCGTGCAGATGGCGATCCCCCGTTCGACCCTCCGCGCGGCGACGAGGGCCTCGACGACTGGTTCACCCGCCGGCTCGCGGCGCAGGGCATCAAGGCCGGCCGCCGCCGTCCGCCGATCGCACGGATCCTGGCGCTCATCGCCCTCGTGGTGGCGCTCGGCATCTTCGGCTGGGTGCTGAACAGCGCGTCGAGCTCGCCCAAGACGGCGGCGACCACGGGAACCCGCACCCACACGAACACGACCGGCACCACCACGGGCACGACGGGGACGACGAAGAAGACGAAGAAGCCGCAGTGGCAGACGATTCCGCTCACCGTCCTCAACGGCTTCGGCGGTGCGAACGCCGCGGCGACGGCCAAGACACAGCTCGTCAGGGCGGGCTGGAAGGTGGTCTCGATCGCCGATGCGGGCACCTCGACGAACTCGACGATCGTCGTCTACGTGCCCGGCAAGCTTGCGCTGGCGAAGATCGTGGCAACCCGGTTGGGCCTGCCGGCGCCGGTGCCGATCGCCCAGGCCCCGGGCGTCGTCCCCACGCAGACCGACAGCGTCGCGATCGTGCTCGGCCAGAACCTGCTGCCAAGCGCGAACGGTTAGCGCATCGCGAGCGACAGCACACTGTCGCTTAAGCTATCTAAAGGGCGCTATACTGTCGATTATGGCCGCCCAGCACACCTTTTCCCGCGCCACCCGTGAGGCTCTCCAGCTGCTCGGAACCCGCGTCGCGGTCGCACGCCGCGAGCGGCGCATGACCGCGACCGAGCTGGCGCAACGCGCCGGCGTGTCTCCCGTGACCATCCGCAAGGTCGAGCGCGGCGATCCGACGGTCGGTCTTGGAGTCGCGTTCGAGGTCGCCGCGCTGGTCGGAGTGCCGCTGTTCGACGAGTCGGCGGAACGTCGGTCGCTTGACCTGGACCGGGCTGGTGATCGCCTGGCGGTCCTGCCCAAGCGGGTGCGTCCACGCGAGGTCGACGATGCCTTCTGAGGCGCGCACACCAGTGTTCGTGTGGATCTGGCCGCCTGGCGCCCTCACGCCGGTCGTCGCCGGCCGCCTCGACCGCGACGAGGCCATCGTGACCTTCACCTACGGGCGAAGCTATCTCGGCCGACCCGACGCGATCGCCCTCTACCTGCCCGAGCTACCGCTCCGACGCGGTCCGATCGGCCCGCTCTTCGGTGAGGCGGCCGGGTGCATCCTCGACTCGGCTCCCGACGCGTGGGGCCAGCGCGTGATCCTCCACCGTCACACCAGCGGTCGCGGTCTCGACCCGGCCGAGCTCGACCTGTTCACCTACCTGCTCGAGTCGGGGTCTGACCGGATCGGCGCGCTCGACTTCCAGGTCTCCTCATCCGAGTACCGCGGCCGCCAGACGGCGGGCAGCCTCGACCAGCTGGTGGCGGCGGCGCAGATGGTGCAGGACGGCGTACCGCTTCCGGACGAGCTCGACCGCGCGCTTGTGCACGGCAGCTCGGTCGGCGGGGCGCGACCGAAAGCGCTCCTGCACGACCGCGGGCGCAGCCTGATCGCCAAGTTCAGCTCGACAACCGACATCTACCCCGTGGTCAAGGGCGAGTACCTGGCGATGGAGCTTGCCCGCCTCGCCGGGCTCTCGACAGCGTCTGTCGAGCTCGTCGAGTCGCTCTCGAGAGACGTGCTCCTCATCGAGCGCTTCGACCGGCCGCCCGGCGGCGGCCGCCGGGCGATGGTGTCGGCGCTCACGATGCTCGAGCTCGACGAGTGGAGCGGTCGCTACGCGAGCTACGCCGACCTGGCCGAGCTCATCCGCCACCGCTTCGGTGATCCCGACGCGACGCTGCGCGAACTGTTCGCACGCATCACCTTCAACATCCTGGTCGGAAACAACGACGATCACGCCAGAAATCACGCCGCCTTCTGGGACGGCACGCGTTTGGATCTCACGCCTGCCTACGACATCACGCCGACGCCGCGGTCGGGCCGGACCTCCCGCCAGGCGATGAGCATCGGCACCGACGGGTGGCGCTGGAGCCAGCTCGGCGGATGCGTCGAGCGCGCGCCGATCTACCACCTGCGCATCGAGGAGGCGCGGGAGATCATCGACCACCAGATCGACACGATCGCAGGTGAATGGGACGCCGCGTGCGACCGGGCGCGGCTGACCAGAGCCGACCGCAACTTCTTCTGGCGCCGCCAGTTCCTGAACCCGTTCGCGTTCGAGGACTACGAGGCGCCCGCGGCGATCGCCGTCGGCGGCGCCAAGGACGGCTGAACACGCGCACGACGAGGCTCGGCTACTGCACGTAGCTCTTGAGCGGGGCGATCTGCGATCGGACGTTCGCCGCCCACGCCGCGCCCAGGCACGGCCGGGAGCGGCGCACCTCGCGCTCGAGCGCCGCCGCGATCCGCCCGATCGTGCGCCGCGCCCGGGCGACCGCCACCTTCGTGATCCCAAGGGCCGGCTGCGGCCCGGTGGCGACGGTCACAGTCGGCGCCTCGGTCTCGTCGATCAGTTTGGGGATCGTCCTGTTCTCGGCGTGGAGCGCCGCCGCACAGCTGCCGGTCGTGCTCACGGGCGGAGTCGACGCTGCGGATGACACCGGCGCGGACGAGCCTGAGGCCGCCGGCGAAGAGGCGCTCGTCGCCGACCCGGAACCACACGCCGACACGACCACGACCACGACCGCCATCGCCGCGGCGACCCCTCGCCGCCGTGTTCCGCCACCTGCCATCGACCCCGGACAGTACATCGCCCGTCAGGTCAGCCCTTCGAGCTCGTCCAGGCTGGGTGCGTGGCGGATGGCGGGGCTGACCGTGCCCCAGACGAAGAGCACGACGCTCACGAGCGTGAACGCGGCGATCGTCTGACGCGGCGAGTACGACTCGAGCAGCAGGCCGGCCACGAGCGGGCCGAGCGGGGTCAGCACCCACGAGATCGCCGCGCGCACCGACTCCGACCGGCCGAGCAGGTGATCGGGCGTGATGGCGACGCGGTAGCCGACGACGGCCGAGTCGGTGATCGGCATGGCCACGGCCTGCGGCAGGATCGCCACGACGAGGACGTAGACGTCCGGCCAGACGACGAAGGCCAGCGTCCCCAGCCACGACACGAGCTCGATCTGGATGATCGTGCGCATCGACAGGCGGCGGCGGGCCAGGCCGGAGAGGATCGACCCCACGAGCAGAAACGCGCCGAACAGGGCGAACAGCAGGCCGATCCGCCCGCCGCCGAGCCCCTCCTGCCGGCCGGCCACGATCACGACCAGGAACACGCCGGGCAGCGTGAAGTTGCCGAGGCCGTAGAGGAACGCACAGGTGCGCAGGAACCGCTGGTCCCACAGGTACCGGAAGCCCTCGGCCAGGTCGCGCCGCAGGCCGGCGCGCGCCGGTGCCCGGGGCTGCTGGAACGGCGTGCGCATCGCGATCAGCGACACGGTGGAGGCGACATACGAGAACGCGTCCGCCACGAACGGGAGCGAGCGCGCGATGCCGAACAGGAAGCCGCCCAGCGGGGGCCCGATCAGGTTCACGATCGAGCTGCGCGCTGTCTGCGCCCCGACGGCGTCGGGCAGCTGCGGCGGCGGCACGACGGCGCGGAGCGCGCCGACGGACGCCGAGGTGAAGACGACCGAGCCGACCCCCTCGACCAGCGCCGCCGCCAGGATCGACCAGAACGGCGGGTGGCCCGCCACGATCACGACGGTCAGCGCGACGAGCGCAACGCCCCGAAGCGCGTCGGCTGCGATCATCAGGCGGCGCCGGTCGAAGCGGTCGGCCGCAAGGCCCGCGGGGACGAAGAGCACCGCGTAGGGCAGCGTGCGGGCGAATCCGGCGACGCCCGCCCGGGCCGGCGAGCCGGTCAGCGCGAGCACGAGCAGCGGGTAGGCGATCGTCGCCGCTTCGGAGCCGGCGGAGGAGAGTAGCTGCCCGGCCTGCAGGAGCAGGAAGTCTCGGTTTCGCCGAAGCGGCGTTGCGCCCACCGTCGGCGGACGCTACCGGATCGGGGGATTCCCGGCTCCGGCGTCGAACCCGGCCGGATGCAGCCCGCGCCTTCCCGCGTGACCATCGACGTCTCGACGCGCACCGTCCTGCGGGTGATCGTGCTCGTGTTCCTGGCGGTGGGCGCGGTCGAGCTCCTGACCGCCGTCGGCCGCATCCTGGTGTGGCTCGCGACGTCGCTCTTCCTGGCGGTCGCCCTGCAGCCGGCCGTGCGCCTGGCCGAGCGGCGGCTCTCGCACACGCTCGCGGTGTTCGCCGTCTTCGCCGCGCTGATCGTGCTCGTCGTCGCGTTCCTGGCGCTGCTGATCATCCCGATGGCGAGCCAGGTCGACCACCTGCGCACCGCCGCGCCCGGCTACATCGACGACCTACGCCACAACGACACGATCAACAGCCTCAACACGCGCTACCACCTGGTCGCGCGGGCAAACGACGCCGCGAAGGCCTTGCCCAACCGCGTCTTCGGCGCGCTCAGCAAGCTGGTGAGCGGCGTCGTCGCGACGATCACGGTGCTCTTCATGACGCTCTTCCTGCTCCTCGAGCTGCCGGCGCTCGTGGAGGGCGCGCTGCGCTTCGTGCCGCCGGAGCAGGCCGAGCGCATCCGCCGCGTGGGCGGCGACATCAACCAGAGCGTCGCCGGCTACGTGCTCGGCAACCTGATCATCTCGGTGATCGC
>DASXZF010000261.1:0-6075 GCA_036502065.1 Gaiellales bacterium
GCCAAGCGCAGCAAGGCCGTCAGCCTCGAGGATCTCTTCTCGCACATGCAGGAAGGTGCGGTCAAGGAGCTCGCCCTCATCATCAAGGCCGACGTGCAGGGCTCGGTCGAGGCGGCCGTGGACGAGATCTCGAAGATCCACCACGACGAGGTGACGGTCGAGGTGATCCACTCGGGCGTCGGCGGGATCGTCGCGTCGGACATCATGCTCGCCGCGGCATCGAACGCGATCGTCGTCGGCTTCAATGTGCGCCCGAACGCCGAGGCCAAGGCACTGGCCGACCGCGAGGGCGTCGACATCCGCACCTA
Source organism: Gaiellales bacterium (assembly GCA_036502065.1). Lineage (GTDB taxonomy): Bacteria > Actinomycetota > Thermoleophilia > Gaiellales > JAICJC01 > JAICJC01. The sequence continues at coordinate 309 of DASXZF010000261.1, forward strand.
CCGGGTCATCTACCAGCTGACCGAGGACATCCAGCGCGCCCTGATCGGCATGCTCTCGCCCGAGCGGGTCGAGGAGATCATCGGCGAGGTCGAGGTGCGGCAGACGTTCCGGGCGTCGCGGGTCGGCACGATCGCCGGCTGCATGGTCACGCAGGGCACGATCACGCGCGGCGCGCAGGTGCGCATCGTCCGCGACGGCACGATCGTCCACGACGGCCGCATCGGCACGCTCAAGCGCTTCCAGGAGGACGTCCGCGAGGTGGCGCAGGGCTTCGAGTGCGGGCTCACGATCGACGGCTACAACGACATCAAGGAGGGCGACGTCCTCGAGGTCTACACCGTCCGCGAGGTCGCCCGCTCCGCATAGCCGCCGCGCACCAGAAGGGGTCAGACCCCTTTTGGTGCATCCGTCTCGCGCGGGCGGGTGAAGACGCGCCGAAGCGCCGCCTCGTCGCCGGGGTCGGTCAGGAGCACGACCTCGTCTCCCGGCTCGAGCGTGAGCGAGCCGCGCGGCTGCTCGGTGCGCCCGCCGCGCACGACGAGCGCCACCCACGCGCCCTCGCCGATCGGCAGGTCGCGGATCTGGCGGCCGGCCGCGATCGCCGCGGGCGCGACGACCAGCCGCACGACGCCCTCGGGCTCGTGGCGCAGCGGAATGCGAAGCGCCCACCCGCGCGGCCGCCGCCGCACCGACATCGGCACGCCCAGGCGGTGGGCGAGCGGCTCGAGCGCGAGCCCCTGCGCGATCACCGAGGCGGCCACGACGACGAACACGAGCCGGTAGATGAGGCCGGCATCCGGGACGTGCTGGAGCACGGCGAGCGCCGCGAGCAGGATCGGCACGGCGCCCTTGAATCCGGTCAGCGCGACGAACGCCTTCTCGCCGGGACGCATCCGCTCGGGCCAGAGCAGCGGCAGCACCGCCACAGGGCGCACCACGAGCACGAGCACGGCGGCCAGGGCCAGCCCGTAGCCGGCCGTCGACCAGCCGATGTCGTACAGGTGGATCGTCAGGCCGAGCGCGGCGAACACGACGATCTCGCCGAGCGACCCGAGCGCGGCGTGGAAGCGCTCGATCTCGCCCTTGAACGGCATCCGGGCATCGCCGATCCACACGCCCGCGACGAACACGGCCAGGAACCCCGACCCGTGCAGGAGCGTGGCGCCGCCGTAGATCAGCCCGGCGATGGCCAGCGTCCGCACGGCGTAGAGGCCCTCGCGCGGGAGCGGGTTCGATCGCATCGCCCGCACGAGCAGGATCGCCCCGCCGATCCCCACCGCCGCACCGACCAGCATCTCGAGCACGAAGTCGGCCGCACCGCCGATGCCCGATGCGCCGGTGGTGGCGTAGTCGGTGAGCGCCACGACCAGCGCGATCGCGACCGGGTCGTTCGCGCCCGCCTCACCCTCGAGGATCGTCGGCACGCGGCCGCCGAGGTCGCGCCGCGCGAGCACGGCGAACATCACCGCCGGATCGGTCGGCGCGAGCGCCGCGCCGATGATCGCGGCCGTCGTCCACGAGACGGGCAGGATCGCCTGGGCCGCGACCGCGCCGAGCGCGGCCGTCACGAACGTGCCGACGATGCCGAGCAGCGCGATCGGCCGCACCTGCGGCCGCAGCCGCCGCCAGCCGACCTGGACGCCGCCGTCGAACAGGATCGCGATCAGGGCGACGACGCCGATCCGCTCGACGTCGCGGATCGACACCGGCTCCGACAGGCCGGGGAAGACATCCGAGATCGCCGCCGCCGCGAGCAGGAAGACGACGGGCGCCGGCACCCGCAGCCAGGCCGTGAGCCGGGTCGACACGAGCGCGAGCCACAGGCCGCCGGCCACCACGACGAGCACCACGGCGAAGGAGTGGATCTCGTCCATCGTCAGGGTTCTAGCAAGCTCCGATAGCATCCGTCCGGCAATGGCGGCGGGTTTCGTGGGCATCCTGAGCTTCGAGCTGCACCTGCCGGAAGGCGGGTCGCTCAAGGCCAAGCGCAAGCACCTGCTGCACACGAAGGCGCAGCTCGAGCGCCGGTTCGGGGCCTCGGTGGCCGAGGTCGACCACCACGATCTCTGGCAGCGGTCGCGGCTGACGATGGCGCTCGTGCGCCGCGAGCACCACGCCGTCCAGCAGGCGCTCGCAGACGCCGAGCGCTACCTGAGCGCGCAGGAGTACGAGCTCGTCGGCTCGAGCCGCACGGTGCTGTCGGTCGAAAGCGACCTGCCCGTGGGCGGCCGGTACTAGTGCCCACCGAGCGGATGCGGCGAGTGAACGGCGTCCTGCGCGAGGTGCTCGCCCAGGGCGTCGAGGGCCTGAGCGATCCCGGCCTCGGCTTCGTGACGGTCACCGCCGTGCGCGCGGCGCCCGACCTGTCCCAGGCCGATGTGTTCGTGAGCGTGCTCGGGTCCGAGAAGCGCCGCGCGCGCTCGCTGCGGGCGCTCGACAGGGCCCACGGCGTGCTGCAGTCGCGCATCGGGCGGGAGCTCCACCTCAAGCGCACTCCGCAGCTTTCCTTCCACTATGATGAGACTCTTGACCAGGCGATGCGGCTCGAAGAGCTCATCAGCCGCGAGCAGCCGCCGGTCGAGACCCAGTCCGGAATGACCGACATCGCGCCCGATACCGACCCCGCGCCTGTGGTCGCGGCCCTCGCTGCGGCCGACCGCGTCCTGATCGCGACGCATGAGAATCCCGACGGCGACGCGATCGGCTCGATGAGCGCCGCTGCCGGCGCCCTGCGCCAGCTGGGCAAGGAGGTGCGCACCTATCTCGAGCCGGAGTCGACCGTCCCGCACGAGGTCGCGTTCCTCGACACCGACGGGGTCGAGCGCCGGATCGAGCCGGCGTCGCTCGAAGGCTGGGCCCTGTTTGCGCTCGACTGCGGCAACGAGCGCCGGATGGGCGTCCAGTACACCGAGCTTCTGGCGGGCTGCTCGCCGGTGATCGACGTCGACCACCATCACGACAACAGCCGTTTCGGGTCCGTGAACCTGGTCGACGGGCGGGCATCGTCGACCGCCGAGATCCTCGTCCGCATCTTCGACGGGCTCGGCGTCGACCTCACGCCCGCGATCGCCGAGGCCCTCTACGTGGGCCTCGTGACCGATACAGGCCGCTTCCAGTACCGCACGACGAGTCCGGCTGCGCTTCGGCTCGGCGCCCGCCTCGTCGAGGCCGGCGTCGACGTGCACAAGGTCTTCGAGCGCGTGTTCGAGAGCGTCCAGCCGGGCAAGCTGCAGCTGCTCGGACGGGTGATCGACCACGCCGTCCCGTATTGCGACGGCCGCCTGCTCGTCTCGCACGTGACCCGCGACGACCTCGCCCTCGTCGAGGGCGACGAGGCCACCACCGAGGGCCTGATCGACCACCTGCGCGCGGTCGAAGGCGTCCAGGTCGCGGGCCTCATCCGCGAGCAGGTGCCGCTCGCCGACGGCAGCCTCACCCCGAACCGGGTGTCGCTGCGCTCGCGTGGCCTGATCGACGTCTCGGCGATCGCCCGGCTCTCATCCGGCGGCGGGCACAAGCAGGCCGCCGGGTTCTCCCATCCCGGCAGCGTCGACGACATCCGCGGGTTCATCGTGTCGGAGGTCAGCGCGCAGCTCGCCGAGACGGCCGCGTAGCGGGCTCACGCACAATGCCCGAGGTGACCGGCCTCCTCCTGGTCGACAAGCCCGCCGGGCCCTCGTCGTTCGGCGTGCTGCGGCAGCTGCGGCCGGTGCTCGGCCGCAAGCTCGGCCATGCCGGCACGCTCGACCCGTTCGCCACCGGCCTTCTGCTCGTCGTCGCCGGGCGGGCGACGCGGCTTGCGACCTACCTGTCCGGGCTCGACAAGGGCTACACGGCCGTGGTGCAGTTCGGCGTCGAGTCGACGACGCTTGACCCCGAGGGTGAGCTCACACCTTCCGGTCAGACGACCGACGCGGCCGTGGTCACGAAGGCGGCGCTTCCGCTCGTCGGCGAGATCGAGCAGGCCGTGCCGGCGGCATCGGCCGTGAAGGTCGACGGCGAGCGCGCCTACGCGCGCATGCGCCGCGGCGAGGCGGTCGCGCCGCCGGCGCGGCGGGTGACGATCCACGAGCTCACGGTCGACGCGTTCGACGCGGCCACCCAGAGGGCGGCCATCACGGTGCGCTGCTCGAAGGGCACCTACATCCGCCAGATCGCCGCCGACCTCGGCACGGCAACGGGCGCCGGCGCGTACTGTGTCGAGCTTCGGCGCACGGATGTCGGCCGCTTCTCGGTCGACGATGCCGGCACGCCCGACGCGATCGCCGCCGACCCGCTGGGCCGCTGGTACCGGTCGGCGTCCGAGGCGCTGCCGCACCTGCCGGCGCGCTCGCTCGACGAGGCCGAGCAGCGCGACATCGCCCATGGGCGGGCGCTCGCCCGGCTCGGCGAGGAGGGCGTGACCCGCCTGCTCGCCGACGGCGAGCTGCGCGCCGTGGCCGAGCCGCGCGGCGACCGGCTCCAGCCGGTGGTGGTGCTGTGATCGTCCGCCAGAGCCTGGCCGACGTCCCCGCCGGCGAGCGGTCGGTCGCGCTCGGCAGCTTCGACGGCGTCCACCGCGGCCACCACGGCGTCATCGCGGAGGCGGTCGCGACGGCGAAGGAGCGCGGCCTCGGATCGGCCGTGATCACGTTCCATCCGCCGCCGATCGCGGTGCTGCGCCCCCAGGTACAGCTCGTGCAGCTCTCGTCGCTCAGCCGGCGGGCGGCGCTGATCGCCGAGCTCGGCCCCGACGAGCTCGTGATCGTGCGCTTCGACCGCGAGTTCGCGACGCTCGACCCCGACGCGTTCGCCGCCCGCGTGCTGGCGGGCACGCTCGGCGCGCGCCACGTGAGCGTGGGGGAGAACTTCCACTACGGCCAGGGGGCACGCGGCAACCCGGGGACCCTCGCCGCCGAGGGCGAACGGCTGGGGTTCGACGTCCACGTCGAGCCGCTGCTCGCAGAGGGCGGCGCGCCCATCTCGTCGTCGCGTATCCGCGAGCTGATCACCGCCGGCGCGGTGCAGGACGCCGCCGCGCTGCTCGGCCGGCCGCCCTGGCTCGAGGGCGCGGTCGTGCGTGGCGACGGCCGCGGCCGCGAGCTGGGCTTCCCGACCGCCAATCTCGCGCTCGTCCCGCGATCGCCCGCCCCCGCGATCGGCGTGTACGCCGGCATCGCGCACCTGCCGGCGACGAGCCACCGGGCGGCGATCAGCATCGGGTACAACCCCACGTTCACCGACGAGCGCGCCACGGTGCGCGTCGAGGCCTACCTGCTCGACTTCGACGCCGACATCTACGGCTCGCCGATCCGGCTCGACCTCACCCACCGGCTGCGCGACGAGATCCGCTTCGACTCGATCGACGCACTGGTCACCCAGATCGGCGCCGACGTCGCGTCGGTGCGGCGCGTGGTGACCGAGCCGTTACGCGGCTGACGCCCGGCCGACACCGTCGTCTGAGATCGTCGGGCAGTGACGTGCCGGCACGCCATCGCACTGGGCCTCGTCGCGGTTGCCGCGGTGGGCTGCGCGGGGGGCGCGCCGGCCGCAGTCTGGCCGCACGTCGACGCGCATACCGGTGCGATCGTGTGGCCACGGCGCGTCCACATCGTCGGCCGGATCAGTGCGACGCTGCCCGCCGACGACGACAGCACCAAGTTCCGGCCTGTCTACCGGGCCGCCGCTCGGATCGCCTGCCAGGGCACGACGTCGGTCAAGTCAGGCACCCGTTTTCTGTCGCCGCGACGGTGGCTCCTTTTGATCCGGTGCGGACGCCCGTCGCAC
>DASXZF010000262.1:0-5216 GCA_036502065.1 Gaiellales bacterium
TCCCCTCGCCGAGCATGGTGCACTACCGCGGCGGCGACTCCGCCATCGACCGCTCGGTGTATCCCGACCTGGACGGATTCTGGGCCGATCTGACGTCGGCCTACGCCGACGAGGTGGCCCGCCTGAGCGCGCTCGGTTGCACCTACCTGCAGCTCGACGACACCAGCCTCGCGTACGTGAACGACCCGGCGCAGCGCGAGCACATCGTCTCGATCGGCGGCGATCCCGATCACCTGCACGAGCGCTACATCGAGAACATCAACCGCGCGCTCGCCGGCCGGCCGGCCGGGCTTTCGGTGACGACGCACATGTGCCGCGGCAACGCCCAGTCGATGTGGGCGGCGGAGGGCTCCTACGACTTCGTCGCCGAGGCGCTCTTCTCCGGCCTCGAGGTGGACGGCTTCTTCCTCGAGTACGACGACGCCCGCTCCGGCGGCTTCGAGCCGCTGCGCTTCGTGCCGCCGGGCAAGTGCGTCGTGCTCGGCCTCGTGACGACCAAGCGGCCGGCGCTCGAGGAGAAGGACATGCTCAAGCGCCGCATCGAGCAGGCGGCCCGGTACGTCGACATCGACCAGCTGTGCCTCTCGCCCCAGTGCGGGTTCTCCTCGACGGTCGAGGGCAACCGGCTGACGATCGCCGAGCAGACGGCCAAGCTGCGCCTGGTGGTCGAGACGGCCGAGGAGGTCTGGGGCGCCGTCTAGGTCTGGACCGGCTTGCGCAGATGCACGAGCTGGTGGTTCCCCGCGGGCGTCCGGTGCGTCTCGACGTACCCGTGACGCGCGTAGAGGCGCAGGTTCCCGTGGCTGTGCTCGCCGGTGAAGAGCATGATCGCCGACACGCCGGGGCGCACGTGCTGCTCGGCCTCGAGCAGCAGACGGGTGCCCATGCCCTCGCCCTGCCGGTCGGGCGCCACCGCCAGGCGGGCGAGCTCGGCAACTCCGGGGTCGGTGCCGTCGTGGCGCACCCGCACCGTCGCCACGAGCCGGCCGCCGTCGCGGATGCCAAGCGCGACGACGTCGCCCGAGGCCAGCTCGGCGCGCAGCTCGGCCAGCGTCTGGCGCAGCGGCGGCAGTCCTGGATCGGCGTGCGACTGCGCCTCGGTGACGTAGGCCGCCCGCTGGAGCGTCAAGACCTCGCCTGCGTCCTCGACGCCGAGGCGGACGGTGGGTGGAGCGCTCACGGCCGTGATGCTACTGGTGGGACGATGCGTGATCCATGCCGCGATGATGTCAGGCGCGCGCGTTCGTCAAACCACTCATCAGGGCTTGCGCCAATCATCGACAGAGGAGGGACGCCGTGGCCGACGCGACAGGAAGCGGGACTCGGGAGGATCCATGGGTGTTGACCACGCCGCCCGGGAAGTCGTCATACCAGGCGTATCGAGACGCAGAGGCAGACCCGGGCGCGCTCGTGTGCCAGGTCGGGTCTACCCAGGTGCGCTACCAACTGCGCTGCCTCGACGACCTGCACGCGATGCTCGTCGCCCGCGGCGACTGGATGCCGCTCGGCAGCGCCGATGAGGGCAAGCCGGTGGCCGACGGCACCGTCGAGGCGTGGGCGCGCTCGGCCGACAACCCGGTCGGCGGCTGGTACGGGCTGAAGAAGGGCCTGCGCGGGCGGTTCGCCAACTACGTGCCGCCCGTCATGGAGGCGCTCGGCCTGGCCGAGGTCGAGCACGAGGCCCGCAACAACCGCATGCGCGCCGCCTGAACCTGCGGGCTGCGGTTGCGGCTGCAAATACCCCGAATTGGGGATGGAACCCCCCCTCGGTCTACGTAGGATGCGATCGCTGTGTGGGGTGGAAAACGGGCTCCTCGACCCCCCCGTAAGGGGGGTGTTCGATGACGACTCTCCGATCACGTCGGGCGGTCACGGAAGGCAGGCGAATGTCCCTGTCCGGCGCATCAGCGCCCGCGGGAGTGTTCGTTCTCGATCGTGATCTGCGCATCGTCTCGGTGCACGCAGCGGCGCCGCTCGGCCGGGTCGCAGCGGGGCAGATGGGCGCGCCCCTGGCCGACATCGACCCGGCCGTCCACCGCGTGATCGCGCCCGCAGCGGCCCGGGTGTTCGCAACCGGCTGCGCCGAGGCCGGCCTGGATGTCGTGGCGGCGACGGGCCGGCACACGGTCAGCCTGTTCGGCGCGCCAGGGCAGCAGGCGGCGACGCTGACGTGCGTCTACTCGCAGGCAGCCGGCAGCGCCGCGTCGCCGGCGGCGGTCGTTCAGGCGGTGCGCGAGAGCGACGTCGAGCGCGGCAGGCGCGAGGTGGTTGCGACCATGCTGCGCGCCGAAGAGGTCGAGCGCAGGCGGATCGCGGCGGCTCTTCACGACGACACCGTTCAGGTGATGATCGCGTCGATGATGGCGATGGACCGCGTGGCGCTGGCCGCGCACAGGGAGGGAGTCCCGAAGCTCGCGGCCGCCGCGGCGCTCGCGCGCGCGACCCTCGAGGAGGCGACCGACCGCACCCGGCGGCTGATGTTCGAGCTGCGGCCGGCCGTGCTTCTGCGCGACGGCATCGTCGCCGCCGTGCGCGTGCTCGTCCAGCAGGTGGGGCGCGAGACCGGCGCGGCCGCGCGGGTGCGCGGCACGCTCGGGCGCTACGACCATCCGATCGAGGAGCTCGTGTACCGATCCGTGCAGGAGGCGCTCGCCAACGTGCGCAAGCACGCGCGTCCCGAGGCGATCTCCGTCACGCTCGTCGAACGCGGCGGGACGATCCGGGCCGAGGTGTGTGACGACGGCCTCGGCTTCGACATGATCGACGCGCGCACCCGGCCGCATTCGCCGTTGCACCTCGGCCTCGACACGTTGCACGAGCGCATCGGCGCCGTCGGCGGCACGGTCGAGATCATCTCGTCACGGGGGAACGGCACGTGTGTGCGGCTGTCCGTCCCGCTGGCGGGCTTCGAGGTTTGAGCGACACACGCCGGCGCTCGGTGACATTAGGCATACGACGCGCCGTTTCGCGACGAACCGTCGTGCCACAGTGTGCGCGCGCCGCGCCGAACGGGTGACATAACCCCGCCGCACGCATGGCGTATGTGCGGCTCCGGTGACGGTGTCCTGTAAGGTTATGTGACCCCCGACACAGGAGCACACCCCATGCCCCGCAAAGCGACCATCGGCCCGGCTGTCTACGAACGGGTGAACCAACTCGTCTCGGACGGCAAGAGCCGCACCGAGGCCTTCACCCAGATCGCACAGGAGCGCTCGAGCCGGCCCGGCACGATCGCCGCAAACTACTATCGCACCGCCAGGGCGCAGGGCGTGTCGGGTGGCGGCCGCCGCCGTACGACCCGCACGCGGCGCGCACCGGCGCCACGCCCGGCCGCGGCTGCGACCACCGCGGCGCGCACCGGCGACGGCGACATCGGCGCACTTGCGAACCAGATCAACCTGCTGGTCACGCAGCTCGTGACCCAGGTGCAGGAGCGCGACCAGCGCCTGCGCGAGCTGCTCGGCTGAGGCTTCCCGCCCGGCGGCCGGCCGAAGTGGCGCATCCGGTTGCGTCTGCGGCGGTCGGCCGTCAGGTGGTGACGGTCACGAGAGTGCCGTAATTCATCAGCCCGTACGCGACCTGCGCGGATGAGTACGGCAGCTCGACGCATCCGAGGCTCTGCGGCGATCCATACGATCCGCGCAGGAACCCGTGCACCGCGTCGCCGCCGTTGAAGTAGCTCACCCACGGCACGCCGGGGTCGTCGTAGTGCGTGCCGTCCGGGTTCGTCCCCTGCATCGTCGTCGACGTATAGCGTAGGTAGACGGGATACGTCCCGAGCGCTGTCGGCGCCTGCGGGATGCCCGTATTGGCGAGTGATGTGAACGCTGTTCGGCCGGTCTGAAAGATCGTGATCGTCTCGGGCGAGGACTCGCGCACCAGCGCGTAGGTGTAGGCGGCCTCGGTCGCGGGGCGGCGGCCGGTGAGGATCTGCCACACCCGGTTCCCGGCGATGCCGTCGATCGCCAGCCCGTGGTCGGCCTCGAATGACATCACCGCGCCGCGCGTGATCGTCCCGAAGACGCCCGGCTGCCACTGCGATCGCAGCTCGGCAGGCGCGTGGAAGCGCCATGAGAAACGGCCGTGCCTGGGAGCGAGCTCGAACACGGGCTGGGGGCCGCGCGACTGGAAGGACACCGGCAGATAGCCCCACTTCGCGAGCAGCTGCTGCAAACGCATGACGCTCTGCCCGTGCGAGCCGTCGCTCACGGGGTGGTAGTGCATGCGCGGATGGCCGTAGGCCCGCACCGGCGACCGGCTGTGGCCGTTGTGGTGCGGATAGACGACGAGCGTCCGATGCGGGGGGCCGTGCGTGGCCGCGGTCGCGGCCGCAGGGCCGGCCGACGTGCGGGCCGCAAGGAGCACGCCGGCGGCGAGGGCCGCGAGGGCGAGCAGACCGACCACGACCAGGATGCGCCGCATGCTCGCAGTGTAACGGCGGAATCGCCTGTTCGGAAAGGGTCAAGAGGCGCCCCGCCGAGACGATTATCGGAGCCATGACGCGGATGCCAGGGGACTACTCCGAGACCCGCCAGGCCGTCATCATCGGCCGGCCGGACGGGACGATCGTGCACATGAGCGATGCGTTTGCACGGGCGACCGGCCTCACACCCGACGCCGTGGTCGGGCGCGCCCCGGACGCGGTCGGGCTGAGCGACGGCGCGCGCCTGCGCTGGCTCCTCGGGCGTCTGCCGGCCGTCGGGCACGGGTATCGCTTCACGCGCGTTCTCCCGACCCCGGACGGACCGCGCGCGTTCGAGGTCGACCTGCACGCGGTCGATGTCGCCGGCGAGCCGCTCGTGGTGGCGACGCTGCGCGAGCCCGAGCCCGAGACGACGTCGGATGCGCGCATCCCGTCGGCGATCGTCGACGCCGCTCCGCTCGGCCTGGTCGTGTACGACGAGCGCCTGCGCATCGTTCGGGTGAACCGGGCCGTCGAGCGGGCGGGGCGAATCGGGCCGATGCACATCGGCATGCGCCTGACCGCCGCCTTCCCGGACGTGTCGGCCGTCGTCGTGGATGCGATCGAGCGGGTGTTCCGCACCGGCGAGCCGGCCGTGAACCGCCAGATCGAGAGCTCGGCCGGCGAGACGTTCCTGATGACGCTCTTCCCGATTCGAGACGCGAACGGGCGGGTCGTGCTCGCCGGCTGCATCTACACCGACGTCAGCGACCGCGTCGCCGCCGAGCGGGCCCTGGCGGCGAGCGAGCAGAAC
>DASXZF010000263.1:0-4008 GCA_036502065.1 Gaiellales bacterium
CGCGACCGTCGACCAGCGCCTGGCGCGCACCTCCGGGCTGTACACGCGTCTGCTCGACGTGCTCCCCTTCGTGCCCGCCGTCGCGCACGACCGCGCGTTCGCCGACATCGACTTTCCGCGCACCCGCGCCTACTCGTTTGCGACCGGCGGCCAGATCTACCTCGGCGCGCAGGTGGGCGCCGAGCGCGACGCCGCCCGCGCCGAGCACATCGCGGCCGAGCTCGAGACGGTGCGCCACCCCGAGACGGGCGAGCCGATGCTGCGGGTGCTGCGCAAGGCCGACATCTACCACGGGCCCTATCTCGACCGCGCACCCGACCTGATCGTGCTCACGATCGACGAGCGCGTCCACGTCGACTCGCTGCGGCTGCAGGGCACCGAGGCGCTCGAGGTGCACTCCCACCTCGACCCCGAGAACGCCTACGGCTACTCGGGCCACCACGGCGTCGACGGCATCCTGGCCGCGAGCGGTCCCGGCATCCGCCCGGGCGAGGTGACGCCCGGCGCCGCCATCGTCGACATGGCCGCCACCATCCTGCGCCTGCACGGGATCGAGGCCGAGGGCCTCGACGGGCAGCCGATCGAGGCCATCCTGGCCGAGGGCGGCGACGCGGTGCGCGTCGCGGCGCAGGCCGGCGCCGCCAGCGAGGACGGCGTCTACAGCGCCGAGGAGGAGGCCGGGATCCTCGAGCGGCTGCGCGACCTCGGCTACGAGTGAGCGCGCCCCGGATCGACATCGACGTCCCGGCCGGCTTCGCGCCGCGGGCACGGTGGACGATCGAGACGCTGCTCGGCGCGTGCGCCGATCCGGCTGCCGAGGCGGTGCGCTACGGCGGCGCCGGCGGCCTGGCCGTCTCCGAGCGTGCGTGGAGCTACTTCGAGTCGGGTGAGCGCACGCCGCCCCTGCTCGCCTACGGCGGCATGCTCGACTTCGGCGACGGGGCCTGCGATCTGGTCGCGAGCGCATTCTGGCACCTGTCGCGGTGGGAGGAGCGGCCCAGCTCGCCCCGCGACGAGCATGGGCGCTTCCCGGCCGCGGCGGCGCTTTGCGATCCCGCCGATCCGCCGGTCGACGCGCTCCTGCGCGAGTTCCGGTCGCACGTCGGCGACCGTGGGCGCACCCCGTTCATCGTCGCCCTCACCCACGATGTCGACAACCCCTGGCGCTGGAGCCGGCCGCGGGCGCTCCTGGGCGCCGCCGCGCGGCTGCGCCGCGACGCGTCGGAGCGGCACGCGGGCGCGGCGGCACGCGAGGCGCTCGGCCTCGTCGCCGCCCCCGTCCGGCACCTGCGCGGCACCGACCCGAACTGGTCGTACGAGCACATCGCCGCGATCGAGCGCGCCCACGGCGGTCGCTCGACCTACTTCGTGATGGGCGGCCACCACGTCGCGGCCGACGGGCCCGACCCGGCCGCCTACGACCGCCTCCGGCCCGCCATCGTCGCCCAGATCGCCGCGCAGGGCGACGAGGTCGGCCTGCACCCGAGCTACACGGCATCCGAAAATCCCGAGCGCATCGCCGCCGAGCGGGCCCGGGTCGAGGAGCTGCTCGGCGCGGCCGTCCCCGGGATGCGGTTCCACTACCTGCGCCACGACACCCACGCCACCCTGCCCGAAGTCGAGCGGCTCGGGTTCGCGTATGACTCGAGCCAGGGCTACGGCGATGCCATCGGTCTGCGGGCCGGCTTCTCGTTCACCTACCGGCCCTACAGCCTGGCCGACGATCGGCCGCTCGAGTTGGTCGAGCTCCCGCTCGCCGTCATGGACGCCACGCTCGCCGAGGAGCGCTATCTCGGCCTCACGCCGGCCGAGGGCCTCGATCGCACGCTGCGGCTGCTCGAGCGGGTGGCCGACATCGGCGGGACGGTGTCGATCCTGTGGCACACCGACCGCTTCAGCCGCGAGTACGCCCGCGGCTGGGACCGCACCTACGACCAGATCCTGGCGTGGGTCGCCGACCGCGGCGGGCGGCTCGTGACGGCGGGCGAGGCGGTCGCCCGAACCTAGCGTGCGCGGCCGTGCGAGCGCCGGCGGCGCCGGCGCGACGAGGCAGGCGCGGGGGCCGACGACGGCGCGGGGCCGTCGGTGGCGGGCTGCGCGGTCGGCACCGGGACGGGCGCCGAGCGGCGGGGGGTCGGCCTCTCGATCTCGCCGCTTCGCTCGAGATCCTGGCGGCGCTTGGCGAAGCCCGGCTCGCGCTCGAGGAAGATGGCGAGCAGCGGCGCGGCGATGAAGATCGACGAGTACGCGCCGGAGGCGATGCCGATGACCAGGGCGAACGCGAAGTCCTTCAGCGAGCCCGAGCCGAACACGAACAGCAGCACGACCGGGATCAGCGTCACCAGCGACGTGTTCAGCGAGCGCGTGATCGTCTCTGCCAGCGACTCGTTCACGACCCGGCTGGCCGTGTAGCGGCGCAGGATCGGGATGTTCTCGCGCACCCGATCGAACACGATCACCGTGTCGTACATCGAGTAGCCGAGCACGGTCAGCACGGCCGCGACCGTGTCCGCCGTCACCACCCGCCCCGCGAGCGAGTAGATGCCGATCGTGAGCAGGATGTCGTGCCCCAGGGCGATCATCACCGGCAGGGCGTACTTCCACTCGAACCGGAACGACACGTAGATGAAGATGATCACCAGCGAGAAGAGCACCGCCAGGTACGCGGAGTCGAGCACCGACTGGCCAAAGGACGAGCTCACCTCCTGGAAGTCGGTGATCTTGGTCGCCTGGCCGAACGTGCCCTTGAGCTGCGTCTCGAGCTTGTTTCGCACCGTGTCGGTCAGGAACTTCGACTCGACCTGGAACTCGCTGAAGTTCGAGCCCTGGGCGGCCTGCTTGGCGCGGGTCGAGGTCACGCCCTGCACCTGCGGCTGGTTTATGCCCGCGCGTGTGACCGCGCCCGTGGCCGCGCCGACCGACACCGGCTTGGGCGTACTGAAGGTCAGCTTGCTGCCGCCGGTGAAGTCGATGCCGCGGTTGAGGCCGGTCGTGCCCAGGCTGATCGCGCCGATCACGAGGACGGCGCCCGAGATGGCGAACCAGACGCGCTTTCGGCCGATGAAGTCGATCCGCTTCCAGCGGTCGCCGGTGCCGACGGAGCCGAGCACCCAGCGGCTCGTCATGAACTGCATCCCGCTCAGCGCTCCGAGCATCGCCCGCGTGGCGACGACGGCCGTGAAGATCGAGGTGATGACGCCGATCAGGAGCATCAGCGCGAAGCCCTTGACGCTCGACGTGGCCGCGGCGTACAGCACACCTGCGGCGATCAGCGTGACGACGTTCGCATCGATGATCGTGTGGAAGCCGCGCCGGTAGCCCGTGGCGATGGCGGCGCGCATCGATTTGCCGGCGCGCACCTCCTCCTTCACGCGCTCGAAGATGACGATGTTGGCGTCGGCGGCGACGCCGATCGTGAGGATCGTGCCGGCGATGCCCGGCAGGGTCATCGTCACCGGGAGCGCCGCCACGATCCCAGCCAGAAGCAGGCCGTAGATGATGAGGGCGATGTCGGCGATCAGGCCGAGGAAGCCGTAGAAGAGGAGCAGGAACAGCATCACGAATGCCAGGCCCGCGGCGCCGGCGATGACGCCGTTTCGCAGCGAGTCCTTACCGAGCGTCGCCGAGACGAGCTGCTGGGAGTACGGCGAGAACTTGACCGGCAGCGTGCCGGACTGGATCTCGAGCGCGATCCGGCTCGCGTCCGAGGTCGTGAGGCCGGTGATCTCGCTGCCCGGCGACGACGGCGAGTCGGCGGCGATGCCGTTGGGGAACTGCGTGTAGTCGATCGTCGGCGCGGCGACCAGCTGGTTGTCGACGACGATGGCGTTGGGGAGCGGCGTTCCGGCCTGCTCGCCCTCGGTCGCGATCTGGGCGGTGATGTCGTGGAAGTCGGTGCCGCCGCCGTTCTTGTACTGCAGCGAGACGATCGGGTTGCCGTTCTGGTCGGTCGTCGCCTGGGCGCTCGAGATCTCGTTGCCCGTGACGATCGCGTGGTCGGCCGTCGGC
>DASXZF010000264.1:0-4796 GCA_036502065.1 Gaiellales bacterium
CTTGACCTGGCGCGGACGCGCGCCGTCGTCGACGCCGCGATCGACGCCGGGATCGCGTTCTTCGACACGGCCGACATCTACGGCAACCGCTCGGGGGCCGCGATCCACGGTCGCCCCGGTGGGAGCGAGACGTTCCTGGGCGAGCTGCTCGAGGGCCGGCGCGACCGGGTCGTGCTGGCGACGAAGTTCGGCGGCGACATGGGCGACGGCACGGCCGCGCGCGGAGCGCCGCAGTACGTCCGAAGCGCGCTCGAGGCGTCGCTCGCGCGGCTGCGGACGGATCATGTCGACCTGCTCTACTACCACTTCGCCGACGGCGTCACCCCGCTCGGCGAGACGCTCGCCGCGATGGCCGAGCTCGTCGCCGAGGGCAAGGTGCGCGCGCTCGGCGTCTCGAACCTCGACGTCGCCCAGCTCGACGAGGCGGCCCGGGCGGCGCCGATCGCGGCGCTTCAGAACGAGTACTCGCTGCTCGCACGCGGTCCCGAGCACGACGTCCTGCCGCGCTGCCGCGAGCTCGGCATCGGGTTCGTGCCGTATTACCCGCTTGCGGCCGGCCTGCTCACCGGCAAGTACCGGCACGCCAAGGCGCCGCCGCCGGGCTCGCGCTGGGCGGGCGCCGAGGCGATGGCCGAGGGGACGTGGGTGAGCCGCGGCGTCGAGGCATCGGCCGCCACATTCGACCTGATCGGCCGGCTCGAGGCGTTCGCCGCCGAGCGGGGCCACGGTCTGCTCGACGTGGCGATCGCGGGCCTCGCCGCCCAGCCGGGCGTGGCGTCGGTGATCGCCGGCGCGACCACGCCGGAGCAGGTCAGGGCAAACGCCGCCGCCGGTGAGTGGCTGCTCGGGGCAGACGACCTGCGCGCGCTTCCAGCCTAGGCGGGACCCTCGCCCGGGATGCAGACGCGGCCGTGAATCTCGGTCGTGAGCGCCTGCACCTGCTCGGTCAGGCGCGTGTTCTGGTCGAGCAGGTCGCGCATCGTCGCCGCCAGCGCCTCGGCGTGCTGCTGGCGCTCGAGCTGCATCTGGGCGAGATCCTCGCGATGGTGGGCGTCGGCGTCGGCGAGGGCCTTGTCGCGGTCGGCCTGGCGGGTCGAGGCGAGCAGGATGAGCGGCGCGGCGTAGGCCGCCTGCAGCGAGAAGGCCAGGTTCAGGAGGATGAACGGGTACAGGTCGAAATGCACGATCCGCAGGGCGTTCACGAGGATCCAGGCGAACACGACCACGGTCTGGCCGATCAGATACTGGGGCGTGCCGAAGAGGCGCGCGATCTTCTCCGCGACCGCGCCGAACCCGCCGGAGCCGAAGGGGCTCGAGAGATGCTCGACGGGGGTGAGGAACCTGAGGTGGTTGTCAGCGGTGCCGGACACGGTCGGTGCTCCTTGGAGGCTGCCGACAGGATTCGCCCGGTAGCCCGGAACCCCTGCCGTCAGGCCGCGGGCGACCGCTCGGACGACCGCAGGCGCTGCGCCAGCGTCTGCATCATCGCGAGCGCGATCTTGGGCTCGGCCTGGACGGTCTTCAGGAACGCCGTGCGGCCGAGCAGCATCGCGAACACCTCGGTCTGGGCCTCGACGGTGGCCGCGCGCGGCGCGCCGTCGAGCAGCGCCATCTCGCCGAACCAGTCGCCGGGCTTGAGCCGCACCGAGCGCTTGCCCACCGGCTTCACGAGCGCCTCGCCGTCGAGGATCACGAAGAACGCGTCGCCGCGGTCCCCCTCGCGGACGATGGGCGTGAAGCGCGCGTAGCGGCGCGTCTTGCCGAGCGCGGCGAGCTTGTTCAGGTGGCGCTTCGAGAGGCCGGCGAAGAGCGGGATCTCGCCGAGGACGTCGGCCCAGCCGCGCCCCATCGTGTCCGAGGGCATCGAGGGTCTCCTTCTTCGGGTGGCCGAGTATTTCACGATCACGGCCGGTGCGCGCGCCCCCGGTTGACGGCGCGCAGGCCGATCGGCATACTTCGGGCGCCAGGACTTAGGTGACCCTAAGTGGTGAACGAAGGAGCGGCCGGCAGGTGCTTCCCACATTCGTGATCGGACTGCGCGAGGGCGTCGAGGCGTCGCTCGTCGTCGGGATCATCGCGGCATTCCTGCGCCGCGGCGGCCACCGGCAGGCCCTGCGGGCGATGTGGGCCGGGGTCGCGCTGGCGGTGATGCTCTCGGCCGCCGTCGCCGTGGGCCTGCAGGTGCTCGACCAGGCGCTGCCGCAGCAGCGCCAGGAGGCGCTCGAGACCATCGTCGCGGCCGCGGCGGTGGGCATGGTCACGTTCATGATCGTCTGGATGCGCCGCCACGGCAGCACTCTGGCCGCCGACCTGCGGGCGAGCGCCGCCGCTGCGGTGGCGAGCCGCTCGGCGTGGGCGCTCGTCGCGATGGCGTTCCTCGCGGTGATGCGCGAGGGGATGGAGACGGCCGTCTTCATGCTGGCCGCGTTCCAGGCGTCGGGCGACTCGGCCTCGGCGGGGCTCGGCGCCCTGCTCGGGATCATCGCGGCGTGCGGGGTCGGATTCGGCATCTATCGCGGCGGCGTGCGGCTCGACCTGGCCCGGTTCCTCCGTCTCACCGCCGCGGTGCTCGTGCTCGTCGCGGCGGGGCTCGTCGCAAGCGCGATCCACACCGCTCACGAGGCGACCTGGATGAACGGCCTGCAGGGCACGGCCGTCGACCTCGGCTGGCTCGTGCGCCCCGGCACCGTGACGAGCTCGCTCGTGACCGGCGTGCTCGGCGTGCAGCCGCAGCCGACCGTCGGCGAGGCGCTCGGATGGCTGCTCTACGCGGTGCCGATGACCGCCTACGTGCTCGTTCCCCGGAGGCGGCGCCGGGCCGACGCCGGCGAGCGGCGGGCGGGCGTCCGCGCGCGGGAGACTGCGTGAGGCTCGGCCGCGTCCCCGTGTTGGCCGCGGTGCTGGCGCTCGCGGCCTGCGGGAGCGGCGGCGCCGGATCGACGGCCGCCAGGCCCGGCACCCACACCACCAGGATCACGCTGAGCGACGCGGGCTGCTCGCCCGCCCGCGTGACCGCGCCCGCGGGCACCTTCAACTTCGTCGTCTCGAACTCGGGCAGCGCGGCGGTGACCGAGCTCGAGGTCGTGAACCAGAAGAACATCATCCTCGGCGAGCGCGAGAACGTCGTCCCGGGAATCGCCGGCGCGTTCTCGCTCACGCTCGATCCCGGCACCTACACGCTCAACTGCACCAACGGCACGAAGACGCCGAAGGCGGTGCTGCGCGTCACCGGCCGGAAGCTGCCTGCCGCGCTGGGCGCGAAGGCGGCGCTGCTCGACCAGGCCACGAGCTCCTACCAGAATTACGTGATCGGACAGGCGGCCAACCTGGTCGTTGCCACCGGCGAGTTCACAAGTGCGCTTCGCCAGGGCAACCTGGCCCGGGCCAAGGCGCTCTTCGGCCCCGCCAGGGTCTACTACGAGTCGATCGAGCCGGTGGCCGAGAGCTTCGGTCCTCTCGACCCCGAGATCGACGCGCGCGTCAACGACGTGGCGAGCCCCGCGCAGTGGACCGGCTTTCACCGCATCGAGCAGATCCTGTGGGTGCAGGGGACGACCGCGGGCACCGGGGCCTACGGACGCAAGCTGCTGGCCGACGTGACCCGGCTCTACCACAAGGTGCAGACGCTCACCTACCAGCCCGCGCAGCTCGCAAACGGCGCCGTCGAGCTGCTGAACGAGGTGGCGACGTCGAAGATCACGGGCGAGGAGGATCGCTACTCGCACACCGACCTCTCCGACTTCCAGGCCAACCTGACCGGCGCCCAGACGGCGTTCGAGCTGCTCGTGCCCGCGCTGCGCGAGACCCACAACCGCAACCTCGCCCACACGATCGCGCTGCGGTTCGCCGCGGTCGAGGCGACGCTCGGGAAATACCGCCGGCCGACCCCGCTCGGCTTTGCCCTCTACGGCGCGCTCACCTCAGCCGACCGGCTGCAGCTGTCGCAGGAGGTGGACGCGCTGGCCGAGCCGCTCTCGACCGTGGCCGCTAAAGTCTCGTTGGAGGCGTAGACGTTGCGGGGGCTCACACGGAGGCGGCTGCTCGCGGTGACGGGCGGCAGTGCGGCCGGACTGGCCGGCGTCGGCGCGGCCGGATACGCCGCCACCCGCTCCGGAGGCACCCACGAGGCCGACACCGTCCCCTTCACCGGCCCGCACCAGGCCGGGGTGACGACGCCGCCGCAGGAGCGGCTGATGTTCGCGGCGTTCGATCTGACGGTCACGACCGCCGCGGAGCTGCGCGACCTCCTCCGCTCGTGGACGCGGGCTGCCGCCCTTCTCACCGCCGGGCGGCCGGTCGGGCCGCCGGGTGGCGCACCCGACGTCGCGCCGGCGGACACCGGCGAGGCCGTCGGCCTTCCCGCGTCAAGGCTCACCCTCACGTTCGGGCTCGGCCCGGGCGTGTTCTACCAGGACGGCGGCGATCGCTTCGGGCTGGCGTCCCGCCGGCCGCGGTCGCTGGCGCCGCTTGGCCCGCTCCCCGGCGATCAGCTCGTGGCCGCGATCTCGGGCGGCGATCTGTGCGTGCAGGCGTGCGCCGACGACCCTCAGGTCGCGTTCCACGCCGTGCGCGACCTGGCCCGGATCGGCCGTGGGGCGGTCGTGATGCGCTGGACGCAGCTCGGGTTCGGGCGGGCCGCGTCGACATCGAAGAGCCAGTCCACCCCGCGCAACCTGCAGGGCTTCAAGGACGGCACGAACAACCTGGAGGCGGCCGACGCCGCCGAGATGCGCCGCTTCGTCTGGGTGGGAGACGACGAGCCACAGGCGTGGATGCGCGGCGGCACCTACGTCGTG
>DASXZF010000265.1:0-3737 GCA_036502065.1 Gaiellales bacterium
GAACGCGCGGACGTCACGCTCGAGCGGGTCGGCGGTGATCGCCTTGCGCGGGAAGCGTTCTCCCGGAACGAGGTACGAGTGCCGGTAGTGCGCGAAGAGCACCTCGACCGCCGCCGACAGGTTCGGCGCCCAGTACTGCGCCTGGCCGTTCGGGCCCATGACCCGGTCGTAGCCGCCGATGCCGAAGTTGTCCTCGGCCGACACACCGCCGGAGAAGTCCAGCGACTGCTTGCCGGTCAGCACCATCGCGCTGTCCGGCGTCATCACGAGGATGCCCTTGGTGTGCATGAGCATCGTCGCCTCGGCGTTCCAGTACGGCTGCGCGCCCACGTTGATGCCGGCCACCACGATGTTGATCTCGCCGCCGGCCTGGGTGAACTCGACGATGCGCTTGAGCGCCCGCGCGACCCAGTCCATGTTCTCTGTGCCCGAGTTCATCGCGATCCGGGCCCCGGCCGACAGCGCGTACCACTCGACCGGCACCTGCAGCGTTTCGGCCAGGTCGAGCGCGGCGATCACGCGGATGCACTCGGCTTCAGACAGCGCACCCAGCGCGCGGGTCGGGTCGCCGCTGAGCAGCACCCGGGTGATGCCGTCGGGATGCGACGCGGTCGGCGTGGTGACGACACCGACGACGATGCCGGACTTGTTCAGGCCCGCGGCACGGTCGACCGGCACGAGCTGGCCGGTGCTGTCGAGGTCGTGCTCGAAGACCCAGCCGCCCTCACCCGCGACCATCGCGTGGATCTCGTAGGGGTAGATCGTGCCGCGCCGTCGTGCGCGGACCACCTTCTGCGCGTAGTCGTCCATCGGCTTGAGCCGCCCGGCCGGCGGCGCACCGACGGAGAACTGCACGCCGGCGCCGGGCTGGTAGTAGAACCGGCCGGCCATCGGCACCAGGTCGCCGCCGGGCAGCGCCACCTTGCCCTGCGCGAGCACTTCGTCGATGCCGGCGCCCGTGGTGATCGGCGCGATCCTGCGCCGCAGCGCGGTCACCTGGTCGAGTTCGACTTCGATCGGCGGCCAGATGTACACCCACACGTGGTTCATGTCGAGGGCGACCTCGCGCGAGGCCAGCAGCGCGCGGGCCCGGCGGATCGCCTCGACGCAGTTCGCGATCACCCGCTCGACCTGGGGCAGCGAAACCAGCCGGCCCTCGTCGTCACGCACCACCGCCAGCTCGCGCACCTGCGTCAGCGCGACGAGCCGCTGGTCGGCCTGGTTGTTCTTCGCGATGCAGTGGTAGAGCAGCACGTCTTCGGGTGCGTCCACGCGGGTGATCTCGAAGTCGCGCAGCCGCCACAGGTCGAGCCGCCGGCCCACCATCGGGTGCAGCCCGCGTACCAGGCCGTCCTCGATCAGCGCATCTGCGTCGGGGCGGAAGGTGAAGTAGGTGACCGGCCGGCCGCCGCAGCAGACCGCGACCGCCACCCGGCGCACCTCCCGTGCGAACCCGGTCGTGGCGAGCGCGTCGTGCAGCGTGGCGCAGCACTCGTCGGCGTCGGCCGGGGCGCCGGGCCAGGCGAGGTAGAGGTCGACGACGCCCTGCTGGCCGGGCCCGCGCGCGGCGACCTGCTCGCTGACCGCCCGGGCCAGGCTGCTCGCGGCGTTGAGCTCGTCAAAGGTGCCGACGGTCGACACGAGGTGGGTCGGGCGCTCGTCGAGGACGTAGTCGGCCACCGTCACCGGGCGCCCGTCGATCTGCCGCGAGCTCAGGCCGTGCAGCTCGTACTCGCGGTAGTGGCGGCGGATGAGCACTTCGAGCAGCGGCTCGCGGCCCGGCACGCCGTGGCGCAGCCGCTCGCACAGGAAGCTGACCAGGCGGTGCGGGATCGCGGCCAGCGCGTCCATCCGCTCGGCCCGGTCGGCCGCATCCGGATTGGCCGCGAGGTAAGCAACCTCGGCGGGCACGCCGGCCAGGGCCTCGGCGCGCTCCTGGTCCACGACGGGCTGGTCGAACCAGCGGAATCCGACGCTGCGGGTCAGGTCACCGACCGCGGCGAAACGCAGCTGGGTGGCCAGCACCAGCCGGTCGAGCAGCTCGCGCACCTGCACGGCACGCTCGTCGTCGGGGGCCGGCTCGGTGTACCAGCGCCGCAGGATGGCCGTGACGATCGACAGGTCGGGCGCCGAGCGCTGCTGGGCCAGGAAGATGCGGAACACGGCGGCGTCGAGCCGCGGCGAGCGTTCCAGGTCGGTGACGCCGTAGTGCGCGAGCACGTTCTTCAGCTTGGTGCTGAACAGTTCGGGCAGCCCGCTGCGCTCGACGTCGAGGGTCTGCAGGTAGCTGTGGAAGTACTCGCGCGGGCTGTGCACGCGTACCTCGGTGTAGGCCTCCTCGCCGGCCGGGCGGTTGCGGCTGAGCTCGGCGAGGTCGGCGAAGACCCCGAGCAGTTCGATCTCGCCGCACAGCACGTCCTCGCCGTGGGCGACCGCCGCGTCCCGGTAGGCGAGGTAGCGCTCCAGCGTGACTCCGTCGTCGCCCGGGTCGATGTCGTAGCCGAGCAGCACCGCCTTCAGGTCGGCCAGCGCGTCGCCGGGGTCATGGCCCGGCTCGGGCAGCTCGATATCGATCTCGCCGGCCGGGGCGGCCTGCGCCGCGTCGCTCTTTGGCTCCAGCCGGATCAGCGGCGCGCCGGTCTCGACCTGGCTGCCCGTTGACACGTGCAGCTCGCGCACGGTGGCCGCGAACGGCGCGTGCAGGCGCGTCTCCATCTTCATCGACTCGAGCACGATGACCGGCGCGCCCGCGGCGACCTCGGCACCGACCGCGGCCGGGGTCGCGACGACGAGCGCGGGGACCGGTGAGCGCAGCACGCCGCCCTCGTCCCGGCTTACCCGGTGCGCGACGCCGTCGACCTCGACGAAGTGCACGGGCCCGTGCGTGGCCGACAGCACGCGATAGCTGCGCCCGGAGATGACCAGGCGGGTACGGTGCCTGCCCAGCCGGTGCATGGTCGCGTCCGCGACGTGCGCCGCGCCGTTGCTCGTGACCGTCACCCGGAAGCGCTGCCGGCCCACACGCGAGACCGCGACCTTGCAGGTCTGCCCGCGCAGCTTGAGATCGACCTGGCGGGCGACGCGGTGCTGCACCTGCGGGCGCCCGCCCCGTGCCGTCTCCAGCAGCCGGGTCAGCTCGACCTGCTCGTCGTCCTCGTAGGCCTCGATGCCCGCCACCACGAGCGCGATGCCCGAGTGCCGGTCTTCGGCCAGGCGGCCCTGGCCGCGCACCCGGTCGATCCAGCCGGTGTCGGCGCTGGCGTCGATCACCTCGGGCTGGGCGAGCAGGTCGAGGATGAAGCTCTTGTTCGTCGCGCCGCCGTCGATGACGACCGCGGTCTCGGTGACCGCGCGGCGCAGCCGGGCGAGTGCTTCGTCCCGGCTGCGCCCGGCCGCGATGATCTTGGCGATCATCGAGTCGAAGCTGGCCGGGATGGTGTCGCCCTCGCTGACGCCGGTGTCGACGCGGATGCCAGGGCCGCTGGGCAGTTCGAGGATCTCGATCCGTCCCGGGGACGGCGCGAAGTCGCGGTCGGCGTCCTCGGCGTTGAGCCGGGCCTCGATGGCGTGCCCGGCCTCGGTCGGCCTGGCACCGTCCAGCCGTCCGCCGGACGCGACGTGGATCTGCAGCCGGACCAGGTCGGTGCCGGTCGTTATCTCGGTGACCGGATGCTCGACCTGCAGCCGGGTGTTCACCTCGAGGAAGGCGAACGACTTGTCGCCGGGGTGGTAGAGGA
>DASXZF010000266.1:0-8910 GCA_036502065.1 Gaiellales bacterium
GTGCTCGACGATCGAGCAGACGGTCGTGGCCATGATCGCCGGGTGGTCGACCCCGAGCAGGTCGGAGGCGAACGTCTGGCCCGCCCCCGCGTCCGATCCGATGCGCTCGCTCACCGCAGCCACCTCCGCCTGGCGCCCACGTGTGTGACGCTGATCACGGCCAGATCCTACACCGGCTCGGGCGTGCCTCCCGAGCCCTGCCTCCGGGGTGGTGTTAAGACTCGCGCAAGAGCTCGGACAGGAACTCGTCGAGGTCCGCCCGGAACTGCCCCGCCTCGAAGCCGCGCACCCAAGCTCTGAGGAGCGCCTCGACGCCCGTGAAGCCCACGGCTTCGCCGATGAAGCTGTCTCCGTCGAACACCAGGTATCGGCGGCCGCCGGGAACGGCGAGCCGCCAGTGCACCCGGTGACCCAACTCGTGATCTATGTGCCCAGCCAGTGCCCGGACGTCGTCCTCTGCCTCAGCCATCATGCCTCCTCCGTTGTGCCCCAAGGGAGTGTGCCCCCGCTTTTGCGTAGTGCCCTCACCCGATCGGGTGATCCGGTGCAGAGGCGGTAGGGTTTGACCATGGGCCCGGCTGAACAACCCGACCTTGCGCACCGGCTGCGCACGCCGCTTGCGGTCATCGTCGGTTACGTCGAGATCCTCGCGCTGCGCGACAAAAGCGGCGAGAACGCCGAGATCCTGGGTCACCTGCGCGATGCGGCGAGCGCGCTTGCGGCCGAGATCGACGTGGTCGTCGCGGCCGACTCGGCGGCAGCGCGCGCGGACGATGGGCGCTCCGGACGCTGACGCGCGCGGCTGGACGGCCGTCCGGCTCGACGAGGTCGAGGCCATCCCGTGGCGCCGCACCGGGCTGCGGTGGCGGCCGGTGCGCGCGGCGCTCGGCACGCAGATCGTCGGCATGGCCGCGTACACGGCGGAACGGGCCGGCGAGGAGGTCGTCGAGGATCACGTCGAGACGCGGCACGGACGGGTCATGACGAGGTGTACGTGGTCCTGCGCGGCCGCGCCGCCTTCCGGCTCGACGGCGAGGATCTCGACGCGCCGGCCGGCACGTTCGTCGCGGTGGGGCCGGCGGTGCGCCGCCAGGCCGTCGCCGCCGAGCCGGACACGGCGGTGCTCGCCCTGGGCGGCCCGGCGACCTTGGAGCCCTCCGCGTCGGACTGGATCGAGCGGGCGCGGCCGCATATGCGCGACCGCCCGGAGCAGGCCCGGGCCGTGCTCGACGAGCTGCGCCGGGAACGCCCCGGCTCGCCGGGCCTGCGGTACGGCGAGGCGCTGCTCGCGGCGGCCCAGGGCGACGTCGCCGGCGCGCGCCGCTGGCTCGAGGACGCCATCGCCCGCGAGCCCCGCCTGCACGACGAGGCCGAGGACGAGCCGATGCTCGCCGCCGTCGTGCCGCGGCCGGGGGGTCAGGCGCCGACGTAGGCCGCGAGGTGCTTGCCCGTGAGGGTGGAGCGGGCGGTGACGAGGTCGGCGGGCGTGCCCTCGAAGACGATCCGGCCGCCGTCGTGGCCGGCGCCGGGGCCGAGGTCGATGATCCAGTCGGCGTGGGCCATCACCGCCTGGTGGTGCGCGATCACGATGACCGACCTGCCGGCGTCGACCAGGCGGTCGAGCAGGCCGAGCAGCCGCCCGACGTCGGCGAGATGCAGGCCGTTGGTCGGCTCGTCGAGCACGTAGACGCCGCCCTTGTCAGCCATGCGGGTGGCCAGCTTGAGTCGCTGGCGCTCGCCGCCGGACAGGGTCGTGAGCGGCTGGCCGAGGCTGACATAGCCGAGCCCGACGTCGGCCAGCCGGCCGAGGATCGCGTGCGCGGCCGGCGTCTTCGCCTCGCCCGCGGCGAAGAACTCGGCCGCCTCGGCCACGGGCATCGCGAGCACTTCGGCGATGTTCTTCCCGCCGAAGGTGTACTCGAGCACCTGGGCCTGGAACCGCTTCCCCTCGCACTCCTCGCAGGTGCTCGCGACGCTCGCCATCACCGCCAGGTCGGTGTAGACGACGCCGGCGCCGTTGCACGTGGGGCAGGCGCCCTCGGAGTTGGCGCTGAAGAGCGCGGGCTTCACGCCGTTGGCCTTGGCAAAGGCCTTGCGGATCGGGTCGAGCAGCCCCGTGTAGGTTGCCGGGTTGCTGCGGCGCGAGCCCCTGATCGGTGTCTGGTCGACCGACACAACTCCGTCGCGGCCCGACACCGAGCCGCCGATCAGCGAGCTCTTGCCCGAGCCGGCCACGCCGGTGACGACCACCAGCACTCCGAGCGGGATGTCCACATCGACGTCCCGCAGGTTGTGGACGCTCGCGCCGCGCACCTCCATCGCGCCCGAGGGCGCGCGCACCGCGTCCTTCAAGGAGGCGCGGTCGTCCAGGTGGCGTCCCGTCACCGTTCCGGAGGCCCGGATGTCCTCGACCGTGCCCTCGAACACCACCTCGCCACCGGCGGTGCCCGCGCCCGGGCCGAGATCGACGACGTGGTCGGCGATCGCGATCGCCTCGGGCTTGTGCTCGACGACCAGCACGGTGTTGCCCTTGTCGCGCAGCCGCAGCAGCAGGTCGTTCATCCGCTGGATGTCGTGTGGGTGCAGGCCGATCGTCGGCTCGTCGAAGACATAGGTGACGTCGGTGAGCGATGAGCCGAGGTGGCGGATCATCTTCACGCGCTGGCCCTCGCCGCCGGAGAGCGTGCCCGCCGGGCGGTCGAGCGACAGGTAGCCGAGCCCGATCTCGGCGAACGACGCGAGCGTGTCTCCCAGCGACTCGAGCAGCGGCGCGACGGACGGCTCGTCCAGATCGCGCACCCACTCGGCCAGGTCGCTGACCTGCATCGCGGAGGCCTCGGCGATGTTGATCCCCGCGATCCGGGACGATCGGGCGCCCTCGCTCAGCCGGGTTCCGTCGCATTCGGGGCAGACGCTGAACGTCACGGCGCGCTCGACGAAGGCGCGCACGTGCGGCTGCATCGCGTCGACGTCCTTGGACAGGAACGACTTCTGTATCCGCGGGATCAGGCCCTCGAACGTGAGGTTGATGTTGTCGACCTTGATCCTGGTCGGCTCCTTGTGGAGCAGGGCGTCGAGCTCCTTCCTGGTGAACTTGGCGATCGGCTTGTCCGGGTCGAAGAAGCCGCAGCCGCTGAAGATGCGGCCGTACCAGCCGTCGATGCTGTAGCCGGGGATCGTGAGCGCGCCCTGGTTGATCGACCTGGTGTCGTCGTAGAGCTGCGACAGGTCGAAGTCGGTGACCGCGCCGCGGCCCTCGCAGCGCGGGCACATGCCGCCGGTGCGGGAGAAGCTCGCGCGCACGGTCCTGGTCTTGCCCGCACCGCGGTCGACCGTGATCCCGCCGCTCGCCCGCACCGAGGGGACGTTGAACGAGAACGCTCCGGGTGGCCCGATGTGCGGCTGCCCGAGCCGGCTGAAGAGGATGCGCAGCATTGCGTTTGCGTCGGTGGCGGTGCCGACGGTGGATCGGGCGTCGGCGCCCATCCGCTCCTGGTCGACGATGATCGCGGTCGTCAGCCCTTCCAGCACGTCGACCGCGGGCCGCGCCAGCGTCGGCATGAAGCCCTGCACGAAGGTGCTGTAGGTCTCGTTGATCAGCCGCTGCGAGTCGGCGGCGATCGTGTCGAACACGAGCGAGCTCTTCCCGGAGCCGGAGACGCCGGTGAAGACCGTCAGCCGGCGCTTGGGGATCTCGACGCTGACGTCCTTCAGGTTGTTCTCGCGGGCGCCGTGCACCCGGATCAGGTCGTGGCTGTCCGCGACGTGCTGCCTGGGCGACGGCGTGTCCGTGCCGGTGGCGGCCGCAGGGCTCAGCGAAGCTCCTGGATGCGGATCAGGTTGCCCGCGGGGTCGCGGAAGGCGCAGTCGCGCACGCCGTAGGGCTGCTCGGTCGGCTCCTGCACGACCTCGGCGGCGCCGGCCTGCACTCGTTCGAACGTGCCGTCGAGGTCGGTGGTGGCGAGCAGGATGATCGCGTAGCTGCCCTTCGCCATCATCTCGGTGATCGTGCGCCGCTCGTCTTCGGTGATGCCCGGGTCGACGGCCGGCGGGTGCAGGACGATCGACGTGGCGGGCTGGTCGGGAGGGCCGACCGTGATCCAGCGCAGACCGCCGTATCCGACATCGGCTCTGACCTCGAAGCCGAGGGTGTCGCGATAGAAGGCGAGCGATGCGTCAGGGTCGTCGTGCGGGAGAAAGCTGGCGTGAATGCTGATGTCCATGCCGGTCATCTTAGGGAGCGCCTGGTGCCGGCGCTTCTTGATTCCTGACCGGTCTGGTGACCTGTTTGACGACGCACGCCGGCATCCCTGCCGTCGCGCGCGCAGCGTCGCGGCGATAGGTGCTGGGCGGCACGCCGACCAGCTCGGTGAACCGGGTGCTGAAGGTGCCGAGCGACGAGCAGCCGACGGCGAAGCAGACGTCGGTGACGCTGAGATCGCCGCGCCGCAGGAGCGCCATCGCGCGCTCGATCCGCCGTGTCATCAGGTAGCCGTAGGGCGGCTCGCCGTAGGCGAGGCGGAACCGGCGGCTGAGGTGACCGGCCGACATGTGCGCGCCGCGGGCGAGCGCCTCGACGTCGAGCGGCAGGGCGTACTCACGGTCGATCCGGTCGCGGACGCGGCGCAGCACCGCGAGGTCGCGCAGGTGCTGTCGCGTGACGGGGCCGCTGGTCACCTGCGGGATCGTGCCACGAGGCCTACTGCAGCGCGACGGCGGCGGCCTCGGCCGAGCTCAGCACGGGCACGATCTCGAATTCGGCCAGGTCGCTCCACTCCGCCGTCCAGCGATCGAACAGGGCGGGGTCGGCGGTCGCCATGAGCTGGAAGCAGCGGCCAAGTTCGGGCTCGACCCAGCTGTCGAGGTAGGCCAGGCCCTCGGGCAGCATCCGGCCCCGGTCGCGCACCCGCTCGTACACCGGCCGCGCACCCGCCGTGAACGTCTCGATCACCAGATAGAGCACGTATGGCCTCCTTCGCCGGTGCCACCGTAGCAAGGTGCGCGCGTTACCGAGCCGTTACGCCGCCGACCACGACCGGTCGGAACCGCCGGGCGAGAATCGCCGTCTCAACGCAGTCCCCGACCCTGGAGTCTCCCATGCACCGCGTCCGCAACCTCGCGTCGGCCATCGCCGTGGCCGCCGTCGCCCTGGCGGCATCCTCGTCGCCGGCGGCGGCCGGCTCGCCGCCCGCGCAGCTCGAGCTGATCCGCGCATCGTCGAGCATCACGCTCGACAGGTATCAGGGCAGCCCGGTGTACCTCGACGTCGGCGCATACATCGCGTCGGTGGGCGGGAGCTTCCGCCTCGATGTGACCCGCGCCGGCTACCGGACCCCGATCCAGGTGCGGGAGGCGGGCGGCCCGACGCTGCCGGCCTGGGCCGACGGCGGCTGGGACGGCCTGCGCCGGTTCGTGCGCTACACGGTGCGCGACTCGTCCGGCGCGGTGGTCTGGTCGGGCGCGGCCACGTTCTGCCCCGACGGCTACAACCTGCAGCGGCTCGACCCGTCCGGCCCGCTCAACCCGACCTTCCCGCAGTTCTGCGGCGACAACCCGTTCACGCTCGGGGCGGTGTGGGGGATCGACCGCGGCTGGGCGGTCGGCCTGGACGACACCTCGCCGTCGCTCCCGCTCAAGCTCGGAAGCTACTCGGTCACCGTCGCGATCCCGGGTCGCTATGCGGAGCTCCTGCACATCCCGGCGGCGCGGGCGGCGACGACGATCGCCGTCAAGGTGGTGAAGGCGCCGCCGTGCTGCGTCCCCTCGGCGCGGCCCAGCCACCCCCCCGCGGCTGGCTCGCCGACGCTCGCGCCGACCATGACGCATCCGGCGCCGTCGACGCTGCCCGACCTGATCCCGCTGCCGTCGTGGGGCATCTCGACCGAGCGGCAGAGTGGCCACGACTATCTCGACTTCGGAGCGACCGTGTGGGATCACGGCCCGGCGCCGATGGACATCGAGGGCTTCCGCCGTCCCGGGACGGCCGTCATGGACGCCTACCAGTACTTCTTCCGAAACGGCGTGGCGGTCGGCCGGGCGAAGGTCGGCACGCTGCGCTACGACCCCGAGCCGGGCCACGAGCACTGGCACTTCCAGCAGTTCGTGCGCTACTCGCTCCTGAACGCGAGCCGGTCGCTCGTCGTCCGCAGCCAGAAAGACGGCTTCTGCCTGGCACCGACCGACGCCATCGACCTCGTCCAGCACGGCGCGGTATGGAACCCCGACCAGATCGGCCTCTCCGGGGCGTGCGGCGACGAGACGGCGATCTGGACGCGCGAGACGCTGCCGTCGGGCTGGGGCGACACGTACGTGCAGACGCTCCCGGGCCAGTCGTTCGACATCACGAACCTGCGTAACGGCACCTACTACGTCAGCATCGAGGCGAACCCGCTCGGCGCCATCCACGAGGTGCGCACCGACAACGACACGAGCCTGCGCAAGGTGATCCTGGGCGGCGTCCCGGGCAAGCGGACGGTGCGGGTGCCGGCCTGGAACGGCATCGATCCGGAGGGGTGAGCGGATACCATGCCGGCGTGGCCGCGATCACCACCGAAGCGCAGCTGCGGGCCCTGCACGCGGCTCCGAAAGAGCGCACGCTGCGCAAGGAGCTCGACCGGCTCGATCCTCACTGCCGCCGCTTCATCGCGCTCTCGCCGTTCCTGGTCATGGCGACGGCCGACGCCGACGGGCGGCAGGACGCGACGCCGCGTGGGGGCGACCCCGGCTTCGTCGAGGTGGCCGACGAGCACACGCTGCTCCTGCCCGACCGGCCCGGCAACAACCGGCTCGACTCGCTCTCCAACCTGACCGAGCGGCCGGACATCGGGCTGCTCTTCATGATCCCGGGCGTCGACGAGACGCTGCGGGTGAACGGCATCGCCGAGCTGCGCACCGATCCCGACCTCGTCGAGCGCTTCCAGGTGGGCCGGCGGCCGCCCGCCGTCGTCGTGCGGGTGACCGTGCGCCAGGCCTACCTGCACTGCGCAAAGGCGCTGATGCGATCGCGGCTGTGGGACCCGGACGCCCGGATCGACCGCGGTGAGCTGCCGACGCTCGGCGAGATGCTGCGCGACCAGATCGGCTCCGGCGAGGCCGAGCCACAGGCGGCGATGGTCGAACGCTACCGCGGCGAGCTGTACTAGCCCGAGGCCTACGCCGCCTGGCGCTGCGACCCGAGGTCTGCGGCGGCCAGCAGCGCGGTCACGCCTGCGGCGGGCTGCGGGCGGGCGAAGTGGTAGCCCTGCGCGGCGGCGCACCGCAGGCTGCGCAGCCGCTCGGCCTGCACCGCGGTCTCGACCCGCTCGGCGATGACCGTCACCCCGAGCGCGTGCCCGAGCCCGACGATGGCGGCCGTGATCGGGGCGGGATCGCCCGGTGCGCGGATCGCGCCGATGAAGTACCCGTCGATCTTGAGCGCCGCGAAGGGGATGCGCTTGAGCGACCCGAGCGCCGAGTAGCCGGTGCCGAAGTCGTCCAGGATGAGCTTCACACCCGCGTCGACGAGCGCCGCGATGTTCGCGGTCACGACCGGCGAGTCGGCGTCGAGGAACACACCCTCGGTGATCTCGATCCCGATGTCGTTCGGGGCGAGCGCATACCGGTCGAAGAGCGCGAGCAGCTTGAGGACGAAGTCGGGCTGGGAGAGCTGCCGCGGCGAGACGTTCACGAAGACGCCCATCGGCAGCGCGTCGGGATAGTCGCGCCGCCACTCGCAGATCTGGCGCGCGGCCTCGCCGAGCACGAAATCGCCGATCTGCTCGATCAGGCCGGTGTCCTCGGCGAGCGGGATGAACTCGCCCGGCTGCACCCAGCCCCACTCGGGATGCTGCCAGCGCACGAGCGCCTCGACGGCCAGCGGGCGCTCGTCGGCGAGGGCGACGATCGGCTGGTAGTGGACGCCGAGGCCGCCGGTGCGAAGCGCGCCGGCGAGCTCGTTCAGGATGGACATGTGCCGGCGGACGCGCGCCCGCATGCCCGCGTCGAAGAGCTCGAAGCAGCCCTTGCCCGCGGCTTTCGCCCGGTACATCGCGGTCTCGCCGTTGGCGAGCAGCGCCTCGGCCCCCGCGCCATCCTCGGCGAATGCGATCCCGATCGTCGCGCTCGTGTGCAGCGGGCCCGCCGCGAGCGCGTACGGCTCGGCGAGCGCGATCAGGAGCTCCCGCGCCAGGGCGGCCACCTCGGACGTGCCGTCGACGCCCGAGAGCAGCACGGCGAACTCGTCGCCACCGATGTGGGCGGCGGTCGCACCGTGTGGAATCGCACCGGTCAGGCGCCCGGCGACGGCGACGAGGAGCTCGTCTCCGGCCCGGTGGCCGACGCTGTCGTTCACGAGCTTCAGGTTGTCGAGGTCGATCAGCATCACGACGACGTCGCTGCCCTCGCGCCGCGACCGCGCGATCGCCTGCCCGACGCGATCGGCGAGCAGCACGCGGTTGGGAAGACCGGTGAGCGCGTCGTGCAGCGCCTGGTGGTCGAGCCGCCGCTCGAGGTCGTGGCGCTCGGTCGTGTTGCGGGCGATCGCCTCGATGCGCACCGTTCTGCCGCGGTCGTTCACCAGCCGCGCCGACACCTCGATGTAGATTCGCGCGCCGCCGCGGGCCACGATCTGCAGCTCGACCGGCTCGGGCTCGTCGCGCTCGAACTCGCCCATGATCAGCTGGCGGATCCGCTCGGCGTCCTCGGGGACCACGAGCTCGAACAGGTTCATGGCCGCGAGCTGGTCGCGGGAGTAGCCGGTCATCGCCTCGGCCGCGCGGTTCGCCGACATGAAGTTGCCGGCGCGATCGGTCGTGACCACGGCGTCGTTCGCGTGCTCGACGAGGTCGGCGTAGCGGGCCTCGGTCAGCTTGTGGTCGGTCAGGTCGATGCAGGTGCCGGCCCAGCCGAGCAGCACGCCGGCGGTGTCATGCA
>DASXZF010000267.1:0-4004 GCA_036502065.1 Gaiellales bacterium
CGTCGAGCGGGGGTCGTTCTCGGCCGCGGCCGATGCGCTCGGGGTGACGCAGCCCGCCGTGAGCCAGCAGATCCAGACGCTCGAGCGGATGCTGGGCGCGCCTCTGATCGACCGCTCGGGCCGGCGGGCGGCTCCCACCGACCGCGGCGAGGTGCTGCATCGCTATGCGTTGCGGATGCTCACGCTGCGCGACGAGCTCGCCCGCGAGCTCGCGCAGGATACGGACGAGCCGCACGGCCACCTGGTCGTCGGCGCCTCCACCGGCCCCGGCGAGCACGTGCTGCCCCAGCTGCTCGGCAGCTTCCGCGCCGCGCATCCGACCGTCGAGGTGACGCTGCGGGTCGACGCGACCGGCTCGGTGATCGACCGTGTGCTCGATCGCGACCTCGAGCTCGGCGTCGTCGGTGCCCGTCGCAGCCACCGGGCGCTCGAGTTCGAGCCGTTCCTGCGCGATCGCGTCGTCCTCGCGGTGCCCGCCGGCCACCGCTTCGCCGGGAGGGTCGTCAGCCTCGCCGAGCTCGTCGCCGAGCCTCAGGTGGTGATGCAGTCGGGGGCCGGCGTCCGCACGGTGATCGAGGACGAGCTGCGCCAGGCCGGGGTGCGCGTGCGCGACCTCAAGGTGGCGATGGAGGCAGGGCTGCAGGAGTCCGCCAAGTCGGCGGTCGAGGCCGGCCACGGCGTCTGCTTCCTCTCGTCGCTCGCGGTCGAGAAGGAGCTGCGGCTGGGCACGCTGGCGACGGCCGAGGTCGCGGGGCTTGACCCGGTGCGCGACTTCTACTCGGTGCGGCTCGCCACCCGCAGCCGGCGCCGGCTCACCGACGCGTTCCTGGCCTGGTGCCAGGTGCGGCTCGCAGCCGACTTCGGCTCCAAACTCGGCTAGTGTCGGAGACGTGGCCTACGCGAACGACGTGCTCGTCGACACCGACTGGGTGGAGCGGCACCGGGCGGACCCCGGCGTCGTCGTCGCCGAGGTCGACGAGAATCCCGACCTCTACGCCGAGGGTCACATCCCCGGCGCCGTGGCGCTGCACTGGCGGGCCGAGATGCAGCAGCAGGTCGTCCGCGACGTGATCGACCGGGCCGAGTTCGGGCGCCTGCTCGCGTCCAAGGGCATCGGCAACGCGACCACCGTCGTGCTCTACGGCGACAAGAACAACTGGTTCGCGGCGTACGCCTACTGGTACCTCAAGCTGTACGGGCACGCCGACGCGCGGATCATGGACGGCGGCCGCCAGAAGTGGATCGACGACCGCCGGCCGGTGACGCAGTCCGAGCCGCACATCACGCCGGCCGCCTATACGGCCGCTCCGATCGACGACTCGCTGCGCATGCGCCGCGATGCCGTGCTCGACATCGTGCGCGCGGGCGGCCACGCGCTCGTCGACGTGCGCAGCCCGCAGGAGTACTCGGGCGAGCTGATCGCGATGCCGGGGTACGAGCAGGAGGGGGCGCAGCGCGGCGGCCACATCCCCGGGGCGATGTCGATCCCGTGGGCGCAGGCGGTGCGCGAGGACGGCACGTTTCGGCCCGCCGACGAGCTGCGCGCGCTCTACGCGGCCAGAGGCGTCACGCCCGACCGGCCGGTGACGGCGTACTGCCGCATCGGCGAGCGCTCGAGCCACACGTGGTTCGTGCTGCGCGAGCTGCTCGGCTACCCCGACGTGCGCAACTACGACGGATCGTGGACCGAGTGGGGCAACCTCGTGGACGTCCCGATCGCGAAGGGCTCAGACCCGGGCTGAGACGGGCGCCGCCGCGCTGCGGGGACCGTCGAAGCTGCGGCGGCGGATGTGCGGCCGGCCGGGGTGCTCGCTCTCGAAATACCACAGGAGCAGGCGCTGGATATCGACCGCGTCGATCTCGTGGGTGTCGGGCTCGCGTGTCTCCATCGCGGGGTTCATCGGCATCCTGCGGTGGGGTCGCCGCCCCCCGGATGCGGGATCCGGCCGTCGATCAGCGCGCGCTGCCGCGCCAGTCGTCGAGCGCCGTCCAGAAGCTCGCCTGCAGCGCCTCGGCCAGGCGGGGATCGGTGTGCGCCGGGTTGAAGACGTTGAACGCGGTGTCCGCGCACACCTCGACGCTGCTCAGCCGCACCGCCCCGAGCGCGAGCACGATGTCGTGCGGGAGCTGGAGCTCGTCGGCGGTGTAGTGCTTGAAGTGGAGGTCGGGCGCACGGTCGAGCAGCTCGGGCCAATCGGGGCACGTGCGCATGGACATCGGAGGAAGTCTATGCCGTCCGGGGCCGCGGCCGGGATGCGAGCGCTTCCCAGGCGAGGGCCAGGCCGGTGCCGACGATCAGGCCGACGAGCGCCGCGATGATGAGCGAGTTGCGGCGCGTCCGCGCGCTGACCTTGCGCCCGCTCGCGTGCGAGATGAACTGGGCCGACTCGATGTCCTTGGTCGCCACGAGCGCCACCTGATCGTTCGTCAGGTTCTCGGTCAGCGTGCCGATCTCGTCGGCCGCCGTGGCCAGGTTGCTCACGAACGTCGACTCGGCCGCCACCTTGTCGAGCGGCAGTGCGTTCGACTTGTCGATGGCGGTGAGGGCCGCATTCGCCCGCGTCTGCACCTCGGTGAGCGTCGCCAGCTGCTGCTTCTCGAGCGTGACCTTCTGCGTGACGATGTCGGTCTTCTGGGCCGTGTAGCGGTTGGCGTAGTCGATCAGCGACTGGGCCAGGGTGTTGGCCACGGTCTGCACCTTCGCGCGCGTCCACGGCCCCTCGACGGTGATCGAGATCGTCGGCGCGCCGCCACCGCCCGTGCCCGCCTTGGCCGCCGTGGCAGCCCCGCCCGAGGCGAGCACGCTCACGTGGCTGCGCAGGCTGCGATGGTTGATCCCGGCCGCCTTCGCCGCCTTGGCGATCTGCTGGGGGGCGGTGACGAAGTCGATCGAGATCGTGGAGTTCGAGAGCGGCGTTGTGGTGAGCACCGAGGAGCCGCCCGGGCTGAACGGCTGCCCGAGATAGATGCTCGCGGTGGCCGAGGACTCGTTCGTCGCGCCGCTCACGCCGTGCAGGAACACCAGCAGCACCGCCGCGACGACCGCGAACGCGATCACGTACCAGCGCCGCAGCGCGCGCCGGAAGTAGTCGGTCACCCGCACCTCGCCGGCGGGCGGTACGGGCGGGCTGTCGGACACGGAGGGGTAGTCTAGTCAGCGCCATTGGAGCAAGCTTTGGGCAACAGTCCCCTGCGCGTGGCGCTCGTCGACCCGTCGGGGTACTCACGCCCGTACGACCACGAGCTCGCGCGTGCGCTCGCGGCCGCCGGTCACCACGTCACGCTGTGGACGTCGGCCTTCGTCCACGGGCAGGCTCCGGCCCCCGCGGGCTACGAGGTGCGCGAGCACTTCTACCGGCACTCGAACGCCCTGGCCGTGGGAAACCGCCTGCGTCCGGCCGCAAAGGCGGCCGAGCATCTGGCCGACCTGCGCCGCCTGCGGGCGGCCTTTGCGCGCGCGCGGCCGGACGTCGTCCACGTGCAGTGGAGCGTGCTTCGAGCGGCCGAGCGGCCGTTCTACCGCCGGTTGCAGGCGGCCGGGACGGCGGTCGTGTTCACGGCGCACGATCCGCTCCCGAACGTCGGCGGCGGGGCGCGGCGGCGGTCGGCGGCGGCCACCGCACGGTCGTTCCCGCGCGTCATCTGCCACAGCGAGTGGGGCCGCGCCGCCCTCGTCGACGTGTGCGGCGTCGACCCGGGCCGGGTGCGGGTCATCCCCCACGGCGCGTTCACCTATCTGCGCGAGCTCCGGGTCGTGCCGCCGCCGGCCGACCCGCCGGGCCCGCTCGCGGTCGCCCCCGGGCTGATCCGGCCGTACAAGGGCGTCGATCTGCTGCTCGAGGCGTGGCCGCGCGTGCGCGCGCTCGCGCCCGACGCGACGCTGCTCGTCGCGGGCCGGCCGATGATGGACACCTCGGCGCTTGCCACCGACCAGCCGGGAGTGGTGTACATGCCGCGCTACCTCTCCGACGCCGAGCTGGCGGCGGCGCTTCGCCGCGCCGACG
>DASXZF010000268.1:0-7146 GCA_036502065.1 Gaiellales bacterium
CGGCGCGCGGCCTTCGAGGACGCCGGCGGCTCCCTTGCGGATGAGCCCGTCCCCTTGCCGAGTACGAGCATGCCGTCGAGCGGGTCGACAGGTTCATCGTCATCCCCGGGCATCAGGATCCGGCTGTCGAGGTCGTCGTCGAGGTGCACGACTCCTACCTCCTGGTCTCGAAGCCCGACCTCCGGCGACGGTCGGAGCCGCGGGCGACCTGATCGCCCGTATCGTGTGTGGGCGTTTGGCCCGGCCTGGCGGCGGGTACCGACGGTGCATGACGCAAGAGAACATCCCTCAGACCCACCAGCGGGACGGCGCCGGAGCCGCCGAGCCGGTCAAGGACGCGGCCAAGGCGGGCGCCCGGATGCTCCTATGGGTCGTGGTGGCGGTCGCCATCGTCGCCGTGATCCTCGGTGTGGTCTTCCTCGGGCCGCTCGGCGTCGCCATCCTGATCCCCGCGCTCATCGCGATCTGGCTCGCTGCGGGCGCCGCGGCCGGCGGAACCGCCGCCGGCGCGTGACTCTCTAGCCGGCGACGTGGCGTATGAACCGGCCGGACCGGCGCCGGATCCGCCGGCCCAGGCGCTGCTCGTGCGTCGTCGGTGCTCGTCGCACCCGGTTCCTCTCGTTCTGGAAGAAGCGGTTCTTGGCGATCTCGACGAGCGTCAGATACGTGACCACCATCGCGAGCAGGATGAGGAAGAACGTGAGCGGCAGGGTCGTGAACCCGAGGACGTGCGCGAGCGGCGTGAACGGCAGGATCGCGCCGAGGGCGGCCATGGCCGTGGGGGTGATCAGCATGGCGGGGCTGGGCCGGCTGTGGAAGAACGGGACCCGGCGCGTGCGGATGAGGAAGACGACCAGGGTCTGTGTCGCGAGCGATTCGACGAACCACGCGGTGCGGAACTCGGTGTGGCCCGCGTTCAGGATCTGGAGCATGACGAAGAAGGTGAGGAAGTCGAAGATGGAGCTCACGGGCCCGAACACCGTCATGAAGCGCCGGACGAGGGCGATGTCCCACGCCGCCGGGCGGGCGACGGTCTCGGGGTCGACGTTGTCGGTAGGGATCGCGAGCTGGCCGACGTCGTAGAGCAGGTTGTTCAGAAGGATCTGGGAGGGCAGCATCGGCAGGAACGACAGGAAGAGCGATGCGCCGGCGGCGCTGAACATGTTCCCGAAGTTCGACGATGTCGCCATCAGCACGTATTTGAGCGTGTTGGTGAAGATGCGCCGGCCCTCGCGGACGCCGTCGGCGAGCACACCCAGGTCCTTGTCGAGCAGCACGATGTCGGCGGCGTCCTTCGCGACGTCGGTCGCAGAGTCCACCGAGATGCCGACGTCGGCTGCGTGCAGGGCCACCGCGTCGTTGACGCCGTCGCCGAGGAACGCGACATCGGCGCCCTGCCGTCGCGCGACCTTGATGATCCGCGACTTCTGGTCGGGGCTCACGCGTGCGAACACGGTGGTCTGGGGTAGCCGGGCGGAGAGCGCGTCATCGGTCAGCGCCGTGATCTCGGCGCCGGTCAGGACGCCTCCGATCTCGAGCCCGATCTCGCGACAGATCCGGGCAGCCACGATGCCGTTGTCGCCGGTGATGACCTTGACGGCGATCCCGAGGTCGTGGAGCTTTGCGATCGAGGCGCCGGCGTCGGCCTTCGGGGGATCGTTGAACGTGAGGAATCCGACCAGCTCGAGGTCTCGCTCGTCCTGCGCGGTCGGGTTCGTCAAGGCCGGGGCCGTACGCTTTGCGACGGCGATGGTGCGCGCGCCGTCGTCGAACAGCCCTTCCAGCACTCGCAGCGCCGTTTCGGGAGTGTTGCGGCAACGTGCCAGGACGGCTTCGGGAGCGCCTTTCGTGACCAGCATGGCTTCGCCGGTCGAGCCGACCGTGGCGACCGAGGCCAGCTGACGGTCGTGATCGAACGGGAGCGTGCCGAGCCGCCGGTATGCATCGGAGCCCGCAGGGCCGGCGCGGGCCGCCGCGGCGTCCGCGCCTATCCACATCGCCTGGTCGAGCGGGTTGCCGCCGACGGGCACGCCCGCCGGCGACAGCGCCGCGTCGTTGCAGACGAGCCCCAACCGCAGGGCATCGAGCGACGTCTCGCCGGCCGGTCCCACCGCCCTATCGAAACTGATCGCTCCCTCGGTGAGCGTCCCGGTCTTGTCGGTGAAGAGCACCTCGATGTTGCCCAGATCCTCGATGGCGACCAGCCGTTTGACGAGCACCTTGCGGCGCGCCAGCTCGCGTGACCCCGACGACAGGCTGACGCTCACGATGGCGGGGAGGAGCTGCGGTGTGATCCCGATGGCGATGGCGAGTGAGAACAGCAGCGCGTCGATGATCGGGCGCGCGAGGGCGATGTTGATGACGAAGATCGACGCCGTGAGGATGGCCGCGACCCAGACCAGCAGCTTCGAGAACTCCTTCAGCCCGACTTGAAACGCGGTGTAGGCCGGGGGCGTCCCCAACCCGACCGCGATCTTCCCGAAGGACGTCTGAGAGGCTGTCGCAACGACGACCCCACGGCCCGACCCCTGGTGCACGATCGTTCCCATCAGTGCGCACGAGGACGGGTCGACCTCCGATTCGCCGTGTGCGACCGGCGTGGCTGACTTGGCGGCCGGCATCGACTCCCCCGTCAGCACGGCCTCATCGCATTCGAGCTGTGCGCTCTCGAGCAGCCGGACGTCTGCCGGAACGACATCGCCGACGCGAAGCGCGACGATGTCGCCGGGGACGAGATCGCGCACGTCGAGGCGGCGCTCGACGCCCTCGCGCGTGACGAGCGCCTCGTGGCGGATGTTCGCGTGAAGTGCGGCGATCGCGCGCTCCGACCGGAACTCGTTGACGAATCCAAGACCCACGCTCAGCGCGACGATCGCCGAGATGATCGCCGCATCGGTGGGGTCGCCCGTGACGCCCGAGACGGCGGCGGCGGACACGAGCAGGATCAGGAGCGGGTTGCGAAGCTGCCGCATGAGGACGCCCAGGGCCGTCACCCGATGCGTCTGGAGCACGTTGGCGCCGTGTATCCGAATCCGCTCCCGGGCCTCCGCGTCGGTCAGTCCGGCATCGCCGACGGCCAGTCGCTCGAGCACGTGTGCCACCGGCATCTCGGCGGCGGCCGAGAGGGCAAGCATCGGCCTCGCGGCCCCGATCGTCGCCGCAGCGCCGCCGTTACCGCCCTTCGGTCTGTGCGCGGCCACCGCGCGTGACTCGGGCGCGCCTACCGATCCTCGGGCGGGACCACCATGACCGCGCGATGGGAGTGATTCACGAGTCCCTGCGAAACGCTCCCGAGGAGCGTCGACTTCAGGGCGCCCAGCCCTCTCGAGCCGACGACGATCACCGACGCGTTCACCGAGTCGGCAACGTCCAGGACCGTGCGCCACACCCGGCCCGACTCCTTCAGACTCCGGGCCTCTGCGCCGGGTATCAGTCGCGCGCCTTCTTCGGCGACCTCGAGTGACCGCCGAGCCGCCGCCTGGTCGACCTTCTCGACGGTCTCGGCTCCCAGCCCCGCGAGCGTCGGCGCCATGGGCGTATTCCAGATGGACTGCCACACGTTGACGACCACGGCCCGGTGGTTGGGGAAGAGCTTCGCGGTCCGCTCCAGAGCGCGCTTTGCGCCCTCGGATCCGTCGAAGCAGTAGAGCACCGCATCCTTAACGCTCTCGGTCTGGCTCATGCGAACTCCTCGGCTGGGTTGTTGGGCGGATCGGGTGGTCACATGGGCGGCGCAGGCGCCCGCCCCCTACGATGCGGCGGTGGATCTGGAGCATGCCATCCGGAGTCGACGGACGCACAAGGCCTACCGGTCCGAGCCGATCGACCGGGCGGTGCTCGACGAGCTCTTCGACCTCGCCCGCTGGGCGCCGAACCACCATCTGACGAGCCCGTGGCGGTTCCACGTGCTCGGTCCGCAGGCGCTCGAGCGGCTGAAGGCGGTGGCCGAGGCGGACAAGCCCGGCTCGGCGCGCAAGCTCGACCGGGCGCCGACGCTGGTCGCGGCCTGCGCCCGCCAGACCGGCGACCCGGTGCAGGACCGGGAGGATCTGCTCGCGTCGGCGGTCGCGGCCTACATCGTGCTTCTGGCAGCTCACGCACGCGGGCTGGGCGGCTACTGGCGCACCGTGTCGGCGCTCGAGCTTCCGGCCGGCCGCACCGCCCTGCAGATCCCGCCGGACGAGACGCCGCTCGGGCTGCTCCACCTCGGCCACCCGATCCACATCCAGGAACCGCCGGTGCGCGCGCCGGTCGCCGACGTGGTCACCTACCTCGACTAGCCGTTGCCGAAGCATGCGCGGCGAGCGCACGCAGCCGGGCAGACCTATGGTCGACCATCGGCGCCGGCCGCTCCTCGTCGCCGAGCCAGCGCTCGCGATAGCGGCCGTCCGCGTCGAACCGCGCGGCCTGCGAGTCGGGGTTGAAGACCCGGTGGTAGGGGGCGGCGTCGGCGCCGCTTCCTGCCACCCACTGCCAGCCGAGCGTGTTGTTCGCAAGGTCGGCATCGACCAGCGTGTCCCAGAACCAGCGCGCGCCCGCCCGCCAGTCGATCAGCAGGTCCTTGGTGAGGAACGACGCGGTCACCATGCGGACGCGGTTGTGCATCCAGCCCGTCTCCCAGAGCTGGCGCATGCCGGCGTCGACGAGCGCGTAGCCCGTCCGTCCGCGCCGCCACGCCTCCAGGCCGGGAGGGTCGTCCCGCCACGGCATGCGCTCGTACACCGGGCGAAGCGGCGCCCACGCCGTGTGCGGGAAGTGGAAGAGAAGGTGATGGGCGAACTCGCGCCACCCGAGCTGGCGCAGATAGGGCTCGCCCGCGGTGCCGGCCGCGTCGCGCACCGCGTGCCAGACGCGGCGCGGCGACACCTCGCCGAAGTGCAAATGGGGTGAGAGCTGCGACGTCGGTAGCGCCGGCCGGTCGCGCGTGTCCGCGTAGCCGGCCGCGCGATCGGCGAACTCGTCGAGCCGTGCCGCCGCGCCCGCCTCGCCGGGCGACCAGGTCTCGGCGAGCCCGCCGGCCCACGCCGCGCGCGGGAGCAAGTCGAGCACGTCGACCGCGACCGGCTCGGGCCATCGCCCCGGCGGATCCAGGCGTGGCGCGGGCAGCGGTCGATCGGGTTCGCCGAGCGCACGAAGGGCGCGCCAGAACGGAGTGAACACCTGATAGGGCGCGCCGGCCCGCGTCCGCACCGTCCAGGGCTCGTGCAGGACGGCGGCCGCGAAGCTGCGGGCGGTTGGCATCGCCTCTTTGACGGCGCGATCACGCTCGATGGCGTGCGCCTCGTACCGGCGATTCCAGAAGACCGCGTCGGCACTCGTCTCGGCGATCAACTGCTCGAGCGCGGCAAGGCTCGGGCCGCGCCGCACGACCAGCCGCGATCCCTGCTCGCGCAGGCTCGCGTCGAGTGCCCGGAGCGATCCGTCCAGCCACCAGCGCGACGCGGAACCCGGCGGCCACTCGCCCTCCTCCTCGGGCGCCCAGATGAACACGGGCACCACCGGCCCACGCGACGCGGCGGCGGCGAGCGCCGGATTGTCGGCCAGCCGCAGATCGTTTCGGAGCCAGACGAGCGTCGCGATGCGGCCAGAGTACCGGCGCGGCCCGTGGGGCGGCTACGGCTGGGCGGAGTGGATCGCCGGGCGGTTGCGCAGGGCCTCGAGGGCTGCCTCGAGGTTCCCGGCCTCCTCCTCGACGCGCGAGAGCGTCTCGTACGCCCGGGCGATGTAGGGCGGCGCCGCCCGCCCGGCCATGAGCTCGATCCCCTGCTCGCACAGATATCGGGCGTCGTCGAGCCGTCCCTCGGCGAGCGCGACCTCGGCCAGCAGCGCCGACGCCATGCCGGCCTGGCCGGGCTCGCTGTCCCGGGTGCGCTCGAGCGCCGCCTCGGCGTGCGCCTTCGCGGCCGGCGTATCGCCGCCGACGAGCTCGGCCCGGGCACGCTCGTACGAGAGCAGCCCGAGCTCGGCGGGAGCCTCGTTCGTGAGCAGGCTCTCGGCGTGGTCGAGGTGCGACGCGGCGCCGGCGGCCTGGCCCTGGTCGATCAGGACGCCCGCGATCAGCAGGTGCGCATGGCCGCGCGCGCGCAGCTCCTCGCCGCGCTCGATGCGCGCGAGCACACGATGGGCGTACATCTCGGCCACGCGCGACTCGCCCTGCTCGGCGTATGCGCGCGCGAGCGACCAGTCGAGGCGGACGAGGTTCGCGCCGTCGACGTCGCCGTCGTGCCGCAGGATGCGCGTCAGCACCTGCTCGGCCTCGGAGAAGCGGCCGCGGTCGGTGTAGGCGTTGGCGAGGTAGGAGCCGAACTGCACCATGAGCGAGGTGTCGGCGGGCGGCTCGCAGACCTCGTCGAAGGCGCCCTGGAGCACCGCGGCCGCCTGGATCAGATCGCCGGTGCCCGTATGGGCGCGGCCCAGGGCGCGGAACAGCGCCGGCCGATCGCGTGCGCTCGGGGCCTGGCCGGTCGACCGCGCCTCGTCGAGCAGCTCGACCGCTCGTGCGTCGTCGCCCTGGTCGAGTGCGAGCAGCCCGAGGTACTCCAGCAGCCTGCTTTCGGCGCGGTTGTCGCCGAGCGACCGTGCTCCTTCGAGCAGCGTCGCGATCGCGTCTGCGGCGCCGGGGTCGCCCATCCGCGCCGCCACCTCGGCGGCGGCCAGGTCGCCCTCGCTGAGCCGGCCGTCGATCGAACGGCCGAGCAGCTCCTCGATGGAGGTGCCCAGCCGCCGGGCGAGCTCGGCCAGGATCGTGAGCGAGGCGACGCGGTCGCCCGACTCGACCCGTGAAAGATAGGACGGTGAACATCCGGGGAACGCGATCTGGCGCAGGGACAGACCGCGGGCCTCACGAAGCGCACGCAGGCGAGCGCCGAGAGCCTTCGGATCGGGGACGTGTGTTGGTCGGGCGCGGCCCATGGTCGTCAGAGCATAACGTGCGTTTTGCCTTGCAGCAACGGCATCCATTGACGAGATTACTCTGTCGATGCTGCGAATAGTGCTTGGAGCCAGAGCCAGCGGGGAGCGCGGGAGAGAACGTTCTCACTTTTGTCAAATGCCGCGTGCCTAGTTGACGGCGATCACACAACGGGTGTGATCGCTCGCAACGACCGCCCGTCGACGGGGGCCTAGGCTCGAACTGCGCCGGCGAGG
>DASXZF010000269.1:0-4648 GCA_036502065.1 Gaiellales bacterium
ACTTCGCCGCCGGCATGTCCGGCGGCGTGGCCTACGTGCTCGACACGGGCGGCGCGCTGGCGGATCGCTGCAATCTGGGGTCGGTCGGGCTCGAGTCGCCGGGTGCCGCCGACGAGCCGGTGGTGCGCGATCTGCTCGAGCGGCACGCCGCCGCCACCGGGAGCGCGGTCGCGGGCGGTCTGCTCGAGGCATGGCCGGCAGCGCTCGCCGGCTTCGTCAAGGTGATGCCCGACGACCTGCGCCGGCTGGCCGAGGCGCGGGAGGCCGGGCGCATGCTCGAGGCCGTCGGTGGCTGACCCGCGGGGCTTCGTCACGTTCGCGCGGCGCGTCGCGCCCTACCGGCCGGTGGCCGAGCGGCTCTCCGACCATCG
The DNA here is from genome assembly GCA_036502065.1 of Gaiellales bacterium. Classification (GTDB taxonomy): domain Bacteria; phylum Actinomycetota; class Thermoleophilia; order Gaiellales; family JAICJC01; genus JAICJC01. The sequence goes on from DASXZF010000269.1 coordinate 372, forward strand.
CGACCCGGCGACCCGTGCCGGCGAGGGGCTCGTGCGCGAGCAGGCGAGCCGCTGCATGGGCTGCGGGGTGCCCTTCTGCCACTCGGGCTGTCCGCTTCAAAACCTCGTGCCGGACTGGTCGGAGCTCGTGCGCACCGGTCGCTTCGAGGAGGCATCGGCGCGCCTGCACGAGACGAACAACTTCCCCGAGTTCACCGGCAAGCTGTGCCCGGCGCCGTGCGAGGAGGCGTGCGTCCTTGCGCTCAACTCCGACCCGGTCACCATCAAGCAGATCGAGCTCGCGATCGTCGAGCGCGCGTTCGCCGAGGGCTGGGTGCGGCCGCGGCCGGCGGCCGCCGCATCGGGCCGCGCGGTGGCGATCGTCGGCAGCGGCCCGGCGGGCCTCGCCGCCGCCCAGCAGCTCGCCCGCGCCGGCCATGCCGTCACGGTGTTCGAGCGCGACGAGGAGCCCGGCGGGCTGCTGCGCTTCGGGATCCCCGACTTCAAGCTCGAGAAGCGGCTGATCGACCGGCGGGTCGATCAGCTCATGGCCGAGGGCGTGCGGATCGAGGTGGGGTCGTCGGTCGGCTCCGCCGTCTCCGCGGACGCCCTCGCCGCCCGGTTCGACGCCGTGCTGCTCGCGACGGGAGCGCAGCGCCAGCGCACGCTGGATCTGCCCGGAGCGCGGCTGCGCGGCGTCGAGCCGGCGATGACCTACCTCACGGCCCGCAACCGGCACGTCGCCGGCGCGTCGTCCGGCCCGGCCGCGATCACCGCCGCCGGCAAGGACGTCGTGGTCATCGGCGGCGGCGACACGAGCGCCGATTGCCTGGGCTGCGCGGTGCGCGAGGGCGCGCGGTCGGTGACCGAGGTCGCCCACGGCCCAACGCCGCCGCTTCGGCGCACGCCGCTTCAGACGTGGCCCGAGTGGCCGTTCCTGCTGCGCACGTATGCCGCGCACGAGGAGGGCGGCGTGCGCGAGTGGGAGGTCGAGCCGACCGCGATCGCCGGCGCCGACGGCGCGGTCCGTGCCGTGCACGGCCGCCGGCTCGCCGACGCGGGCATCGCGACCGGTGACGACGTCGTGTTCGCCGCCGACCTCGTGCTGGTGGCGATCGGCTTTGCCGGCGTCGAGCCAGACCCGGTGTACCAGCAGCTCGGCGTGGCGCTGCAGGACGGCAGGGTCACGGCCGCTGCGGGCGGCGGCACGAGTGTGCCGGGGGTGTTCGCCGCCGGCGACTGCGTCCGCGGCGCCGACCTGATCGTGACCGCGATCGCCGAGGGCCGGGCCGCCGCGGCGCGCATCGGCGCCCGGCTCGGGCGGCGTGTGGCGGCTCCGGCGGCGTGAGCGCGACGCCGCTTCGTATGATGGGCAGCGTGAACGGGTCGGGCGTGGCCGGACAGATCCGCCGGAAGCTCTCCGAGCTGTCGCCGAACGACCACCGCATCGCCCGGCAGATCCTCGACGACGACGTCGAAGCGCCGTTCGAGACGGCCGAGTCGCTCGCGGCGAAGGCGGGCGTCAGCAAGGCCGCCGTCGTGCGGTTCGCGACCAGGGTCGGGTTCGCGGGCTTCTCGGAGCTGCACGACGCGCTGCGGCTCGAGGCGGTCGCGCGCCTGCGCCAGGCCCAGACCGAGACGGCGCCCGCAACGGCGGTGCTCGACCGGTTCGTCGAGCGCGCCCGCGCCGACCTGGCCGCGACCCGCGACAGCATCGACCATGCCGAGTTCCGGGCGGCCGTGCGCCTGCTCGGCAAGGGCAACGGCAAGCTCGGCATCTTCGGCTACCGCAAGTCCGTCGCGCTGGCCGAGTACGCCTACTACCTGCTGAACCCGCTGATCGCGAACGTGTGGCCGATCGCCGCGGGCGAGCCCGGTATCGCCGATCATCTGATCGACCTCGAGCCGCGCGACCGGCTGGTGGCGTTCACGTTCAAGCGCTACGCCAAGGTGACGACCGACGTCATGCGCTACTTCCACGCGGCCGGCGCGCAGACGGTGCTGATCACCGACGACGTGATGGCGCCCGCGGCCGCACTTGCGACCCACGTGCTCGTGTGCCGCCCCGCCGGGCCGGGCGGGTTCGAGTCGACGGCCGCCGGCACGGTCGTGCTCGAGGCCCTCGCCGCCGAGATCGCCCTGCGCAAGGGGCGCTCCAACGGCCGCCGCCGTGACGCCGCCGAGCAGCTCTGGAAGCAGTTCGGGACGTACTGACCCCGCCTGTATCGTTTGTCTCGTGCACCGCGCAGCGATCGTCCTGAGCCTCGCGGCGACGGCCGTCCTTGCCGCTGCCTGTGGCGGCGGCCACGCCGCGCACCCCGCCGACCCGAACACGACCATCGACGTGACCGGCTCGATCGGCGGCATCCACGCACGCGAGTCGCGCGCCGCGGTCGAACGCGTGCTCGGCCCTGGGCGGACGATCTCGACCGTCACGCACCGGCCGCGCACGGGGACGATCACATTGCGGAGGGTTCGTTACGCAGCGTCCGGGTTGCTCGTCGTCTATGTCCAGAGCCCGGGGCGGCCGCAGTGGGTCTTCGGCGTGTTCACCTCCGACAGCCGTTATCGCACCGCATCGGGGCTGGGAGTCGGCTCGCCGCTCGTGAAGGCACGCGGGACGCCCGGCGTGCGTTGCTATGACCAGAAGGCCTATGTCGCCTGTCAGGGCGGCCTCGGGTACGAGAAGCCGATCGTGAGCTTCACCGTCCGCAGCGGACGCGTCGTCCGCGTCTTCATGGCCGCCGTCGCCGACTGACCGGCCCACGGCTACTCGCGCGGCGTGCGGATCGCGTAGCCGAACCCGCGCACGGTCTGGATGAGCGCGGTGTCGGCGGCGCTGTCGATCTTCTTGCGCAGGTAGCTGATGTAGGTCTCGACGACGCTCGAGTCGCCGCCGAAGTCGTAGCGCCAGACGTGGTCGAGGATCTGCGCCTTGGAGAGCACGCGGCCCGCGTTCACGAGCAGGTAGTGGAGCAGGTTGTACTCGGTCGGTGTCAGCTCGACGATGCGCCCGCCGCGGCGCACCTCGCGGGCGTCCTCGTCGAGCTCGAGATCGGCGTAGCGCACGATCGGCGAGTCCTCGCCCGTGGCGCGGGTGCGCCGCAGCACCGCCCGTACGCGGGCGACGAGCTCCTCGAGGCTGAACGGCTTGCCCATGTAGTCGTCGGCGCCGAGCGTCAGGCCGTGGACGCGGTCCTCGGTGCTGTCGCGCGCGGTCAGGAAGAGCACGGGCACGCGGGCTGAGGAGTCCTCGATCCGGCGGTAGACCTCGAACCCGTCCAGGTCCGGAAGCATCACGTCGAGCACGATCAGGTCGGGCCGGAACGTGCGTGCAGCCTTCACCGCGGCCCGGCCGTCGGCGGCGGTCTCGACCACGAAGCCCTCGTAGCGAAGCACGGTGCAGATCAGCTGCGTGATGCTCTCCTCGTCGTCCACGACGAGCACCCGCGCCGCCTCCGATCCGTCGCTTCGTCCACCTGCCGTCGTCGCCACCGCACCAGCCCTCCGCGTCGTTTCCCCCAGGGTATCCACGCCGGCTGTGAGTTTGCTGGGAGACAGATGGGAGCCTGGTGGGAGGATGCGCCAGACGTTCTCAGTGAATTCTCACGCGGATTTCGCGTTGCGTTCAAACTGGTCGGGCATCATGTGGGTAGTGAATCGTCGAGAAGCGGGTATGCAGCGCGTGCCCGCGGCCTGGAGAACGAGAAAGGTGCACACCACATGAGAACCGCCATCGCAGTTGCCGCATTGCTCGCCTCCGCCGGGGTGGGCGCCGGGGTGGCGGGGGTCGCCGTGCACGAGAGCGACTCCGGCTCGACCACGACAGTGATCAACCGGCCGGTCACCGTCGGCGCCGCCCCGGCGGCGTCCACGTCGCCTTCGGGCGGGCTGAGCGTCAGCGAGATCTACCGCCGGTCGGTCCCGGGCGTCGTCGAGGTGCTCGCCACGGGCAGCACCTCGAGCGGCTTCTTCGGCGGCGAGGCCGAGAGCGCGCAGGGCACCGGCTTCCAGGTCGACAAGAGCGGCGACATCGTCACGAACTATCACGTCGTCGAGAAGGCGCGCACCGTGCAGGTGCGGCTGAACGACGGCCACGTCTTCCCCGGCCGTGTCATCGGCACGAATCCCAACCAGGACCTGGCCGTGATCCGGATCGGCGCCCCGGCGAGCGAGCTCTCGCCGCTCACGTTCGCCGACTCCGCGGCCGTGCAGGTCGGTGACTCGGTGGTCGCCATCGGCGATCCCTATGGCCTTCGCAACACGGCCACCGTCGGGATCGTCAGCGCGCTCAACCG
>DASXZF010000270.1:0-6546 GCA_036502065.1 Gaiellales bacterium
CACCGGGGCGCACGCGGAAGCGCAGCGCCGAGTACAAGAGCCACCCGCCGACGAGCACGAAGATCGTGATGGTCACGCCGAGCACCGCGCGATAGATGTGGTCCATGGCGCTCGCGGCCGGGCCGGCGGGGTGCTGGAACGTGGCCGTATCGGCCAGGGCAGGCGCCGCCGAGCATGCGAGCACCGTCACCGTTGTGAACGCGGCCAGGGCGAGCGGGCGCAGTCGAAACATGGGCACCTTCACGGGACGCGGCGCATTCTACAAGCGATTCCGGCCGCCCGGCCCGTAGGCGTCGGCCGCCGCTACGAGCCGGCCGGGTTCCGAGGCGGACCGGGCGGCCGGGAGGGGCCGTCGTCGCCGCGCCGGGCCGTGCTCGCGCCCTCGCTCAGGGCGGCTCCGAGACCCGCCACGGCGCCCATCGCGTCGGCGGCGCCGCTCGGCAGCAGCAGGAGCTTGTTGGCGTCGCCCGCCGCGACCTCGGGCAGCGTCTCGATGTACTTGTAGCCCAGCATGTCGGCCGGCTTGATGCCCGCCTCGCGGACGATGCCGAAGATCGTCCCGAGCGCCTCGGCCTCGCCCTCGGCGCGCAGCGCCCGGGCCCGCTTCTCGCCCTCGGCGCGCAGGACGTTCGACTGCTGGTCGGCCTCGGCGTTCAGGATCGCCGCCTGGCGCAGGCCCTCGGCGCGCAGGATGGCGGCCTGCTTCTCGCCCTCGGCCTCGAGCACCGTCGCCCGCTTGGCGCGGTCGGCCCGCATCTGCTGCTCCATCGCCTCCTGGATCGTGCGCGGCGGGTCGATGCTCTTGAGCTCGACCCGGGTCACCCGCACGCCCCACTTCTCGGTGGCCTCGTCGAGGACGACGCGCAGCTGGGTGTTGATCTGGTCGCGGCTCGTCAGCGTCTCCTCGAGCGTCATCGAGCCGACGACGTTGCGCAGGGTGGTCACGGTCAGCTGCTCCATCGCGACGAGCACGTTTGCGACCTCGAACGTGGCCTTGACCGCGTCGGTCACCTGGTAGTAGACGACCGTGTCGATGCCGATCGTGACGTTGTCCTGGGTGATCACGGGCTGGGGCGGGAAGGCCTGCACCGTCTCCTTCATGTCCACCGTCATCGCGATCCGGTCGAACCCGGGGACGAGCAGGTGGACTCCGGGGCCGAGCGTGCGCTGGTAGCGGCCGAGGCGCTGCACGATCCCGACGGTGCTCTGCTGCACCACCCGGACTGCGCGGGACGTGACGACGAGTACGAGCACGACCAGCGCGATCAGCGCGATGAGCTCAGGCATGGGGCAGCTCCTCCGGATCGGGGGTGGGGTCATCCCGGGGCGACGGGGCCGGGATCACGAGCGCCGTGACCCCCTCGACCTTGACGACCTCGACCCGTGTACCGGCCGCGATCGGCTCCTCGTCGTAGTAGCAGCGGGCCGTCCACATCTCGCCGCCGATCTTCACCTGTCCCGGCTCGAGCTCTGCGATCGGGCTGGTGACGACGCCGATTCGCCCCTGCATCGCGTCGACGCCGGTGCGGATGAGGGCCGTCGTGCCCGCGGCCCGCTTGAGCGCGGGGCGCGTGAGCGTGAGGCTGCCGATCGAGAGCGCACCGAACACGACCAGCTGCAGAGGCACGTCCAGACCCACCGCGGCGACCGCGGCCGCGGCGATCGCCGCCAGCCCGAAGTAGATCGCCACGAACGCGGACGTGGTCGCCTCGGCGATCAGGAGCGCGACCGCGATGACAACCCAGATCACCCAGGCGTCCATATGCATCAAGGGTAGTGCGCAATACTGCCCCGTGTCCATGCAGCTCGAGCAGATCACCACCGGTGCCGCGCTCGGCTCGCTGCTCGATCAGGCGCGGGCCGACGGCATCTGCGCCGTCGACACCGAGTTCGTGTGGGAGCGCACCTATGCGCCGGCGCTGTGCCTTGTCCAGCTCGCGACCGCCGAGCGGCTGGCGGTGATCGACCCCCTCGGCGGCGCCCCGCTCGACCCGGTCGCCGCGTTGATGGCCGATGCGAGCGTCGAGAAGGTGATGCACGCGCCGTCGGGAGACCTGGCGGCGTTCGTCCTGCACCACGACGTGCGGCCGCGCAACGTGTTCGACACCCAGCTCGCGGCCGGCTTTGCCGGCTACGGCGGCTCGCCGTCGCTCGAGCGGCTGCTCGAGCAGGCCGTCGGGGTGCGCCTGCGCCACGACGAGGGCTTCACCGACTGGCAGCGGCGGCCGCTCACGCCCGTGCAGATCGAGTACGCGGCCGACGACGTGCGGCATCTGCTCGCGGCCGTGGCGGCGCTGCGCGAGCGGCTCACGCGCCAGGGGCGCGCCGCCTGGGTCGAGGAGGAGATGACCGAGCGCTACGGCGAGTCGGCCACGCTGGTGCAGGATCCCGAGCTGGCCTGGCGCCGGGTGAGCGGCCGGGGGCGCCTGCGCGGCGAGCAGATCGCGGCCCTGGCCGCGGTGGCGGCATGGCGGGAGCGCGAGGCGCGCCGCCGCGACCTGCCCGCCTCGTGGCTGATCAAGGACGCGACGCTGATCGAGATCGCCCGGCGCCGGCCAAGCACCGCACGCGACGCCGAGTCGATCCGCGGCCTGCAGCTGCGCAAGGGCGCGCAGCTCGACGGCATGCTGGCGGCGGTCGCCGCGGCGGGGCCGCCGCCGGCGGGCTCGTCGGAAGGCGATCTGCCCGGCGAGGTGCGCCGGCGCGTGCGGGTGGTGCTGCCGCTGGCAAGCGCGGTGCTGCAGGCACGCTGCGCCGAGGCGGGAGTGGCGTCGGAGCTCGTCGCCACCCGGGCCGAGCTGGAGTCTCTGATCGCCGCCCAGGCGATGGGCGGCGAGGACGACCATCCGCTCCTGCACGGCTGGCGGCGCGAGCTGGCGGGCGAGTCGCTCCTGCGGCTCCTGCGCGGCGAGGTGACGCTGCGGGTGCTCCCGCGCGCGCCGCACGTCGCCGAGCAGCCCGGGTGAAGAGGGCGTAAACGTTTTTGCCTGCGGCGGGGTGTCGGCGGCACCCGTCGCTACGCTATTTCGCGTGGTCGGCGCGTCGGTAACCGCGCCGTTGGTCTTCGTGCCGGCGGCCGTGTTGGTGGTGGCGGGGATCGGGAAGCTGCGCGCTCCCACCGCCGCCTCCGACGCGTTGCGCGCCGGCGGCCTGCCGTCGGGACGGCGCGCGGCGCGCCTCGTCGGCGTCGCCGAGGCCGGCGTCGGCGTGTGGGCGATCGCCACACCTGCGCACGCGTCGCTCGCCGCCGCGGCCGCCCTCTACGCCATCCTGGCCTGGTTCGCGGTGCGGCTGCTGCGGGCGCCCGTCGCGGTCGCGTCGTGTGGCTGCTTCGGCGCCGACGCCCCGCCCTCGGCTCTGCACGCCGGCTTCGACGTCGCCGCCGCGCTCGCCCTGGCGCTCGCCGCAGTGCGCCCGCCGCCCGGCATCGCCGGCCTCGCCACGGCGGCGCCGGTGGCCGGAGTCGGTCTCGTCGCCGGCTGCTGCGCGGCCGCCTACGCCGTCACGCTCGTGCTCGCCCATCTGCCCGCGGCCGTCGCGGCGTACCGACCCCAGCGGGGTGCGGCGTGACCGACCGGATGGTCGCGACCGCGTCGCGGCTGCTCGCGCGGCGCACGTCGCGCCGCGGCCTGCTCGTGCGCATCGCGATCGGGGGCTCGGCGATCGCGGTCGGCCCGCTGCGCTACCTGCTGCGGCCGCAGAGCGCGATGGCGGTGATCTCGTGTCGCGATTGCCACTCCGGTGCGCTCTGCTGCGACGGCTGGACCGAGTTCTGCTGCACGATCAACGGCGGTTCGAACACCTGCCCGCCGTACACGTTCATCGGCGGATGGTGGAAGTGCACGAACTACACGGGCACGAAGCTGTGCTCCTCGGAAGGCGTGCGCTTCTACGTCGACTGCAACCGCCTGCCGGGCCGCAGCTGCCCGCACGGGTGCTCGTGCGCCGAGGGTTCGTGCCACCACCGCTCGACCTGCTGCAACGTCTTTCGCTACGGCCAGTGCAACACCCACATCAAGCAGGTCACCGAGGTCGTCTGCCGGATGATCACCTGCCAGAACCCGGGCCACCTGTTCCCGGGCGAATGCTCGACACACCTGCTCGTCGACAACCTCACCTGCCACCACGAGGCTGCCTGTCTCGTGCGCGGAGCGGCCGCGCCGCCCTACACGGGCCTGGGCGGGGGAGGCGGAGCGCTGTGACAGCGGTCGTGACGGTCGAGACGCTTCTGCTGGCCCTGCTCGTCCTGCTGGTCGGCGGCCTGCTGCGCAGCCACGCCGAGATCCTGCGCCGCCTCGACGAGCTGCAGCCGGCCGGTTCGGCGACCGCTGCCCCGGCCCGGGCGTCGGCGACCGCGCACGACGTGGCGGGCGTGTCGCTCGCGGGCGATGCCGTGCACCTGGGGGTGACCCGCCCGGGCTCGGCGACCTTGCTCGCCTTCCTGACGTCGGGCTGCAGCACGTGCCAGACCTTCTGGGATGCGTTCGCCGATCCGCGTTCGCGCCTCCCGGCCGGCGTGCGGCTCGTGGTCGTGACGAAGGATCCCAGCCACGAGAGCCCGGTGCGGCTCGAAGAGCTCGCTCCTCCCGGCATCCGCGTCGTCATGTCGAGCGCCGCGTGGACCGACTACGACGTGCCGGCGAGCCCCTACTTCGTGCACGTCGACGCCGGCGGCGAGCTGGCCGGCGAGGGCACCGCCCAGCGCTTCGACCAGGTGCTCTCGCTGCTGGCCGACGCCGTCTTGGACGCGGCGTCTGCGAGCGGCCGGCGCGGATCGGCCGAGCGCGCGCTGCGGGCCGAGCACGAGCTCGCGGCGGCCGGCATCGGCCCGGGCCACCCCAGCCTCTACCTGCCCCCCGAGAGCGACGCTCCGCGTGCCGGCTGAGCTTGCCGTCGCGGTGCCGCTGGCGGTGCTCGCCGGCCTGCGGTCGCTGTGGTCGCCCTGAGGAGAGTCGATGCTCGGGAGCATCACTCCGCTCGGTGAGCGGAGCCGGGGAAGGCGATGGGGAACGACGGTGACGGCCTTCGCCGTCGCGGCGCTTGCCGCCGGGGGGCTGGCCGGGGGAGTGCTCGGTGCGCTTGGCGGCCTGGCCGGCCTCCCGTCCGGCGCGCGCACGGCGCTCGTCGGCATCGCGGTTGCGGCCGCCGTCGCAGTCGACGTGACCCCGCGCCTGCGTCCCCCCGGGCCGACACGGCAGGTGAACGAGGAGTGGCTCACGCGCTATCGCGGCTGGGTCGTCGGGGCAGGCTTCGGGATCCAGCTCGGCCTCGGGGTGACGACGATCGTCTCGACGGCCGCGGTCTACGCCACCTGCGCGGCGGCCCTCCTGGCCGGGTCGGCGGCGGGCGGCGCGCTCGTCGGCGCCGCGTTCGGCGCCGCCCGCGCCGTCACGCTGCTCGGGGCCGGCCGCGTCCGCGAGCCGCGCGCGCTCGCAACCCTCGACCGGCGCCTGCGTGCCTGGGAGCGGCCGGCGCGGGTCGCCGCCCTGGCCGCCGAGGTGGCTCTCGTCATCGTCGCCGCCGCCCTCGTGATCTGATGCGGCTGCAGGCCCACGGCATCGGTCTTGATCTCCCCGCCGGCTGGGACGGACGCATCTGGGCGCGACCCGAGAGCGGGCCGGTGCTGCACGCGGCCAACGTCTCCCTGCCGGCCGACGACGGCGACTTCGCCACCCTCGCGACCTCGACGCTCCCGGCCGACGGCGTCGTCGTCGTGCTCGTCGACTACGGGCCGGCCGATGCCGGCACGCCGCTTTTCTCGGCCTCCGCCCCGACGGCGATCGACGCCGGGGAGCTGTCCCCCGCAGCGCTGCTCCACCGCCGGCCGGGCCAGCGCGGCCTGCAGCGGTTCTTCACCTCTGCGGGCCGGGCGATGTGCCTCTACGTCGTCGTCGGCTCCGAGACGCACGCAGCCGACCTCGCCGCCGGCGTGAGCGGCGTGCTGCGGACGCTCCTGGTCACGCCCGCTACTGGTAGGTGAACTCGTCGGCAGGCGTTGTCGCGGACGTGCCCCGCGGCGTCGCCACGGTGACGTCGACCGTTCCCGACCCCGCAGGCGCATCGGCCGTGATCTGCGTCGGTGAGACGACGACGACGCTCGTCGCCCTGGTGGCGCCGAAACGGACGACGGCACCCGCCGCGAAGTTGCGGCCCGTGATGGTGACGCTCGTCCCGCCGGCCGTCGGGCCCTGGCCGGGCGAGACCGCCGTGACCGCGGTCGGAGCGAGCGGCTGCCAGCTCGGGAGCTCGTTGCCGCGCAGGCCGGTGAGCACGGTCATCGGGCCGCCCGCGGCGGGCATGACGTCGATCGTCTGGCCGCTCGCGGTCGCGCGGGCGAACAGGATCCGGCGTCCGTCCGGCGACCAGGCCGGCTGGAACTCGGCCGCCGAGTCGGTCGTCAGCCGGCGGATGTGACCGTTCGAGAGCGTGAGGATGAAGATGTCGAACGAGCCGTCGCGGTTGCTGGCAAACGCGATCGAGCTGCCGTCGGGTGACCAGGCCGGCTGCACGTTTCGGGCCGTGCCGGTGGTGAGGACGGTGACCGTG
>DASXZF010000271.1:0-6095 GCA_036502065.1 Gaiellales bacterium
CAGGGGCCCGCCTGGTCTTCGAGGGAGGCCGGATCGTCGACGCGAACGCGGTCTTCGGCGAGGAGTTCCTGATGCGGACGCTCGACACCGACGAGGGCGCGCGCCGGATCGGCGAGCTCGGGATCGGCTGCAATCGGGGGATCACCCGGTACATGGGCAATGTCTACTTCGACGAGAAGATCGACGGCACGGTGCACATCGCGCTCGGCTTCGGGTTCGCCGACCTGGGCGGGACGAACCGGTCGGCCATCCACTGGGACATCGTGAAGGACATGCGAAACGGAGGTCGGATCGAGCTCGACGGCGCCGTCGTCCAGCGAGACGGCAAGTGGATCATGTGAGGTGTCTGATCGGAGCGACCGCCGCCGGTCAGAGTCTCTCCTCATCGGCGGCTGCCGCGTCCGGGCAGCAGGGAGCGCAACCCGCGGCGAACCGCGGGCGCGAGCAGCTGCCCCGGCGTGCCCCAGAAGGAGGTCTCTCGAGGCGTCTCGTCCCGGCTTTGGCTCCTCACGCGCAACCGGACAATGCCGCCGGAGCAGCCCCAGACGCTTCCCGACCAGCTCTTGATCGGCCGGACACCGGGCGGCGGCCCGAACCCCTCGAACTCCTCGAACGCCTTCCAAGCGCGCGCCTCGGCATCGGCGTCGCTCGTGCCGCCACGCGGGTCCTCATCGGCGTTTCGACCGTGGCCTGACGACCTGGCGTGGTCACGCGCAAGCTGCTCGCGCTGTCTGGCGAGCAGGTCAGGGGCGCGGCGAAACGGCCACATGTTCCAAGCCTACGCCGAAACCGGCGTACCGAAACTATACGGAGGGCGGTGTGGCCACCGCAGCGGCGATTCCGTCGCAGAGGCTCTCGAGCGTCTCGGGATCGGCGGCGGCGTGGGCCGGGTTGAGCTCGGTCACGGTGAGCGCGCCCACGCGATCGTCGCGCATCAACGCCGCGATCGCCTCGAGCGCCGCCGCCAGCGGCACGCCGACGTTGCGGCCGGTGTTCTCGGAGAGCGGCGCGTCGACGAAGTCCACCACATCAACATCGAGATGGACGAGCAGTCGGGTCGATCCCGCCGGCAGCCGGCCGATCGCTTCCGCGGCGGACTCGGCCGCCGCGACTCGCAGCCGCTCGGCGGGGATGCAGGCCACGCCCGCCCGCGCGATCACGGCGAGCTCCCATGCCGTGGCCTGGCCGTGCTCGTGCCCGAGCACGACGATCGCGGCCGGGTCGAGGAGTGGTCTGCGCGGACCCACGCCTGCCAGCTCGGGACGGCAGCCGTCGATGTCCAGCATGTGGGCGACGCCCATCCAGTCGAGCGCGCCGTCCGGGACGCTCGCGGGCACGTTCAGGTCGGCGTGCATGTCGACGTACACAAGCGCGGTCTCGCCGCCCGCCCGGACGCTCCCAGCGACGGTGCCGCAGCCGACCGTACAGTCACCGCCGAGCACAAGCGCGAACTCATCCCGGCCAAGCGCCGCCGCGACGGCATCGCGCACACCCGCCGCGGTCGCCACGACCCGGGCCAGGTTCTGCGCCGTCGGGTCGACGCGGTCGGGAACCGGGGCAGGTCGCCTTCGTCGCGCACATCGAGCCCGGCGGCCCGGAGCCGTTCGACGAGGCCCGCATCGCGAAACGCGGCCGGCGCGTCCTCTTGACCCGGCGCATATGCGCCCGCGCTCGACGGCGCGCCGACTACGGAAACGGTCCGGCCCCGCACGGCGCAAGCCTACGCCTCGCGCGGACTCGTGAGTGCGAGGAGGAGCGGCGGCGGCTCGCCTGTCCGCTGCTATCTGGCCTCGGTGAGGGAGACGTCGTCGGAGAGCTCGCGGCGGCCGGTGCCGTCGAGGTTCACCGTCCACAGGCGGGGGTCGAGGGTGAAGGGGCCGCTGGCGTAGAGGAGCGACCTGCTGTCCGCCGCCCACTGGGCGCAGCACGAACCCTCGCCGCCGGTCACGGTCGGGACCCGGTGCAGCCCGGTGCCGTCGGGGCGGACCACGAACAGGTCGTGGGCGCCATCCGGCCGGTCGGCCTGGTCGAAGACGATCCAGCGACCGTCCGGTGACCAGCGGGCGGACGTGGCCCAGCTCGTCGTGGGCGTGATCCGGCGCAGGCCGGAGCCGTCCGCGCCTACGACATACACGGCCCCTTTCCCGTCCCGCCCGGCCGCGCCGGGCGCAAAGGCTGCAAACGCGATCTGGCCGCCGGGACTCCAGCTCGCGGGAGCGCCGAGGTAGCAGCACCAGCTGGTCATGCCCGGCGGCGTCAGGTGGACGCGGCCGGTGCCGTTTGCCTGGACGACGTAGAGGCCGCCGGCGCGAGCGTCGCGGCCGGCCTGGAAGAAGAGGAGGCGGGCTCCGTCGGGCGAGTAGCCGAGCGGCTGCTGCAGGCGGCCGGCCGGCGTCCTCGTGATGCGGCCCAGCGCGCCTCCCTCGGCGGCGCGGGAGTAGATGCCGTCCAGGCCCGGTCTGGAGGGGCTCGAGGCCCAGAGCGCGGTCCGCTCTCCGCTCGGTGTGCCGACTCCCGGCCCGAGGCGCAGCCTCTCGGCCGTCACCCGGATGCGCGTATCTCCGCGCTTGGTGGGCCGGATCCCGACATCCACCACCACCGCCGGGGCCTGCTCGCCGGGGGTGACGACGAGCGTTCCGGGTGCGACCTGTCCGGCCGCGACGTGCCGGCCGAACACGATCGTGCCGCCGGTCTGCGCCGGGCCGGGGGCGCGCGGACCGGGCCTGGGCTTCGTATGCGTTGCGGCGTCCGTGCTCGGCGGACGGGGCGTTGAGTGGCCGGTCAGCGAGGCGATCGCCGCCGCCAGAGCAACGCCGCCCACGACCGCGACCACCGCCGCCGTGCTCAGCTTCTCGTTCATCGATCCGCCACCGCCGCCGCACACCGCGCTGCGAGCGCCGCAACGGCGGCGCGAAGCTCGTCGCCGCCCGCGACGCGGAATGCGAACGGCATCGTCGCAAGCCACTCCTGTGCGTACATCGACGGGTTGCCGGTGGTGCCGACGAGCACGCATCCGCCGGCCTGCGCTTCGAGGCGCCCCATCGGCGGGCGGATCCACGGCGCCACCTCCGCGGCGGACGCCTCGAACACGACGCGGGTGGGGAAGGCCCAGCCCTCGCCGAGGCTCTCCTCGAGCATCGTCACCGGATCGAGCCCGTCGGGCGGGGTGAAGGGGTGGCGGGTCTGCTCGACCGTGCGCACCCTATCGACCCGGTAGCTGCGCACCGCGCCTGCATGGTGCGAGTGGCACAGCAGGTACCAGCGCCCGTGGCGGATGACGACCGCCCAGGGGTCGACCTCGGCTTCCCATTCGTTGCCGGCGCCGCTGCGATACCGGATCCGCACGCGCCGCCGCGACGCGACGGCGAACACGAGCGCGCTCGTCACGGCCGGATCCGGATGCGCCGCGCGGCGGTCGGGTGCCGCCGACGCATGTTCGCGCAGCGCCGCGGCCTGGCGGCCGATGCTCTCCGGCAGCGCCCGGATGACCTTCGCGAGCGCCGAGCCGACCAGCTCGTCCATGTCGGTCGCCGCCGGATGGCTCTCGAGCACGGCCATCACCAGTCCCAGCGCCTCATCGGCGGTGAAGACGACCGGAGGCAGCCGCGTCCCGCGACCGAGCCGGTAGCCGCCGTAGCGGCCCCGTGACGACTCGACCGGCACACCGGCCTCGCGCAGGATCGCGATGTACCGGCGCGCAGCGCGGTCGGTGACCCCGAGGCGCTCGGCGATCTCCTCCGCGGTCGCGCCCGACCGGATCTGCAGGAGCTCGAGCGTCTGCAGCGCGCGAGCGGTGGGGCTGACACCGAGCGTCACGCCCTCAGCTTAACCGGAAGTCGATCGTCCGGAAACGGCTCTAGGATCACCGCCCATGGACATCATCCTCATCGGCGGCCTCTGGCTCGACGCGTCCGCGTGGGACGCCGTCGTTCCGGAGCTCCAGGCACTCGGACATCGGCCGGTGCCCGTCTCGCTCCCCGGTCAGGGAGCGCCGCCCGTCGCCGCAACCATCGACGACCAGCTCGCAGCGGTGCTGGCTGCGGTCGACGCCGCCGCCGGCAGCGTCCTGGTCGTCGGTCATTCCGCCGCATCCACGCTCGCGTGGATGGCTGCCGACGCGCGGCCGAAGCAGGTGGCACGGGTGGCGATGATCGGCGGCTTCCCGTCGAGCGACGGCGCCGCCTATGCCGACTTCTTCGAGCTGGTCGACGGCGTGATGCCGTTTCCGGGGTGGGAGCCGTTCGAGGGCCCCGACTCCGCCGACCTGGACGAGCAGCGGCGGCAGGCGATCGCGGCGGCCGCCGTCTCCGTGCCCGAAGCCGTGGCGAAGGGGATCGTGCATCTCGGCGACGAGCGCCGGTTCGACGTGCCCGTCACCCTGGTGTGCCCGGAGTTCTCGCCGGCGCAGGCCCGGGAGTGGATCGCGGCGGGCGACATCCCGGAGCTCGCCCGAGCCCGGCACGTCGAATACGCCGACATCGACTCGGGCCACTGGCCGATGTTCACCCGGCCGGCCGAGCTCGCCCGCCTGCTGGCCGGACTCGCGGATGCCTGACCGCGTCTCCTATGCCGTCCGGCCGCTCGACGCGTCGACCTGGGAGGCGTTCGCGGAGCTGGTCGAGCGCAACAACGGCATCTACGGCGGCTGCTGGTGCGTCGCGTTCCACTCGGAGTACCGGCGCGGCGTCAGCGACCCGCGCACGCTGAAGGAGCAGCTGGTGCGCACGGGCCGCGCCCACGCAGCGCTCGTGTTCGACGCGGACGGGCTCGCACAGGGCTGGTGCCAGTACGGCAGCCCGGACGAGCTCGGGCTCAAGCATGCCCGGGCCTACGCGCAGGACCCACCGCCCCCCGCGCGCTGGCGGATCACCTGCATTTTCGCCGACAAGCGGCATCGCGGCCGCGGGATCGCACGGGCGGGCCTCGAGGGCGCGCTCGCGGCGATCGCCGCCGCCGGGGGCGGGCTCGTCGAGGCGATCTCCGAGACGACGGCGGGTCGCGAAGCTCAGGGCCGGTTCCTCTTCAGCGCAACGGTCGAGCTGTTCGAGCAGTGCGGGTTCGCGCGCGGGCGGCAGGTCGGCAAGCACGCATGGATCGTCAGCCGTACGCTCGATCCCGGTTCGATGCCGTCAGGCCGGGGCGGCGGCGGCGAAGGCTGCGAGGAGGCTGGGCCATCCTGCCGGTGAGTTGAACTCGCGGCGCATGTCGGAGGCCTGGTCTCCGTAGGCGTCGAGGCCGTGGTGGTGCACCTCGACCAGCGTGCGGTTGGGGCCGTCGGCGACGAAGGTCACCTCGAGCTCGGTGACGAATGCGGCGTCGTAGGCCCATTCGCCGGTGATCTGCCAGGCCAGCACGAGCCGTGAGGGCGGTTCCCAGACGAGCACCTTGCCCCAGTCGCACTCGCTGCCGTCGACGTCGCGCTCGTACCAGCGGCCGCCCTCACGCCCCTCGAGCACGGCCTTGTCGAGGGCCTCCGGGCCGATCTTGTGGGAGCGCGGCCACCACGTGTCGATGCCCTCGGTGAAGACTGCGAATGCCCGCTCCTGCGGCGCGTCGACGGCGATCGTGTGGCGAACGGCGGTGTCTTGCGTGGCGGTCATTACGCGTCCTTTCGGGGTTGGTCTTCGGCGGCCGCGCGAAAGCTCTCGAGCGCGTGGCCCCAGAACGAGTCGAAGTACTCGCGCAGCGCCGCGACGGCGTTGGGATCGACGTGGTAGACGCGGCGCGTTCCCGTCCGGCGGTCGAACACGAGCCCCGCATCCTTGAGCACCTTGAGGTGCTGCGAGACGGCGGGGCGGCTGATCGGCAGCTCGCGTGCGAGCTGACCGACCGGTACCGGGTTCCGGGTGAGGCGCTCGAAGATCTCGCGCCGGCTGGGATCGCCGAGCGCCTCGAGCGCTCGCTCTTGGTAAGTCGTCACGAACGGTAAGTATAGACGTACCGATGCGACAGGTCAAGCGGGGGGCGTGTTGCGGCGCGTGCGAGTATGGAGTCAACCATCGAGGAGGGCGCCCATGCAGGTGACGAAGAACAGCATCCCGACGATGCCGGGGCCGGGCGACTGGTTCACCGGCAGCGTGTACGTCGACGCCGTG
>DASXZF010000272.1:0-46366 GCA_036502065.1 Gaiellales bacterium
GGCAACCGCTGCAGCGGCAGCGGTGCCGACGACGCCCGCGACCGACCAGCGGCGTGACCATCTGCGTGAGCGGCGTGGCGCTCGCCCGGTGCGGTGGGGCGATTCGGGATCCACGACCGCGGCCTGGACGGATGGGGCGACGAGGCTGGGCGGGACGTCGAGGAGCGGCGGGAGCGTGCGCAGCCTGCGCTCGAGCGCTTCCAGGTCGGGATCGTTCATGCCTCCTCCTCCCGTTCCATGATCTCGGCGAGATGCAGCAACGCGGCGCGGTTTCGCGTCTTCACCGTCCCCAGGGGCATCTGCAGCTCGGTCGCGATCTCGCTCTGCGACATCCCCTTGAGGTAGGCGAGCTCGACGATCTCGCGTTCATTCTGCGGCAGGCGCTCGATGCACACGTGGAGGTGAAAGGCCTCCAGCTTCGTCGCCGTCTGATCCTCGGGCGTGGGCGACGGGTCGGGGCGCTCGGGTGCATCGACGAGCCACTGGGCCTGGCGGCGGCGGGCGGCGGCGTATCCGGCGTTTCGCGCGATCGTGTAGAGCCAGCCGGTCACCGCGCCGCGCTCGGGGCGGTAGGTGCGCGCGAACCGCCATACCGAGATGAAGGCTTCCTGGACGACATCGTCGGCCCACCCCGCGTCGCCAAGCTGCCTGACCATCAACGAGTAGACGGATCGTGCGTAGCGGCTGAAGAACTCCTCAAACGCGACCTGGTCGCGCTCATCGGCGACAAGCGCCAGGAGATCCGCGTCCGAGAGTCGGGTGTAGTCCCACAAAGATCGAGGCCGCTCGGCGGGCAGCCGGGCCGGCGAGGTGTGGTGAAAGGCGAGAGCCACTCTACCCCTCCTAGCCGACCACACCCCGGATCGGTTTTCCCGGCCCTGCCACCTCCCGAAAACCGGTTCGCCGCCCACGCCGCTATCAGCCCGAAACGCCCGTAAGAGCTCCACGAGCGATTTGGGCGATCGACAGGAGGAAGCGCGGATGATTCGAACAGGAGACTCGATCGCAAACCCCGTCACCGGCGAGACGGTGACCTTCCGGCAAACAGCGGCGGATTCCGACGGCGAGGTCGTGATCGCCGAGGTCACGCTCGAGCCCTGGGGCTCGGTCGCCGGCGTGCACGTCCATCCGAACCAGATCGAGACGTTCCGTGTCAACGCCGGCGCCGTGGGATTCCGCGTCGGTCGCGCTCGACGCGTCGCAACGTCGGGCGAGACCGTGGTCGTGGAGGCCGGCACGGCCCACACGTTCTGGAACGCCGGCGAAGGGCAGGCCCGGTTTCTGTGTGAGATCCGACCCGCCCTTGGCTTCGAGCGCCTGCTGGAGACGATGTTCGCGCTTGCCCGGGACGGCAAGACCAACCGCCGAGGCGTGCCGCACCCGCTTCGCCTGGCCGCCATCGCCGACCACCACCGCGACGACATCCAGCTCCCCGTCGTCCCCGTCCCGTTGCAGCGGGTGGCCGCGAAGCTCGGCGCAACCGCCGCCTGGACCCTGGCCGAGTTCGGCCCCACCTACGACGGCCCCGGCCCGGCAGTTCACACCAGCGTCGCCCGGCCGGCTCCGGCCACTCTCCGCACCATCCACCCACAGAGGACAGCATCATGACCAACCAGGAACACAGGAACACGACCACCCGGCGCGGCCTGCTCGGCGTCGCCACCGTCGGGCTGGGGGCCACCATCGGCGGCGTCATCGCCACCCCGGTCGCCGCCTACATGCTCGCACCCGCAACCCAGGAGGCGACATTCACCCCGGTTGCGCTGGGCGCCGTCGGTGCCTTCACATCCGAGACAGGGTTCGCGCCGACCGCGGCCCCATACGTCGAGGATCCGACCCAGCCGGCCGTGTCAAGCGGCCTGGCCTACGTCCACTTCACCGGCGGCGCCGACCGCGACTGGCTCGCACCGCACGCGATGTTCGTCGTCTTCTCGAACCGCTGCACCCACGTCGGCTGTCCCGCACAGGCCACCTCCGGCGGCTTCGCCTGTCCGTGTCACGGAAGCGTCTTCGACGAGCGCGGCGCACGCACGGCAGGGCCCGCCATCCGGCCTCTCGACCGGTTCCAGTGGGAGATCCGAAACGACGACCGGCTGTGGATCACACACCGCTGGAGCGTCCTGCTCGACGGCGACCGAGCGCGCTACTACCCGGTCAAAGCGCCGGGCCAGCCGCTCACCGGGCAACTCCCCGCAGCCGACGCCCTCTACCCTGCCGTCACCTACAACCACGGGCCCGACCCCACGCAGCGGTAGCCCGCAGCCCCGTTTGACGGCTACTCGTCAGTCCACCAGTCGCGCAGGCCATCGACGTCGTCGCGCGGAGCATCGCCGAGGCTGGGCGCGCCGATCACGAGCATCTCGAGCCCCTCCGGCCCGGCCTCGTAGCCTCGCCACGCACCGGGTGGGACGCGCACCGCGTCCCACTCCTTGAGCTGGACGATGTCGTCGTCGACCTTCATCCGCCCGCTCCCGCGCACGACCACGTACACCTCCTCTTGCGTCCTGTGCGTGTGGCCGTACGGAAAGCGATAGCCGGGAGGGACGCGCTGGTAGGTGAGGCCGGAGTGCTCGAGCTCGAGCGCCTGCGTCGCCGCGCGGAACTCCAGGTCGGGCGAGCCGTCGAACTTCGAGCCGAAGTCCTCGACGTCGTCCCGGATGTTCCTGTGCGTGAACGGCACGGCGCCGATCCTATGGCACCGCGCGGGATCCCGATGCTCGTTCTGCTCATGTGCTTCTCCCAGCCGGGGGGTATCGACCAGTCATCATGTGACCGTGGAGGAGGATTCCAAGATGACGGCGACCCGGCAGATCCTGTTCATCCAGGGTGGCGGCGAAGGCGTGCATGACGAATGGGACGACAAGCTGTTCGACGACCTCAGGCGCGGGCTCGGCGACGGCCACGACGTCCGCTACCCGCGTATGCCCCGCGAGGATGACCCGAGCTGCGCACGGTGGAGCGCAGCGATCCGGCGCGAGATGGCGGCCTTGAACGAGGGCGCGCTCGTGGCGGGCCATTCGGTGGGCGGGACGATCATGATCCATGCGATCGCCGAACAGCCGCCCGAGCGGAAGCTTGCCGGGATCGTGCTGATCGCCGCCCCGTTCGTCGGTGAGGGTGGCTGGCCCGGTGGCGACTTCCGGCTTCCCGGCGACCTCGGCGCGCGGTTGCCGCAAGACGTGCCGGTGCACATCTTCCATGGACTCGATGACGAGACCGCCCCGCCGTCGCATGCCGACCTCTATGCCCGCGCGATCCCGCAGGCGCAGGTGCACCGGCTGCCCGGGCGAGACCACCAGCTGAACAACGACCTGAGCGAAGTGGCGCAGGCGATCGGCCGTTCGAAGGAGGAGTCGAGATGAGGTTGCTGCTCACGTCCGGCGGCATCAGGAATGCGAGCATCGACAAGGCGCTGGTCGACCTCCTGGGCAAACCGATCGCCGAGTCGAGCGCCCTGTTCATTCCCACCGGGGTGCAGCCGTTCCCCGGCGGTCCCGGCCACGTCTATCGGTGCATCACCGGATCAGCCCCGAGCCCCATGTGCGAACTGGGCTGGAAGTCGTTGGGGGTGCTCGAGCTGACCGCTCTGCCCAGCATCAAGGCAGAGCACTGGATCGCCGCGGTGAAGGAGACCGACGCGCTGCTCGTCTGGGGCGGCAGTCCCCTGTACCTGTGCTACTGGATGCGCGAGTCCGGGCTGGCCGACCTCCTGCCATCGCTCCGCGAGACGGTCTATGTCGGCGTGAGCGGCGGAAGCATGGTGGCGACTCCCGACTTCGGGGGAGAGACCTACGACGACAGTGACCCCCTCACCGGCAGCGATCGCGCGCTGGGACTGGTCGATTTCTCGCTGTTTCCGCACCTCGGGCACGAGGACATGCCCGACACGTCTCTGGCCAACATCGAACGCTGGGCCGCCCGCCTCTCGGTGCCGGCCTACGCGATCGACGATCAGACCGCCATAAAGGTGGTCGACGGCACAGTCGAGGTCGTCTCCGAGGGGAACTGGAACCTGTTCAACCCCTAACGCGCCGCGTAGTCGACCCGCCGGAACGGCCAGTCGGCGGCCAGCCAGTCGCTGACCGCGCGGTGGAGCGGCACGTCGAGCTCCGCGTGGTCGGCGCGCACCCACGAATCGACGTGGGCGGCGCCGGGCTCGGGGTCGGGTGCGAGCGGGTAGATGTAGACGCAGCCGATCACGTCGTCGCCGCCGCCGCCGAGCACGGTGTAGGTGAAGCCGGTGCGGGCCTGGAAGTCGCGCTGGTGGCGAAGCAGGTCGTCGCGGTTCTGGTCGATCGTCATCTCGCGCGGCCACCGGCTGGTGGTGAAGCCGGGCGTTGCGTGGATGTGCTGCATCGACGACGTCCAGGCCGCATAGTCGGCCTCGTTGTGCTGCGGGCCGAGCGGCTCCAGCCGGAACTGCGGCGTGGTCAGGCCGAGGGGCGGGTCGAACTCGTCTGGCACGAAGCCGGCCATCGCCGGGCCAGCCTACCAGCGGAGGTGAGGGCGACGATTCCGGCGGCGGCCAGGCCGAGCACGCCGGCAATTGCGTAGATCGCCCTCGGCGACAGCACGACCGCGACGACACCACCGAGCAGGAGCGAGGCGCCCTGGGCGGCCCCGAAGACCGCACTGGCACTGGCGGCCACCCGACCGCGCGCGCTGTCGGGAGTGCGCGCCATGAGCAAGGTGGACAGGCAGGTTCCGGCGTAGCCGTTCCCCACACCGCCGAGCACCGCGAGGGGAACAAGGATCCCGACGACCGGCGCGACGGCGAAACCGGCCAGCCCGGCACAGGCGAGGGCTGCCCCGGCGAGCGTGGCGCGCACCTGCCCACGTTCGGTCCCGACGCGGCCGGCCCCGAGCGATCCTGCCACCATCCCCGCCATCCACGACGCCTCGACCACGCCGTACCAGACGCCTCCGGCGTGGAGTGTTTCGCGGACCAGGTACACGAGCACGACGTCGACCATGCCGACCAGGAGGACGACGAGAGCCACCCCGGCGATGAGCGGAGCAAGCACCCGATCGGCCCGGAGGATGGCGAATCCGCCCCGGGCGGCGCTCGACCCCTCGTCGTTCGGAACCCGCTCGGGCACCCGCCGGGTGCGGACGAGGACGGCGGCGATGGTCACCACCACGAACGTGGCGGCGTCGATGGCCACCGGCACACCCGATCCGAACGCTCCGGCCAGCAGACCGCCGGCGGCCGGGGCGCCGACGAGGGCGAGGGCGTTCAGGGATTGCTGAGCCGAGACCGCCTCGGCCAGGTGGTCATCGCCGACGATTCGGGGGACAAGGACCGACCAGGTGGCCCCGGTCACCGACGCGGCCCCGCCGAGCACGGCGACGAGGAGCACGATCGGTACGACCGAGTGGAGAACGATCAGCGGGATCGCGGCCGCCACCTCCGCCAGACCACCCACGACAAGAAGCCGCCGGGAGTCGTGGGCGTCCACCAGGCGGCCGACCGGGCGCGCGAGCAACAGCAGCGGGGCGACTCCGGCGGTCAGCAGCAAACCCACCTCGAAGGGATGGGCGCCGTCCGCCTGCAGGCGCAGGGTCAGGGCGACGAGTGCCACCCCGTCGCCGAACGTCGACACCATGCGCCCCACGAGGGCGATCACGAGGTCGCGGTGCCCTCGATAAATGTTCAGCATATATTGAACAGTATTTCCTGAACATCTCGCTGTCAAGGACTATGCTCCGACTCGATGCCTGCCCGCCAAGTCCCGCCCCGTGACGAGGACACGTTGCGTCTGCAGGATCCGCGGGACATCCGGGCGCTCGCCCATCCCGCCCGGATGGCAATCATCGACGCCCTCGCGTCGGGGGACGAACTGACGGCGACCGAGTGCGCGACGCTTACCGGGTTGAGCCCGAGCGCAACCGCGTATCACCTGAAATTGCTGGAGCGATACAACCTCGCCGAGCCCGCCCCCGCCCGGAAGGACGGACGGGAAAGGCCATGGCGGGCGACCGCCGGAGCGCGGGTCGACCTCGACCCGTCCACCCCTGCCGGGGCAGCCGCGGCAGCTGCCGTGGGCCTTGCGTTCCTCGACCGCAGCCGGGCGGTGGCGAGGGAGTTCATGGCGACCGTGCACGAGGAACCCAAGGAGTGGCAGGACGCCACGGCCCTCGCCAACGCCGACCTCTGGCTGACCGCCGAGGAGACCGGAAGGGTGACCACCGCTCTCGCCGCCGCCCTCGAACCCTACCGGGGCCGAGCCCTCGCCGATCGCCCCGACGGCAGCCGGCGGGTGCGGGTCATGAGTCTGACCGTGCCGCACCGTCGGTCCTGACCGGGCCGATGGGCAGCCGTCCCCCCAAGGCACGGTCGACCGATGAGATCCGCGCCTCGCTACGGTCATAGCCGGCAGACGAACGACGACCGAAAGGCAGCATGAAGCTTCTTCTCACGTCCGCCGGCATCAAGAACACGAGCATCCACGACGCGCTGGTCGAGATGCTGGGCAAGCCGATCGCCGAGTGCAGCGCCCTCTGCATTCCCACCGCGTCGTACGGACACCCCATGGGCGGCCCTGCGGCGGCGTGGCGTTTCATCACCGGCCGAGCCTCCACCCCGCTTTGCGAGCTGGGCTGGAAGTCGCTCGGCGTGCTCGAGCTCACCGCGCTGCCCAGCATCGATGCGGAGCAGTGGGTGCCCATGGTCAGGGAGACCGACGCCCTGCTGGTCGGAGGCGGCGATGCCCTCTATCTGAGCCACTGGATGCGCGAGTCAGGACTTGCGGACCTCCTGCCGTCGCTCGAAACGGTCTGGGTGGGGATCAGCGGCGGGAGCATGGCGATGGCCCCGAACGTCGGGGAGGAGCCCATCATCTGGCAGCCGCCCGGCGGCGGCGACAGAGCGCTCGGAATGGTCGGGTTCTCGATCTTCCCGCACGTCGATCACCCCGACCTGCCGGACAACTGCATGGCCAACGCCGAGATATGGGCCGCCAAGCTGCCGGTGCCGGGGTACGCGATCGACGACCAGACCGCCATACGCGTGATCGACGGCACGGTCGACGTCATCTCCGAGGGGCACTGGAAGCTCTTCACCCCCTAGCGGGACGGCCGGCCCGCGGTGGGCTCAGTCGCGCCGGCCGAAGATGGTGAGGAAGAACAGGAACACGTTCAGGATGTCGAGAAAGATCGACGCCGCGAGCACCGGCGCGACGCTGATGTCCTTGGAACGGCGCAGGCGCTGGAAGTCGATCATCGTGAAGCCCGCGAAGATGATCAGGCCGAGCACCGCCCAGATCAGCTGGCCGTTCGGGATCCGGACGAAGATCGTGACGATGCCGAAGATGATCAGGGCGAGCAGCGCGAAGAACAGGAGCCGTGCCAGCTTCGACAGGTCGCGCCGGGTCGCGTATCCGGCGGCTCCGAACCCGGCGATGAAGAGCGCGGTCGCGCCGCCCGAGTCCCAGACCGCCCGCGGGTTCGTGGTCACGTAGTAGGCGATGGTGGGTGCCGTCGCGAGGCCGATCACGAGCCCGAATGTGAACAGGAGGCCGATCGCGAGCTGCTCCGACCGCTGGGCCGCGGCGTTCAGGCCGAACAGGCAGCCGATCGCAACGATGAACCACACCCACCCGAGCTCGTAGGCCATGTCGCGGCCGAGGTAGGCGCCGAGCGCGAAGAACGCGGTCGTGAGCGCGACGAATCCCATCGTCTGCCCGAACAGGGCGCGCGACTCGTCGCGGGCGGTCATCGGGACGGCGGTCGTGTCCGCGAACACGCCGCAACGCTACCATCGCGCCGTCGCGTATGGGGCGTCGCCGCCGGGTCGGCGCCGATGAGTTTCGCGTCGGCCGGCGGTCGGTATCTGAGATCCACCTGACACGCAACGGAGGAGAGGACAATGGCCGCAACGCCCCCGATCGCCGACCGCGAGACCTGGCAGGAGCAGATCGACGCGCTCCGCGTCCGCGAGAAGGCGCACACCCGTGAGGGCGACGCGATCGCCGCCGCTCGGCGGCGGCTGGCGATGGTTGCGGTCGACCCGGCCACGCCGCTCGTCGGACGGGCCGGTGAGGTGCCGTTGATCGACGTCTTCGAGGGGCGTGCGCAGCTCTTCGCGTCGTACATGATGTGGTACGACGGCGCCCCGGCCGCCCACCAGTGCGAAGGCTGCGCGAAGGACAACGCCCAGGTGCGCGAGCTCTCCTTCCTGAACTCGCGCGACGTGACGTTCGCGGTCTTCTGCCAGGGGCCGTTTCCGGAGAGCGACCGCTACCGCGAGTTCCTGGGCTGGGAGATGCCGTTCTACTCGGTGCCCAAAACGTCGCGCGACGCGCTCATCGCCGGGCGCCACTTCGGCATGAACGTCTGCTACCTGCGCGACGGCGACCAGGTCTTCGAGACGTACTGGGCCACCGGCCGCGGCAACGAGACGATGGGCAGCTCATACGCGATGCTCGACCAGACCGTCTACGGACGCCAGGAGTCGTGGGAGGACTCACCGGACGGCTGGCCGAAGCTCTTCCTCGGCACGAGCAGCGAGCAGATGCGCACCGATGAACACGGCCGCTCCGTCGGCCGGCCCGGCGGCCGGCCGATCGTGCAATGGCCGCGGGTGGCCGCCGGCCGCTCCGACGACCTCGGCTGACACCGAGACCGGTCACGAGGCGCGCGCTACGTGAGCGTCGCGAGGTAGTCCTCGAGGTTGTCGTAGCTGCCCTGGATGCCGTCTGCCGCATGCACACCGTCCGCAGCGGCCCAGAGCGTCGCGTCGCGCGTCGCCTGGTCCTTGAAGGCGAGCACGTTCCTCATCGTCGTGACGCCGCCCTGCTCGTGGAGCTCCACCGTCTCGACGGCCTCGTCGTCCGGCCTGCCCTCGAACACCCAGGTCTCCACCGTCCGCGTGGGGCGCTCGATCTCGATGAACGTGCCGTGGAAGGCGCACCTCGTGCCGTCGGCGAAGACGCCCACGTAGCGGTAGTCCCCGCCCACGCGGAGGTCGATGTCACAGACCTCGAGATCCTGATCCCCGTCCGTGAACCAGACGCGCACGTGCTCGGGCTTCGTCAGCACGTCGAAGAGCAGCTCGGCGGGTGCGTCGAACTTCCGGGTGACCAGGACTTCACGTTCGCTCGGAAGCGCGACCGTGGCCGAGCCATGTCGTCGTGTGAGAGTCATTCCGCGTCCTTTCGTTGGAGGTCGCCGAGGTAGTCGTCCAGCCGGTCGAGCCGCGCGTTCCAGTGCCGCTCGTACTTCTCCATCCAGTCGTGCAGGGGCCGCAGACGCTCGTGGTCGACTCGATAGAGGCGGCGGCGTCCGTCGGCACGACACTTGACGAGGCCGGCGTCGCTCAGCACCCGCAGATGCTTGGACACCTGCGCCTGGGTGAGCCGCAGGGCGTCGACGAGCTCGCCGACGGGCCGCTCCCCCGGCATCAACGCGTCCAGGATCTCGCGTCGGTGGGTCTCGGAGATCGCGTTGAAGACGTCAGAGGCGGCGGCGGCGCGGGCCATGCCCTCATTATATTCCGATATAGGAATACGTCAATTCCCGCCGCAATGGAGACGGATAGGATCCCGAACTTGGCGAACGGCGATGAGATCCGAGACGCTCAGCGAGCGACGTGGGCCGGGCTTTCCGCAGGCTGGGGGAAGTGGGACTCGGTCATCATGAAACAGCTTGGCCCGGTCGGCGCGGCGATGATCGAGCGTCTCGAGATCGCCGATGCTCAGCAGCATCTCGACATCGCCGCGGGCACCGGCGAGCCGGGGCTCACGGTCGCCGGGCTCGCACCGAGGGGACACGTCGTTCTGACCGACCTCGCGGCGGAGATGCTCGCTATCGCGACGCGGCGAGCGCACGCACAAGGGATCACGAATTTCGAGACGAACGTCTGCAGCGCCGACGACCTCCCGTTCGGCGACGCGACGTTCGACAGCGTCTCGGTGCGGTTCGGATACATGTTCTTTCCCGACGTCGCCAGAGCGACCGCCGAGTTCGCGCGGGTGCTCAAGCCCGGTGGACGCCTGTGCTCGTCGGTCTGGATCAAGCCCGAGGAAAACCCGTGGACGACCATCGCAATGCAGGCAATCGCTGCGGAGGCGGTGATCGCGCCACCCGACCCGGACGGGCCGAACATGTTCCGGTGTGCTGCCCCGGGGTACGTCAGCGCCCTGTACCAGGCTGCGGGACTGCGCGACGTCGCCGAGTGGAACGTCCCAGTCGAGCTCGTGACGGAGTCGCCCGCGCAGTATTGGGAGATGATCAGCGAGCACGTCTCGCTCGCGGTCGCCGCGCTTGCGCACGTCGACGAACCGGCCCGGGAGCGGATCGCGAACGCCGTCATCGCCAGGGTCAGCACCTATGAGAAAGACGGCCGGGTACGGGTCCCCGGCCTGGCGCGCTGCATCGTCGGCACGAGGTAGGCGGCAACCCCGATCGCCCCGGACGGCAGCAGGTGAAGACGCCTCACGCTCGACCGGCTCAGCTCATGCGGCTGCGCGGCGGGGGTTCCGGCCCGAAACGGTTCGGCCCCCGGGTTCCTGCACCGGCGAGGAAGACGATCAGAGTGATCCCGCCGATGATCGGGATCAGGCTGATCAGGATCCACCAGCCCGACCGGTTCGTGTCGTGCAGGCGGCGGATCTCAACGCCGAGCACCGGCAGCAGCGTGACCAGTCCGTACAGAACGGCCAGGATCTGCCCCCCGCTGACCCCTCCGATCAGCGCGATGCCGATCACCCAGAGCACCAGGCTGACGATCACGTTGATGAGCGCGAACCACCAGAACTCAGGTCGGTCCGCGCGGCCGTCAAAGTCCGTGTAGCGGCGAATCACATCGGTGTACCAGTGCACGCTCGACCTCCTTCGCAGCTCCGGGCACGGTCAGCTTACCCCTGAATGTGGCGCGTGACCTGGTCGCGAGTGCGTCCTTGCTGGTCGATGAATCGGTAGTGGATCGTGCTGTTGTGGATGTCGATCCGCAGGAAGCCGTAGGCGAGGAACGAGACGATGGCGTCGGGTGTCGGCTCCGTGAAACCGGCTGCCCCCGGCCCCTCGCCGCCGGTGCCGAGCGTGAACTGAAGGATGCCCGCGCGCTCATGGCGTTCGTAGCGGTGAAGGTGACCGGCCAGGATCGCCGCGACGTGGCGCTGCCGGAGCAGCGGCATGATCGGGTTGTCAGCGTCGATCGGCCGGTGGGTGAGGACGAACCGCACCGGGCACGCGCCGTCGCAACGGCCCAGCGTCGCTCTGGCATAGGCGAGCGCCGAGGCGTCGGCCTGCAGGCCGAGCACCACGACCTGCACGGGGCCGTACTGCGCGGCGTAGTGGTGGCCCGGGAGATGGAGCGCCGAGATCACCGCTGATCCGTCGTTGTAGGCGAGGTCGTGCTCGCCCAGCGCGACCACGGGGGCGGCCTCGCTCAGCAGGCTGCGAAGCGGATCGAATATCGCGCGGTTGAGGAACGGCGGCGCGGCGAGCAGGTACGCGTTGTCGCCTGCGGAGAGGAAGAGGTCTGGATCCTGCGCCGCGGCCAGCCGGCCGACGGCGTACTCGTGGGAGTTGCCCGAGCCGTAGTCGCCGAACGACACCAGTGTGATCGGCGTGCTGGTGCTCGTCGGCGCCGTGTTGAAGGAGCCGGCGGCGGCCGAATGCCCGGCGATGTTCGCCGTCCACACGTACCGCGTGGCCGGGGTGAGCCCGGCGAAGCGGCCCGAGCGGGAAGTCCGGGCTGTCCCGTTCGGGGCGACCACGACGATCGTCGGACGCCCCTGTCCAGCCTTCAGCTGCCATGCGATGTTTGCCTTGGTGGTGGTGATGAGTGTCAGGTACGGGCCGCGCGTGAAGGCCGAGGTGGGCGGGCGCAGGAGGTACGTCGCGCCGTACCAGACCAACGCTGCGACGGCGATCAGCAAGACCGATGTGGTGATCACAAGCGCCGCCACCACCCGATGTACGGGCCGTGCGCGGCGCGGCGAGCGCCTGCCTCGAACGAGCGGGACGAGCTGTAGCGCGACAATCACGGCGACCGCGGCGCCGTGGCCAACGGTGCCGGGGAGCGCCAGGAAGGTGAACGGTGCGATGATCGAAAGCGCGGAGCACACCCACTCGACCCGGCTGCGCGGCTTCACCAGGTCGGCGCTCAGACAGGCGATGGCGGCGATCACTCCCACGAGGACGGCCGGGAGCAGTGCCACGTCGCCCACGATCGGATCGGAGATCATCGTTGCGAGCAGCAGCACAAACGCATCGACGATCAGAAACAGTCGTAGCCCGACCACGCCTAGCCCGGACCGGACGTGTCGCTGGGCTCGCTCGTCTGAGCGATTGCCCCGAGCCGCGTCATGACGCGGCTCGGTCGCGCTCGGCCGCTCCCCGAAGAGCCCGCTCGACGATGGTCGCTCGGCTGCGGCGCCGAGACGACGGCTCTGCGCAAAGAGGAGAATCCATCATTCCAGGCTAGCTTTGCCGGGAACGCCCGTGGGTGGATCGCCAACGACCTTCTCACGCGGCCCGGTTAGCGTCGTGCGATGGGAGCGTCCGGCGGAACCGGACAGCGGGCCTCTTTTGCTCGGCGCCGTCGGAGCCGGCGCCGGCGCCGTGTCCGTCGTGGGATGCTCCTCGCCTTCGTCGTCGCGCTCTCCCCCGCCGTCTACTCGTACGCGACCACGATGCTGCAGCCGTCGAGCCTGCCGCTCTGGCCCCGCAGCGTCGAGTGGCTGCGGGCGCACCACGGCAACTGGCTCGTCGACGAGGCCGAGCACTACTACTACAGCTGGCAGGCGCCCTCCCCGGGCGGGCCGCAGCTGAGGTCGCTGCCGACGGTCGGCGTCGACACCCCTCCGCCGCAGACGACGGGCACGACGCTCTCGTCATACGTGCCGCCGCCGATCCCACCCGTCTTCGCCGAGCCGCTGCCGGGCGAAGGCGTGTGGCGCGGGACCGGGCCGGTCGTGCACGGCCGCCCGCCCGTGCTCGTGACGACGTTCCGGAGCGAGGTCGCCTATCCCCGCATCGTCGCCTACGTCGCCTGGTTCGACCACACGCGCACGTCACTGGCCTGGTACCCGGGCCGCTACGAGCCGCCGAACGCCCCCGTGCGCGGGCCGATGTCGATCCCCTCCGCCGAGCGCTGGCGCCTGTACGCGACGTTCAACGGCGGCTTCATCTATTCCGACGGCAACAACGGGTCGTCGATCGGCGGACGGATGTACGAGCCCCTGAAGGCCGGCCTGGCGACGATGATCGCCTACCGGGACGGACGCGTCGACGTCCGCACCTGGCGCGGCGGACGCGTCGCCGGGCCGCAGATCGCCTTCGCCCGCCAGAGCCTGCCGCTGATCGTCGACCACGGGCGCCTGAACCCCGCGCTGAACGACAGCTCGCAGTGGGGCTTCACGCTCGGAAACGCTGTCCGCGTCTGGCGCACCGGGGCGGGGATCGACAGGCACGGCAATCTGATCTATGCGGCGGCGGACTACCAGACCGTCTCGACGCTCGCGATGATCCTCAAGCGGGCCGGGGCGGTGCGGGCGATGCAGCTCGACATCAACCCGGAGTGGCCGACGCTCATCACCTACACCCACCACGGCGGCCTCGATCCAGTGCGGGTGGTGCCGAACTACCAGCAGCCGCCGACCCGCTACCTCGTCCCCGACGACCGCGACTTCTTCGCCGTCTACCGGCGGATGCCGGGCTCGGTCACCGTGCCGTTCAACTGATTCAGCAAGGAATCGACGCGACGGGCGCGAACTCCCCACGATGAGGTTTACCGAGTGAGCACGACGCCACCCTCCGCCCCACCCCCGCCGCGCCCGCAGCACCCCGCGACGAGCACCAGCCGCGACGAGCACCGCTCGGCCCTCTGGCGCGGCCTGTTCTTCATGGTCGCGCTCATCCTGATCCTGATCACGGTGTGGCACGTCGCCGACCAGGTCACCAAGCGCCGGGCCGAGGAGTCCTTCGCCGGCGGCCAGATCCGCCTTCGCATCGCCAAGCTCCACACTCGCGCCGGCCTCACCGCGGCCCAGGATCGGCTCGCCACGGCACAGGCGTCGCGCGACACCTCCATCATCGTGGCCGGCATCGGCTCGGCCCACGCGCTCGCCGGCAGTGGATCGAAGCGGCTCGACGCGATCCTCACCGCGGTCACGGCTGCGATCTCGCGCGACCTCTCCGCAGCCCCGTCGCCGTAGCGCTCGCGCCTACCCTGCGCCACCCCGGTCATAGATCGCGCCGAGGCGCTCGAGATCGGCGGCTGTGAGGCCGGCGAAGAGGAGCTCGCGGACGCAGGCGTGGTGGGTGACCTGCGCCTCGCGCAGCCGCGTCAGCCCGAGCGGCGTCAGACGCACGATGAAGCTGCGCAGGTCTTCGGCGTCCTGATCGCGCTCGACCAGGCGCTCGCCGGCGAGCCGGCCGACCGCGCGGGTCATGCCGCTGGGGCTGGTGAGCACGCGTTCGGCGAGGTCGGTCATCCGCAGCTGCCTGGCCGGGTCGGTGACGAGCGTGATGAGCACGCCGTAGTGGAGCAGCGTCAGGCCGTGGGCGCGCTCGAGCCGCCGGTTGAGCTCGTCGACCACGGTGCGGTGGGTGCGCAGAAAGCCGCGCCAGACGCGGAACTCGTCTTCGCTGAAGGCGTCCGGCTCCCGCGGCTCGATCGGCGTCTGGCCCAACCTTGACCGAGCTCCTTTCACGTGGTAGAAAGTATTTTCTACCGGAAGAAAATACCTGGCCGTGCCCCTCGATGCAACAAAGGAGTGCCAATGCAGCCGCATACGACCCTCGCCACACATCGTGTGCTGCGACCGGACGAGGGCCTGCGCCTCCAGTCAGGCCCCGGGCGCGACCTCGTCTTCAAGGTCACCGGCGAGGACACCGGTGGCGCGTTTGACTACTTCATCGTCGAGGTCGCTCCGAACGGCGGCCCGCCCCTGCACGTGCACCACGCGCAGGAGGAGGCGATCCACGTCCTCTCCGGCCGGTACAAGGTCCAGATCGGCGATGACGTCTTCCGCCTCGACGAGGGCTGCTTCGCGTATCTCCCGTCAGGCGTCCCCCACACCTTCCTCAATCTGACCGACGAACCGGGCCAGATCGTCGTCGTCTACACCCCGGGCGGCGGCCACAAGTTCTACGAGGAGCTGGGACCGCTCACACGCAACGGCACGCCCGACCGGGCCACGGTTGCCGCGCTCTTCGAGAAGTACGACATGACCCTGCTCGGCCCACCGCTCAGCGCCGACTGACCGAGGAGCCTGTCTGGCAGGCGCTGATTCACAATTCGCCGCGATTCGTCGATTAGCAGGGGGATGTGCCCGGACACCCCTGAGGCTCCAAAACCCACCGCCGTCGACCAGGCCCTGGCCGGCGCGATCGCGACCAGCGACGTGCTGCGGCGCGTCGCCGGCACGACGTCGCTGCACCTGTACGAGCTGCGCTACGCCGCGGACGGGTCGTACGAGTGCACCGCGTTCATCGGCGAGGGGCTCGAGAGCCTGCTCGGGCCGCTGCCTCCGGAGCTTGACGAGGAGCAGGCCTGGGAGGCCGCCGTGCACCCTGACGACCAGGAGCGCTACGACGCGTTCTCGCTGGCGTGCCAGCAGGCCGAGCCGTCGGAGGTCGAGTACCGGCTCGTCGGGTATGACGGTGTCGTTCGGTGGGTGTGGGAGCGCGCGCGACCTCGCGTCGAGCAGGGCGTCGTGTACGTCGACGGCATCGTCGCCGACGTCAGCGAGCGCCGCCGCGCCGCGGATGAGCTCGCCGCCGCCAAGGAGCGCCTCGAACATCTGGCCTATCACGACAGCCTGACCGGACTCCCCAACCGGTTGTTCTTCCACGAGCGGCTCGAGGCGGCCGTCGCGGACGCCGCGCGCGACGGCAAGGGGATCGCGGTCCTGTTCGTCGATCTCGATGACTTCAAGCTCGTGAACGACAGGTTCGGACATGTCACGGGCGACCACCTGCTGACCCACGTCGCCGAGCGGCTGCGCGCGTCGTGCCGGCGCGAGGACGTCGTCGCGCGCCAGGGCGGCGACGAGTTCCTCATCCTCGTCCACGAGTCCGGCTCGTCGCGCTCGGCCAAGGAGGCGGCCGAGGCCGTCGCCACGACCGTGCGCGAGACGCTCGCGAGCGCGTTCCAGGTCGGCGACACGAGCGTCTATGTGACGCCCAGCATCGGTGTCAGCCTGTTCCCGAACGACGGCGAGAACGCCGAGACGCTGCTCAAGCACGCCGACGTCGCCCTCTACGCAGCCAAGGAGGCCGGGCGCGACAACCACCGCTACTACCGCCGGCCGCAGCGGGACTCGGGAGAGGAGCTCGTCGTCGCCTCACAGCTCCGAGACGCGC
This sequence comes from Gaiellales bacterium, assembly GCA_036502065.1. Taxonomy (GTDB): domain Bacteria; phylum Actinomycetota; class Thermoleophilia; order Gaiellales; family JAICJC01; genus JAICJC01. The sequence continues at coordinate 16,315 of DASXZF010000272.1, forward strand.
TGCACCGCGACGAGCTCACCCTCCACTACCAGCCGCTCGTCGACCTCGCACAGTCGTGCGTCGTCGGCGCCGAAGCACTGATCCGATGGAACCACCCCGAGCGGGGCCTGCTCGCCCCGGGCCTCTTCCTGCCGGCGGCCGAGCGCAGCGGGCTCATCCGCGACATGACCGCCTGGGTGATCGAACGAGCATGTCTCCAGGCCAGGCGCTGGTGCGACCGGGACCTCGACCTGTACGTCTCGATCAATCTCCCGCCGAGCTCATGGAACCCGCTCGCGATCCGCCGCATGCTCGCCACCATCGACTCCTTCGGGCTCACCGCCGACCGGCTCATGATCGAGCTCACCGAGCACGCCGCCATGGGCGAGGCCGCGGAGCTCGACTCGACGCTGGACGCGATCCATTCACACGGCCTGAAGCTCGCCATCGACGACTTCGGCACCGGATACTCATCGCTCGGACGGCTGCGGCGGCTCCGCCCCGACGTCCTCAAGATCGACCGCTCGTTCACCGCCGACCTGCCCGGCGACCGCGACGCCGCGATCCTCGTCGAGACCATGATCACCATGGCCAAGAAGCTCGACATCACCTGCCTCGCCGAGGGCATCGAGACCGAAGCCCAGCTCGCCTTCCTGCGCACCAACAACTGCCCCCTGGGCCAGGGCTACCTCTACAGCAAGCCGCTTCCCTCCGTGGAGTTCGACGCCCTCATCACGGGCGAGCCGCGAGCCGCGTAGACTCGTCCGCCAACCAAACGGAGCCGTGCGCGTCGTAGCGTTTGCGGCGGCTCGAGCGCGTCGAGGTCCCCTCCTGTGCGCCTCGAGCCGCCCCACCACCTCCGAGGGAGATGACCCGTGCGAGTTGTCCTCAGCGTCGACATGGAAGGCGTGTCCCAGCTTCGCGGGCCGTACGAGACCTTCGCGTGCCGGCCCGAGTACTGGCAGACGGGCAAGCCGCGGATCGAGGCAGACACCGTCGCCGCGGCCGAAGGCCTGATCCAGGGCGGCGCCTCCGAGGTCATCATCCTGGACAACCACGGCGGCGGGAACCCGATGAACGTGTCGGCGCAGTGCCTGCCGACCGCGGCCCGGCTCGAGACCTGGAACGTCTTCGACCTGCCGTCGAAGGGCGTCGATGCGATGTTCCAGCTCGGCTACCACTCCCGCGGCGGCGGCGGCGGGTTCATCGCGCACACGTATGTGCCCGGCCTGCGCCTGCGGGTGGGCGACGAACCGATCTCGGAGAGCCACGGCCGGGTCTGGGCGGCGCGGGTGCCGCTGATCGGCATCGTGGGCAACGACACGCACGAGCAGCAGCTCGAGTCGCTGACCGGGACGCCCTATCTGGTCGTGCAGCACACCGTTTCGGCCGACGTCGCCGAGCCGGCCTTCGGCCGCGACGAGGGCCTGGAGGCGATCCGGTCGTTCGCACGCTCCGCCCTCGGCGACCTGGCCGCCGCGCCCCGGCCGGCCGTTCCTGCCGAGACCGTCTTCGCAGCCAGCATGCCCAACGGCGCCGAGCAGTCGAAGGCGATGGAGGCGGCGGGCTGGCGACGTGCCGGCGACGTCGAGTACGCGGCCGACCTCGTGGCGTGGAGCGACGCCCGGCCGCTCCTCGCCGCCGCGATGACCGCCGCGCTTGCGCCGCTCGTGCCGTACTTCGACGGCGCGACCAGCGCCGCAGCCGCCGCTGCGCTCGATCCCGCTCGAGTCGCAACGTTCTCGGCGCTGATCGAACGGTGGTGCAAGACGCCGGCGCCGGAGTGGTACACGAGCGCCGGCGACGAGTTCGGGCTCGCCGCGGCACCCGGCGACTGACCGCTATCCGACGAGCGCGCGAAACGCCGGGTCGTCCCGGCGTCGCGTACCCGCCGGCGATCACGCCGTGGTAGTCGCCCGCCTCGCACGCGGGCGCGTCCGAACGCGGTGATCCCGAGGTGATGGCGCACGGGCCGCATGTGCGTGTCCTGACGGTACGCGATGTCCTGCAGCTCCTCGATCGCCGCAACTCGATAGCTCGCGGCAGCCCCGTCATGCGGCCGGACGTTACCCAGCTCGGCGAGCTTCTAGGCTAGGACGATGCCGTTGTCCTATCCGTATCCCCCCCTGGCCGACGGTGTCGTCGCGCTGCGCCCGTGGACGCCCGCCGACATCCCCGACATCGTGCGCTGCTGCAACGACTCCGAGATCCGCCGCTGGCTGCCCGCCATCCCCATCCCCTACACGCGCGACGACGCCGTCACCTTCCTCGACGATGCCGACGGCCTGCTCGAGCGCGACATGATGCGGCTCGCGATCGCCGACGCCTCAACGCTCGCGCCCCGCGGCTCGGTCGGCCTGCGCATCCTCTCGCCCGGCGTCGCCCAGACCGGCTACTGGGTCGATCCGCTCGCCCGCGGGCAGGGCATCGCCTCGCGGGCGCTCACGCTCGCCGCCGCCCACGCCCTGCGCACCTTCCCGATCCAGCGCCTGCAGCTGTTCACGGGCGTCGAGAACGTTGCCTCCCAGCGCGTCGCCGAGCGGGCGGGATTCACGCGTGAGGGCACCCTGCGCAACTGGTATCACCTGCGGGGCGAGCCGCAGGACGCGATCATGTACTCGCGCCTGCCGGGAGACGCCGCATGACCGCCCGGCGGCGCCCCGGACTGGGTGCCGCCGAGGAACGCACGCATACTGGGCGTATGCGCATCGCTCGCATCGCCGTCTTCCTGATCGCGGCCGTCAGCCTGGCGTCGTGCGGGGGCGGATCGGCGCACCCGCCGCCGTTCAACGAGCACACGCTGCTCTCCGAGTCCGCCACCGCCACGAGCGCCGTTCACTCGGCAAAGGTGCGGCTGGCCATGACCGCGAGGATCCTGCACACGCGGCCACTGCCCGCGGGGATGTCGCCCGGGCCGTACTCGGTCGCCGTGACGGGCGCGTTCGAAGGCGGCACGACCCCGCTCTTCGACATGGCGATACGCGTGAGCGCGCCGGGCGAGACCTACTCGATCACCGTGCTCTCAACCGGCCGCGTCCTGTACTACCGCCTGCCGGGCGGGGGCTGGTACAGCCTCTCGCTCACCGCCCTGGGCACGGGTGCGACGCCGCAGTCCACGCCGGACAAGGCGATCAGGCGGTTCCTCGAGGAGCGTGAGCGGCACTGGCTGATCGACGTCGGAGCCCGCCGTGCCCGCTCGAAGGACGTCCTGACGGGCGACGTCGACATGGGCGCGTTCACGCGGGATCTCGATACGGTGATCGGCCGGCTCCAGATCCCGCCGAGCGACGCCGGCCTCCTGGACTACCTGGCGACGTCGGTCGACGATCCGTCCTGGCGGCTCACGTTCGACCACGCGACGCATCTCCTGAGCGGCGTGCATGCCATCGACGAGATCGACTTCAACTCGGTCGAGCGCCAGGAGCTGCATCAGCCGATGCCGTTCGGGCTCCCGTACCAGATCGACGGCATCTCGCTCGCGCTCAGCGCCCACATCGGCGACTGGGGCACACGCGTCCACATCACGCCGCCCGCGAATGCGACGCCGGTGACCCTGCCCGGCGGCGCCGCGTCCGTGGCCGACACGCACACGACCTGCGCCACGACCATCCCCACAGGCTGACCCCGGCCTGCGGCGCGCGGCTCAGAGTCTGCCCGTGCCGACATCGCCCCGTCAGAACCCCGTCGCGGCCTCGGACGGTCGCAGGGATCGCGGATCGCGAGCATGGGCCGACGAGGCGGTGCGCCGCAGCGACGCCGGATCCCACGCCTTCATACCGAACCCGGCCAGGTTGAGGAACGTGTTCATCATCTGCGGGCTGTACGACTGCCGCACGAGCCCGTTGTCCGTGTCGAACAGGCGGCTGCGGATGGGGAGAGGCTCGCCCAGATAGGCCAGGATCCGGCACATGCGCTGATCGTCGTGGTCCGCCCGAGGCCGGCTCTGGCCTCAGCGAACGTAGCTCGCCGAGTTCACGTCGATCGTCGCGCCGGTCGCGTGCCGCGCCTTGCCCGAGGCCAGGAAGGCGATCACGTTTGCGACATCCTGCGGCTGTGCGACCTCGCCGAGCGCCGTGTCGTTCACGAAGAGCTCCATGCCATGCTCGGCGACGGCCGGCGCGTTGAACGGCGTGTCGACGAAGCCCGGCGCCACGGCGAAGGCGGTCACGCCCTGGCGGCCGTACTGGCGGGCGATGGTCTTCGTCATCGCCACGACCCCGGCCTTCGCGGCCGCGTAGTGCCAGTACTCGGCATCCTCGCCGCGCCAGGCGGCACGGCTCGCGAGGTTCACGATGATGCCGCCGCCGGGCTGGTCGCGGAAGGTCGCGATCGCCGCGCGGCAGAGCGTCGCCGGCGCGACGAGGCAGATTGCGAGCGTGCGCTCCCACGCCGCCTGCCAGGTCGCGAGGTCGCCCTCGGGATCGGCCGACTCATAGATGCCCGCGTTGTTTATGAGGGCGTCGACGTGGCCGCGCCAGGCGACGGCCTCGTGCCAGAGCGCGTCGGCCGCCGCGGCGTCGCGCAGGTCGGCGGCAAGCGGGTGGGCCGAGTCGCCGAGCTCGGCGGCGAGCTCGGCCAGCCGGCCCTCGCGGCGCACGTCGTGGACGACGACCGCGGCGCCCTCGGCGGCCAGGGTGCGGGCGGTTGCGGCGCCGATCCCGCCGGCCGCGCCGGTGACGAGGACGACGCGCTGGCGATTCGTGCTCATGCGCTGCTCTCCGAATAGTCGTAGGCGGGGACGGGCACGCCGTCGAGCGCGTCGATGCGCAGCTCGAGCGTGTCGAGCGCGACCGTCAGGATCGTCATGTTGTCGAGCGTGTGCCAGCCGCGCGACTCGGGCTGGTCGAAGCCGGTCGACGCGACGACGACGAGGTCGTCCTCGACACGGAAGCGCAGCGCGAAGAGGTCGTGCGGATCGCCCGGATACGGCAGCGAGGTGGGGTTGTGCGCGTTGATGACGTGCAGGTGCTGCGGCGTCAGGTACATCGAGTTCAGCACGGGCGAGGTGAACCGCTCGAGCAGGTCGGCGAGCGCGTCGCGGACGACCGCGACGAACGGCCCGCCGTCGGCGAGCAGCTCGTGGAGGTGCAGGAACAGGCGCTCGCTGTCGGTCGAGCCGGCCACCTGCGCCTCGAGGTGCGCCGGCAGGAGCTCGGGCAGGAGGTGCTGGGGGTGGATCGCGCCGTTCTGGGCGAAGGCTGCTCCCGGGCGCACGAACGGGTGGCAGTTCTCGAGCTCGATCTCGAGGCCTGGCGTGGCACCGCGCAGGTGCACGACGTTCGCGCAGCCGGCGACGCCGCGCATCGTCGCCGTGAAGTCCGGATCGTCGCGCGCGCTCCCCACCGCGCGCCGGCGCTCGGGGACGACGTCGTCGTCGGCGGCAGCGAGCGACTCCCACCACGCCATGCCCCAGCCGTCGGGGTGGCGGGGCGAGAGGTCGCCGAACGCAGCGAGGTCGGCATCGCCGATGGCCTCGGCGATCGTGACCGGCCGGCGCGATACGTGGGCGAGCAGCCGGCACATCAGTAGAACTCGAAGTACTCGCGCATCTCCCAGGCGCTGCGCGCGCCGACGTCCGACCCGTCGCCCGCCGCCGCGTCGTAGCGCGCCAGCTCGGCGCGCTTCATCATCACGAGGTGGTCGACGAGCGGATCGCCGAACGCCGACCGGTAGAAGGCGCTTCCATCGAGATCGGCGACGGCCTCGGCGAGCGACTGCGGCAGGGGCGGCGCCTCGGCGGTGTAGGGGTCGCCCTCGACGGGCGCGGGCGGCTCGGCGCCGTGGTCGATGCCGTCGAGGCCCGCGGCGATGTTCGCGGCCACCCAGAGGTACGGGTTCGCGGCCGGCTCCGAGAGCCGGTTCTCGACATGCGTGCCGGCGTCGCCCGGGCCGCCCTGCACGCGGATGAGCGCGCCGCGGTTGTCCGCGCCCCAGCAGATGCGGTCGGGCGCGAACGAGTAGGGCCGGAAGCGCGCGTAGGCATTCGTCGTCGGGTCGGCGAAGACGGTCATCTCGCGGGCGTGGTCGAGCAGGCCGGCGACGAACCGGCGGCCCGTCGGCGACAGCAGCTCGCGATCGTCGGTGAAGACGTTGCGGCCGCTCTGGATCTCGAGCAGCGACTGGTGCAGGTGCCAGCCGCTCGGGAAGAAGTTCTCGAGCGCCGGCCAGCACATGAAGGTCGCGTGCAGGCCCAGGCGCGCGCAGACCGCCTTGACCGTGCTGCGGAACAGGATCATGGCGTCGGCCGCGGCCAGGCCCTCCATCGGGCTGAACGTGATCTCGATCTGGCCCGGCCCCCACTCGTTCTCGATCGAGCGCGGCGGCAGGCCGACGTCGGCGAGACCGTCGCGGATCGCCTCGAGCGTGCCGGCGATGCCGTCCATGCGGCTGTCCGAGAGGAACTGGTAGCCCCGCTCGATCGGCTCGACCTCGAGTGGCGGCCCGGGCGCGCCGGGCTGCGCCGTCTCGTCGAACGCGACCGACGTATGCGCCAGCCTGGTCACGTACAGCTCGACCTCGATGCCGGCATAGAGCTCGAGGCCGCGCTCGGCGAGGCGCGCGAGCTGACGCCGCAGGAGCCCGCGGCCGTCGAGCGGGATCGGCTTGCCGTTGCCGAAGTAGGCGTCGGACAGGATCCAGCCCGTGCGGTCTGCGTACGGCAGCACGCGGAAGGTCGTCGGGTCGGGCACGAGCGTGACGTCCGGGAAGCCCGTCATCTCGTCGATGCCGAAGCCGCCACCGGGGGCGAATGCCGGCGGGAACACGCCGTTTCCGGTGTCCATGCTGTAGATCGCGCCCGAGAAGTCCGAGCCGTTCTCGAGCGCCGACACGAGCGCATCGCCGGAGAGGTACTTCGCGCGCGGGGTGCCGTGCTGGTCGACGACGATCAGCCGGACCGTCCGCAGCCCCGCGTCCCGGATCCGCTTCGCGACCTCGCCCGCGGCCTGCTGCTGGGCGTCGGTGTGCAGGCCGTGGGCCGCGACGAACCCCGACGACCCCACTCCCAGACCGGCACGTCCCTCTGCCACGCTAGACCTGCCCGCCGCGGGTGGGCGTGTTCTCGAACCTGGCGACGCGTGCGGACATGTGCGCTCCTGGAGGTGGTGCCGGCACACGGCCGACCGTCGTGCGAGGCGCGATCGTACAAGACGGCGGCGACGGCGTGGCTCCCGATCGAGCGCTCGGCGGCGTTGATATCATGGCCTCGCCAGCGGGAAGCCGATCAGCGAGGGGGGCCGTTGTGGTGAGGCGCTGGGTGATGGTTGCTCTTGGGGGAGTTGCGTGCGCGGCGCTCGCCTCGGCGTGGCTCGGCCAGGCCGCCTCGGCGGGCGCGTCGCAGGGCTCCCGGCGAGACTGCTCGCCGGGCGCGCACACGCTCGCACCGCCGGGCTCGCACGTGTATCCCGAGACCGGAAACGGCGGCTACACGAGCGTGCACACGCTGGTGCACCTGGTCTACGACGCGACGAGCAACACCTTCCTGCGCGGCAACCGCGTCGCCCTGACCGACCGCACGACGAAGTGCCTTTCGAGCTTCAGCCTCGACTTCGAGCGCCACTCGCCGAACACGACCGCGGGGCCGGACATGCAGGTCGGCTCGGTCACCGTGGACGGGCGCCCCGCCCGATGGAGCTTCGTCCAGCCGACCTACGCGGGCGACCCCAACGGGCAGAGCGATCCGGACCCGCTCGCGCACGAGGCGTCCGAGAACGACCCGGTCGGCGGCCCGAGCCAGAACCCGCTTCCCCCGGCGTGCTCGCCCGAGCTGCTGTCGCCGAGCGCCGGCGAGAACTCACTGAACGGCACGCAGTGCCCGGCCAACAAGCTTGTGATCACGCCGCGCAAGCCGATCCGCGAGGGCTCCACGTTCACCGTCACGGTGCGCTACACGGGCAGGCCCGGCGTGCACAACGACGGCGACGGCACGACCGAGGGCTGGTTCCGTGCCCGCGACGGCGGCTTCGTGACCACCGAGCCCGTCGGCAGCGAGGACTGGATGCCGCTGAACGACTACCCGGCCGCGAAGCCGACCTACGACTTCGCCGACACGGTCACCGCGGGCCGCACGGTGGTCGCAAACGGCGTGCTCGTCTCGGTGCGCCACCACGGCCCGAGCCACGAGTTCCCGGCCGGATCGGTCACCTGGCGGTGGCATTCGCGCGCGCCCATCGCGAGCTATCTGGTCGAGGACAGCGTCGGCAACTACCGGCTCACGTGGCATACGAGCAACGGCATCACGATCTATCGCGCGCAGGACACCGCGATCAGCCCCGCGCGGCGCAACGCGAACCTCGCGGTCATGCGCATGCAGCGCAACATCATCAAGTTCGAGAGCCGCTTCACCGGCCCCTACCCGTTCACGTCGGACGGCATCATCATCGGCACGCCCCCGACGAGCTTCGACGAGGAGATGGAGACGATGATCGCCTTCTCGGGCGGCGAGATCGACACCGACACCCTCTACCACGAGAACATGCACCAGTGGTGGGGAGACAACGTCTCCGAGGGCGGCTACCGCATGACCTTCTTCAAGGAGGGCATGGCGACCATGGCCGAGTTCCTCTATCAGGCGCGGCTGGCCGAGCAGGCCGCCGGCGGCCCGTCGACGCCCGCGGGCCGGGCGGCCTTCCAGGCCAGCCTGGTGCAGACGTTCAACTCGATCTACCGGCTCGGAGGCACGTTCTGGACGGCCGCGCCGTCGAACCCGACGCCGTACGGGCTCTTCTCCGGCTCGGCCACCTACGGCCGGCCCGGCGCGGCCTACATCGCCCTGCGCCAGATCCTCGGCCCCCGGAACTTCACCCGGGCGCTGCGCCAGGTCCAGCGCGTCTACGGCGGGTCGAGCATCAGCGAGCCGGAGCTCGAAGCCGTCTTCCACCGGTGGCTGCCCGTGCCGACCAGCGCCTCGCAGGCGCGTCTGAGCCGGTTCTTCACGCAGTGGTTCGACACCGCCTACCCGGCGGGCGGCGGAGCGAACCGGCCCACCATCACCGGCCCGGGCCTCGACGGCGCTGCGTCCGCGGCAGATCGCTCGGCGATCGTCCCGTCTTCGGCGCTGCGCTCGCGGGGGTAGCCCGGCACCGGCGGCGATGAGTTGCGGGGCGCTCGGAGGTCCACACCGTGGACACTCCCCGATCGACGAAAGGTGCTCCATGACGACGCCAGTGACGTCCCTCGACACACGGTTCAGCGCGCCGGACGCGGTTGCCACGAGCTGGGATGAGACCCGAAGCGTGCTCGAGACGGCCGAGCTCTTCTGGATCTCGACCGTCCGGGCCGACGGCCGGCCTCACGTCACACCCCTGGTCGCGGTGTGGGTCGACGGTGCTCTTCACTTCACGACGGGACCCGGCGAGCAGAAGGCGCTCAACATGACGGGAAACCGGCACGTCATCCTGACGACCGGCTGCAACGGGTGGGACGAGGGGCTCGACGTCGTGGTCGAGGGCGACGCCGCGCGGGTCACCGATGACGACACGCTGAACCGCCTGGCCGCTGCCTGGTCGGCGAAGTGGGACGGCCGCTGGAAGTGGCGGGTGCGCGATGGGTGCTACTACCAGGACGACGATGACGTCTCGACGCAGCCGACGCACGTCTTCTCGGTCGCGCCGGCGAAGGTGCTCGCGTTCGCGAAGGGCACCTTCGGCCACACGCGCCACACCTTCTGACCCGCACGCCGCGGGTCAGGCGTCCCAGCGAACGTTGATCCGCCCCTGTATGGCGGGGAGCGGGAGGGCCGCGGCCTCGGCCTCGACGGCCTGGCGCTCGGCGGGCGAGAACCGGTCCCAGGTCTCGACCGTCATCAGGTCGTGGGCACGCCGCCACGTGCCGCGGATCTCACCGTCCACCATGACGGCGCCTGGCCACACGCGCGGCGTCCAGAGCGTCCGGCGCCGATCCGCGTCCGGCACGAGCAGCGCGCGCTCGTCGCTCTGGAGCAGGTAATAGGCGTCGCCGCTCGGCAGCAGCCGCGCCGCCGCCGCGGGGCCGGGCTCGGCGCGGAACGTCGGCTCGTCATCCACGAGGATCCAGGCCTCGCCGATCGGTGTGCGCACCGCCGTCAGCGACTCACCGAGCAACTCGAACGCGGTCACGGCCGACCGGAGGGACACGCCCGCCCAGGTGGCGAAGGCCCGTGGCGTCGTCGGGCCGAGGACGTGCAGGTACCGGCGGGCGAGCTCGAGCCGGGCCTCCACCGGATCGACGTCCGGCGCCGGCACCGTCCAGACGGCCGGCGCCCGCGCGCCCTCCCACCGGATCAGCACCGTCCCCGTCGTCGCGCCGTACCGGAGCGAGTTGTGGTTGACGCCGAGCCCCTGCCCCGCCTCGCCGTACGGCAGTCGCGCGCCGCTCAGGTGCGTGTGCAGCCGAGCCGCCACGTCGAGCGCCCGTGCCCGCCCCTTGGCGTCTTCGGGCAGCCGCCCGAGCGAGAAGAGCGCGAGGTCGGCCGCTGCGACGACGTACACCTGATAGCGCGGCCCCCACAGCTGGACGAGCGACGGATCCTCCCAGCTCGACGGCCCGGCTCCCTCGACCCGCGCGTGGATCGAGAGCACCGCGGCGCGCGGCATGCTGTCCTGCAGGCCCACCCACGCCGCCTGCCGCAGCGAGGCCTCGCCGGGCGGGAGCCGCTCGTCGAGCGCGCCGGCCCGGCGCCGGAAGCCAAGGATCTGCTGCCTCGTGAGCTCGAGCGGCGTCGTCATCGCCTCACACCACCGCCGATCATACGACCTGCTCGGCGTGCTGGAAGCGCTCGCGGAGGTCACGGACGGCCGGCATCAGCGCGAGCGCCGGCACGATCGGCAGCCAGAAGTTGAAGACCCGGTAGACGACCACGCCAAGCAGCGCGGGGGCGAAGCCGATGCCCATCCCTGCGAGCCCCAGCGTGAGCGCGACCTCGACGAAACCGGCGCCGCCGGCCGGGAGGGCGCGGCGGGTGAGCAGGTAGCCGGCCGTGTAGCCGAGCACGAGCGCCGCAACCGGGACCTGCACGTCGACGAGGCGCAGCGCCGCCCACAGGCACAGGATGTCCCCGCCGTAGTAGATCGCCGTGCCGAGGATCCCTGTGCCGTGCCGGCGCGGCTTGCGCAGCAGCGCACGAACGGTCACGGCCCCGCCCACCGAGTCGGCGAACAACCTGCGGATCCGGCCTTCGCGACGCCGGCTCAGCCGCTCGGCGCGCTTTGGCGACGTCATCCAGAGCGCGACCACGAGCACGGGGATGACGATGAGCGCGGGCAGCGTGATCGCCGGGCGCTCGTGCCCATCCCATCCGAAGAAGAGCAGGACGGAGGCCGCGAGCGCGCTCACCGACAGCACGACGTATTCGAGGAACCCGAGCCCGAGCACCCGCTGGATCGCCTTGCGCTTCCCCGCTCCGGCCTGGCGGAACGCCCAGTAGTCGACGGCGAAGCCGCCCGACGAGCGCGTGGCGGCGAAGACGCCGAACCCGGCGACGACGGCTCGCAACGAGGTGGCGATGCCGAGCTCGGGCCCGTCGTCGACGCGCGCCAGGCCGCGCAGGGTGAGCACGTATCCGCCGTATGCGGCAAGCTCACCGGCCAGGCAGGCGCCGAGCCACGCCCAGGAGTGGCGCGCCGACGCGAGCCCCCACATGTGCTGCCACCCCGCCTGCCACGCGAGCGTCAGCACCACGGACGAGGTGATCGCCGCCGCGACGAGCACCACGACGAGCGGACGATCCTCGAGCCGGGCGTGCGCCGTGCGCAGAGCGTCCCGCAGCGGAGGACTCATCCCCGCCGGATACCCGATCGGGCCTCGGCTCAGTCGGCGTCGGCGCTCTGGAAGAACGAGGCGATCGCGCCGGCCGATCCGGCGACGACCACCACGGCCCAGAGCTCGAGCACGATGTCGACGATCCGGCCGGCCGGCGTGAGCGGGTTGCGGATCTGGGACGAGACGGTCAGGAGCTGCACGGTCGTGAAGAACAGCGCCTGGCCGATCGTCCTGATCTGCGTCCCGCTCGAGTCGCGCTCGAGCAGGAACATCGCGATCGCCGCCACGAGGTCGATGATCGCCGTCGCGATCACGATCAGCGCAAGGCGTGCGAGCAGCCGCCGATGGTGGTCCTCGTATGCCGTCAGCCGGCCGAGTTCCTGGCGGAGGGGCAGCACGATGGCAGTCTCACACCCGCGGCGGTCGGATCGCGGAACGCGCGGTGGGGAGCTCTCACCTCCCCACCGCTCATCCGTCAGACCGCGCGTGCCGCTAGATGCCGGGCGCCCGGCACTGGCCGATCCTGTGGCCGCCGACGACGTTGGGCAGCCCGCCCGAGTCGCCGACCTGCACGGCGGGCGAGTTGCCCCGGCAGATCAGGTTGCCGCCGATGGTGTTGGTGACGACCTCGTTCGAGTCCGGATCCTGCACGCTCTTGTTGTCCGAGAACACCAGATCTCCACCCACGATGTTGCGCAGCGCGCCTGACCACCCTCCGCGCCACCCGCGCACGACGAGATTGCCGCCGATGGTGTTGTCCTTGACCGGGAAGTTCAGGAACGTGCCGTGGAGCCCCGGACCACCCCCATGTGAGACGACGCTGCCGCCGATGTGGTCGCCGTCCAGGTACATCGTCAGCGGGTGATGGGCGACGATGCTCCCGCCGACCGTGTCATCGGTCGTGCTCGTGCCGCACGGCGGCACCGGCCCGATCGATTGCGGCGTGCACCCGAGCCCGAGCGTCGCGCCTCGGTCGACCACCAGGTTGCCGCCCACGTTCACCGTGCCGAGGGTGAACGCGTCCAGGCACGCTCCCCGCGCGAGCCGCAGCCGGCCGTGGACGGTGAGGGTGTTTCCGCCGGCCACGTAGGCGTTGCCCCAGATCGTGAGGTTGCTGTGCGTGCCCGAGAGCGACTGGCCCGCGCTCGAGCAGATCGGCGGCCCCGAGAACGGATCGGCCGACGCCGTCGTTGCGAACGATCCCAGCGCGAGCACCGCGCAGAGCCCCACCACACTCCTCAGTGCCCGCATGCGTCCTCGCTTCATCGTTCCCTCCTCCTCCGTCGCGGAAGGCCCCGGGCCCGTGTGTCCTCTCGGGAACCCTTCCAGGTTTGCGTCACACCAGACGGCGTTCGACGCAGCCGTCTTCCCGCCCGCACTCGATGCCGGCGCTTGCACTTCGGCCATAAAATTGCTATCTTTTTGATATCACTTTATTGAGCGAACCCTCGAGGAGAGGCCATGAACGAGTCAACCCACCCACATCGCGAGCCCGAGGCCATCCCGGTCGGCCACGCCGGAGCCCGCGTCGACATCCGCGAGCGGCAGGCGTGGGCCGCCAACGGCTGGCTCGGCGTCCTCGTGGCCGCGCTCTGCATCGGGGCGGTCTATTGGCTCGTCAAGCATTCCGACAAGGCCCTGGCCATCGTCCCGGGCATCGCGGCCATCGTCATCCTGGCGTCGCTCGTCATCGTGCAGCCCGGCCAGACCATGGTCGTGCGGTTCTTCGGCAGCTACGTGGGCACCGTCCGCGGCACCGGCCTTTCGTGGATCCTGCCGCTCAGCGACCGCCGCAACGTCAGCATCCGGGTGCGCAACTTCGAGACGAACCACCTGAAGGTGAACGATGCCGACGGCAACCCGGTCGAGATCGCCGCCATCGTCGTCTGGCAGGTCGCCGACACGTCGCGTGCGCTCTACGCGGTCGACGACTACCTGAACTTCGTCCGCGTCCAGGCCGAGTCCGCCCTGCGCCACGTCGCGACGTCCCATCCCTACGACGACCCGGCCAACACGGACGTGTCGCTGCGCGGGTCGACCGACACGGTCGCGGACGAGCTGGCCGCCGAGGTGGCCCAGCGCGTCGTCATCGCCGGCCTCGACATCGTCGAGGTGCGGATCAGCCACCTCGCCTACGCGCCCGAGATCGCCCAGGCGATGCTGCGCAGGCAGCAGGCAAACGCGGTGGTCGCCGCCCGCACCCGGATCGTCGACGGCGCGGTGGGCATGGTGGAGCTGGCACTCGACCGGCTCAACGAGCGCGGCATCGTCGACCTCGACGAGGAGCGTAAGGCTGCGATGGTCAGCAACCTGATGGTCGTGCTCTGCGGCGACCAGCCGGCCTCGCCCGTCGTCAACACCGGCACGCTCTATTCGTGAGCCGTGAGTGAGCGCAAGCAGGTCCTGCTGCGGATCGATCCCACGGTCCACGACGCCCTGGCACGATGGGCCGCGGACGAGTTCCGCAGCCTGAACGCCCACATCGAGCTCTTGCTGCGCCGAGACCTCGAGGACGCGGGGCGAATGCCGAAGAACGCCCGCCCTCTGCCCCGCAGGGGGCGGCCGCCGGCGGCCTGAGCACCCCGATGGGTCAGCGGCCGAACCAGCGCGCCCGCCGGCTCGACCCGAAGCGCTCCTTTTCGGCGACCAGGGCCGCCGACGGCGCATTGAAGCTGCCGGTGCGCGTGGGGCCCGAGAGGAAGTCGATGTCGACGCTTCCGACCCGTCCCCGGCCGAACTCGATGTAGCAGGTGCCCTGTCCGAGATGCCGCCCCGGCTGCTCGCCCTCAAAGAGCCTCGCGATCAGCGCCTGTGCCACGACGCGGGCGGCGCCCTCGGCGAACACGCCCGCCTTCGGCACGCCGGCGGTGGCGACGTCGCCGACCGCGTACACGCCGGGGAAGCGCGTCTCGAGCGTCGCCGGGTCGACCGGGATATAGCCGTCCTCGGTCATGCCGCTTGCGATCACGACGTCGGGGGCACGGTGCCTCGGCACTCCGAGGAAGAGGTCGAAGTCGAGCTCGCTGCCGTCGTCGAGCACCGCCACGCTGCGCGCCGGGTCAAGCGCGCTCACGCGGCGGCCGGCGATCAGGGTGATGCCGCGGGCTGCGAAGGCCTGGGTCAGCGCGGCGGACGTCTCGGGAGAGGGAGGCACGGGCGACGGGAGCGGGATCACGAACGAGATCTGGCAGGCTTCGCGGACGCCGCGGGCGGTCAGCGCGTCGTCGAGGAGCAGGGCGCACTCGCTGGGGGCGGGCGGGCACTTGAACGGCGCGCCGCACACGCCGATCACGGCATGCCCCCGTGAGAATGCCGGGAGGATCGCCGCCAGCCGCTCTGCGCCGGCCAGCGAGTAGAACTCGTTGCCCGCCTCGGCCAGGCCGGGCGTGCCGTCGATGTCGTAGTCGGCGCCGAGGGCGATGACGAGCGCATCGGCCTCGTGCACCCCCACGTCGGTCGTGACGCGCCGCGCCTCGGGGTCGATGCCGGTGACCGTCTCGCGCAGGATGCGCACGCCCGGCTTGGCGATGTCGCGATAGGGCAGCCTGACCGCGTCGGCCGTGGTGCGGCCGAACATCACATCGAGCTTGGAGAACCCGAACACGAACGTGTCGCTCTGGTCGATCACGGTGACGGCGACGTCGGCGCCGTGAGCGTCGGACAGCATGGTCGAGAGCTCGAGGCCTCCGAACCCCGCCCCCAGCACAAGCACGCTCGGCGTCATCGGCCAACCCTACCGCGCCGGCCGTTCGGAGGATCGCTCAGGCGGCGTGGGCGTCGCGAACGCGCTGCTTCGCCCGGTAGAGCGCGTGATCGGCCAGGGCGATGGCATGGTCGATCGACGCTTCGCCGACGGTCGAATGGACGCTCGTGCCGACGCGGGCCCCCGCGATCGGGTCGGGCACGGCGCCGATGCGACCGGCGATCTCGGGCGTCGTCAGGGCGAGGAACTCGTCGCCGCCGAACCGGCACACGAACGCCGACCGGCCGAGCAGCCGCGTGAGCGCCCTCCCGGTCTCGATGATCGCGTGGTCGCCGGCCTCGTGGCCGTCACGGTCGTTGATCTGCTTCAGGCGGTCGACGTCGCACGAGACGACGCCCAGGAACGGCGCCGTGTTGCCGCGGCGGCGCACCTCCTCGAAGAACGCGCGCCGGTTCGGCAGCTTCGTCAGCGGATCGGTGAGCGCCGCCCGCCGCAGCCGGTTGGCGAACTCGCCCACGAGGCAGGCGATGAACAGGTAGGTCGCGCCCCGGATCGCCACCGAGGCCAATCCGCCGCCTGTCGAGACGCCGTGCGGCATCCCCAGATACCAGGCGACCTGCAGCAGCATCACGGCGACGACCACGCCGACCGAGACGCGCACGCCGAACCACAGCGCGGCGATCGCGATCGGCCACAGGTAGAGCGTCGTGATGCCGTACGCCTGCGTGGCCGGGATCGAGAATTCGAGCGCAGCGACGAGCCCGGTCAGCACAGCGACCACCGCTGCGATCGCCGGCGTCGTCTCCACGGTGCGAGGCGTCTGAGCCATCTGCCACGTAGTCGACCGCACACACGCTGCGGCAATACCCCGATCGGGGGGCCGGGCGCCCTACCCGAACGACCGCCGGGCCCTCCTCAATTTCGGGGAGGGTGCTCCGATCACCGGGGGCCGAGCGCACCATGCCCGAAAACTTCGCACAACCTCCTCGCGTCGCCGACGATGCGAACGCCACACCGGCCGTCAGGGTGCTGGACGTCGACGTCTCCGGCGCGGCCGCGGACGTCGCGCCCGCACCGGTCGAGAGCGCCCCGGAAACCGTCGCGCGCGCTGCGGCCGGGCGGATGTCTGCGATCCTGAGCCCGCTCGTCGAGGAGATCCTCGACTCATGTGACGGCGCGGCGGCGTCATCGACCGAGGCCAAGGGCGTTGCCGGCGACATCGCCCGCGGCGTCGAGCGCCTGGGTGTGTCGGTCTCGCACGCGACGACCGCGATGGGCGCCATTCGCTCGGACGCCGAGAGTGCCATCGGCGGCACGACGGCCGAGCTCGGCACCGTGCGCGACGAGGTGCTGCGGTCGGCCGGAGACATCCACGCGCTGGCGGACGCGGTCGCCGGGCTGACGACGTTCGTCTCGAAGATCAAGGCCATCGCCGACCAGACCAATCTGCTCAGCCTGAACGCGCGCATCGAGGCGGCCCGCGCGGGCGACGCCGGCCGCGGGTTCGCCGTCGTCGCCGAAGAGGTGCGCAAGCTCGCCGAGACGTCGAAGGAGCAGGCCGAGGCGGTCGCCGCGACGATCGCCCGCGTGTGCGTCGATGCCGAGCGCGCGAGCCGGGCAGTCACCGACACCACCGCCCACCTCGCCCAGCTGGCCGAGAACCTCGACGGTCTGCGCGCCGACTCCGGCTCGAGCTGGGACCAGGCCCTGGACGAGGTCGAGGCGATCCGCGCCCGGGCGCGCGACGTCGACGTCGCCAACCGCCAGGCCACGGCCGCAACGGATCGCGCCCAGGACGACATCGCCGCCATCGCCGGCATCGCCGGTCGCCTGCGGGCGCTCGACATGGCATCGATCGATCTGCTGGCGGCGGCGCCGCCGGAGCGAGCTCTACTCGACGACGTGCGGGCGCGCGGCGTGCTCCGCGTGGGCGTCTGGCATGGCTTCCGGGGCCTCAACTTCCGCCACCCAACGTCGGGGAACATCGTCGGCCTCGAGGTGGAGCTGCTCGAGGCGCTCGGTCGCGACCTGGGCGTGCGCGTCGAGATGGTCGACGCGCCCTGGGTCGATCTTCCGAAGAAGCTGAAGCGGCGCGAGTTCGACGTGCTCTTCTGTGCGCTGATCCCGTCGCCCGACTATCGCGGCATCGCCTACACGCGGTCGTACCTCGACATGGGCCTCGTGCCGATGCGGCGGGCCGCAGACCGGACGGTGGCGAGCGCCCAGAGCCTGAGCGGCCGCACGGTCGGCATCATCGCCGACCCGGCCGCGCGCCAGGCCCTGGACGACTGCGGGATCGTCCCCGGCGACCTGCGCCAGGTCTACGACGACGACTACTACGACCCCGTCGCCGACGGCGTCTATGACGGGTTCATCATCGACCTGCCGATCGTGCACTGGTGCGCGACCGACCCGGCGAGCCCCTGGCACGGCCGTATCGAGACGGTCGGCGACCCGATCACGAAGTGGATCTACTGCGCCGCCGTGCGCCGGCACCCCTCGACAGAGACCCTCCTGCACGAGGTCGACGCCGCGCTCGGACGCCTGCGGTCTTCGGCCGGCTACCGGCGCATCGTCGAGCGCTGGCAGGGCCGCGTCTACGACTGGGGCAAATCCTCCGCCGACTTTCTCTAGGCTTGGCCGGGCGTGCGCCGGCCGACGCGGCTCCAGAGATCGGCCGCCGCCCGGTTGATCGCGTCCTGCCCCCCCTCGGCCATCAGCCGTTCGGCATCGATGACCCTGACCTGATTCGGGGGCAGGCCGTCGGAGTTCGTCAGCTCGCGGAACACGAGCGACGCCGCCTTTGCCGCCTCGCGGCGCTCTTCGGTGACGTCGACCGCGATCCACTCCTCGGCGTGCGGGTAGCGCACCTGGACGTAGTGGATCCCGCGCGATCCCAAACGCGGACCGACTCCGTTCGCTGTGCGTCCTTGAGCCTGCGTGGCCCGGCGTGGCTCGTCTCCCAGGCCGAGCGCGGCGCCGCACGATTCGAACGTTGGAAACAGGCGCCGGTCGGCGTCGACGAGGCCGAGCACGACCGCGGCCGGGCAGCCCCACGGAGCAACGACGGCAAACACGCCGCCGGCGTCCCCGTCTGACCGGCGCGCGGCTCGGACGAGCTCGGCGATGACGCTCGAGTCGATATAGGTCGCCCTCGACAGGTCGACCACGACCCGGGTTCCCACCCCGTCCAGCCGATCGAGCTCGGCCCGCAGCTCGTCGCAGGTCGAGATGTCGTGCTCGCCGGTGAGCTCGACGATCCACCCGGCGCCCTTGATCCGGCGCGCCGTGACCCTGGGTGCTTCCACAGTCGCAGCCTGCTCTCGCTCGCGCGGCGCGGACATGCCGCACCGCCTGGTGGTGAGGCCGACTGCTCGACCGGACGCCCGGATCTTACGACGACGCCCCGCCAATCGCCAATCGCGGGCCGAGCTACGCGCCTGGCGGCGTGCTGCGGTCGGCGACCAGGCGCTGCGCGACCTCGCGCAGCTTCGTATTGGAGTGCTGGGAGAGCTCGACGAGCCGCTCGAACGCGCGGTCGGCATCCACGCGCTCGTCGGCCATGAGGATGCCCTTCGCCTGCTCGATGACGGCGCGGCTGCGCATGGCCTCGGCCAGGTCCTCGGCCAGCCTGGCCGTCGAGCGATAGGCCTCGACGCTCTGGACGGCCGCCGCGAGCTGCTCGGCGAAGCTCTCGGCGGCGCGCACCTGCTGATCGCCGAGCTCGTAACGGCGCCGGGCGTAGAAGTTGAGCGACGCGGCCACCTCGGCGGCGTCGGTCGGAACGTGCACCGACAACGTCGAATGCACTCCCATCTGTGCGGCGGTGCGGCTGAAGTGCTGCCAGCGTGGGTCGTCCACCGACGCATCCTCGAGGTAGATCGGCTCGCTCTGGTCGAGCACGCTCAGACACGGCCCCGACCGTCCATCGTACTGGGCGTCGTCGAGCTCGACGAGCCGTTGATCGGTCGCTGCGATCGTCGACATGCCTCCGCGCTGGTAGCGGGCGGTGACGGTTGCCGCGTCGAAGCCGAGCACCTCGACCGCCGTCTCCAGGATGAGGTTCAGCAGCCGGTTCAGCCGCGTTTCCGCAGCGTCGCTCTGCACGTCGCCCATCTGATCGTCTCTGATCCGTTCCCCGGGAAGGCGCAAGTCGTGCGACGACCGGCCACACACAAGCGGGGAACGTGGGCTCGCGCGGAGTCAGAGGCTAAGGGGGATGGTACTCCTTTATCCCGCGGTCATCTCATCGGCCTGTACGTCGACCCGGCTCCACGCCAGGTAGCCGACGAGCGCGACGATCGGAATCGTCAGGCCGATGCTGACGTCGCCGCGGCCCCAGTCGAGCCCGCCGAGCGCATGCGGCACGCCCATCCAGTCGGCGAACGACGCTCCCAGCGGACGGGTGACCACGTAGGCGAACCAGAATGCGACGATCGGGTCGAGCCGCAGCCGGCGCCAGCCGACGAGCGGCACCGTGATCAGGACGGCGAACATGACGCCGGAGTCGAGATAGCCCAGGTTGAGCGTGCGCGCGGTCATGTCGCCGGCCGCCGTCCCGAGCGCGAACGTGGCCATCACGGCCGACCAGTAGAAGAGCTCGCGGCGCGGAGTGAAGATGCTGTGGATCGAGACGGTGCCCTCGGTGCGCTGCCAGGCGACGAAGATCACGACCAGCGTCACGGCGAAGAGCGCCGTCGAGACGATGTAGGGCACGTGCAGGCCGATGTGCAGCGCGTCGGCGGCCATCGTGCCGAACACGGCCACCATCACGACGGCGAACCAGTACGTGACGGCGCGGTAGCGGGTCGCGCGCAGCTGCCACCACATCGCCACCGCGAGGACGGCGGCGCCGATGAGCACGGCGACGGGTGGCGGCAGGCGGTGCACGAGAAAGTCCGACGTGGCCTCGCCCATCCCGGTCGTGAGCACCTTGATCACCCAGAAGTAGACCGTGATCTCGGGCACCTTGACGAGCCCCTTGCGGACGAGCGCCGCCCGGCGCGTTGCGCCCTCGCGGCGGTCGATGGGGGTGTCCGTCTGGGTCGGCATGCGCTCGGTGAGGCTCGCCGTGCCAGCGGCCTGCAACAAGGGATACCCGGCCTGGATTGAGGGCCCGTTGGCGCCCGCCGCCCGGAGGCGGCTAGAGCGTCTCGTGATAGTGGCGCGTCCACTTCATGAACGTCTTTCGCGGCCACGTCGTGCCCGGGCACGTGTGGCTGTGATCCCCCGCGAGCATCAGCCGCTTCGCCATCTGGTTCACGAGGAAGTGGTCGGAGATCCCGCTTGCGTTGGCCTCCAGCTCGGCCGCCTCGAGCCAGGTGACCGGGATCCCGAAGTGCTTGCAGTGATATGCCGCCTTGTACGCCGCGCGCTTGATCGTGTCGAGGTGCGCGTCCCAGTCGGCCGCCGTCCAGGCCGCGAACCCGGCCTGCTCGATGTGGAAGCCGACCGTGTTTGCTCCCGGCGCCGCCATCGGGATCTCGTCGTTTGCGAGGCAGCGGAAGCACATGTCGTCGTCGACGACGAGGTGCGCGCTCGACTGACGCGTCGTCGTCGAGAAGTCGGCCGCCACGCTCTCGGCGCTCGGGTTCTCGGCGACGTGCATGACGATCAGCCGCACGTCGCTCAAGGGGCGCGTTCCCTGCACCTGCCGCGCATGGAACCGCTTGCTACAGGACTCAGTGATCTCCATCTGGTCACCTGCCAAGGTGTCAGGGAAACGGTGCGGAACACCACCACTTCCAAACGGATACCGACAACCGATCTGTGAGCGAGTCGCCGAGGCTACGCGGTGGCGCGCGAGCGGTCAAGGCGCGTCACGACGGCGTCTGCTTCGACGGGCGCAGCCACACCTCGATGTGGCGGGGCTGCACCGTGGACTGGATGACGGCGACGAGGTCGGCGTGCAGCGAGTCGAGGTCGATCTGCTCGCGCAGCCGGCCCGTGAACGCGTCGAGCGTCTGGCCCGCGTCGTAGTTTTGACGGTAGAACGTCGTCGCGACCGTCGCCTGGATCCGGCGCCGCAGCGGCTGGAACGCCCCGGCGACGGCCAGCGTCGAGATGGTCACCGCCAACGGGCCGGACTGGCCCGTGAGCGCCTCCAGGGAGTGTCCGATCAGGAAGATGCCGCCCAGGTACACCAGCGCCAACGACCCGACCAGTGCGGCATAGACGATCGTCTTTCGGATGATGACGTCGATCTCGTACAGCCGGAACTTGAGGATCCCGATGCCGAGGCTGATCGGGAGCGCGATCACGCACGTCAGGGCGACGGCGCTGACGACCCCGTTCACCTCGGCAACGGTGACGACCCCGCCGATCGTCGCGATGGCGCCGCCTCCGATCAGCCACTTCAGCTGCTGGCGGCGCTCCGGGCCTGACCTGCGATAGCGCGGCACCTGGTATGCCAACCACGCCAGCAGCAGCAGGCCGAGCAGCGGGAAGAACGAGCTCTGAACCGCGCCCCACCACGCCGTGTCGCCGCGGGGGTGGTTGATCACGTTCAGGTCGCCACCCGTCGTCATTCCTACGCTGCGCTCCACGACGGCTCGCACAGCGATCCCGAACGCGCCGCCGGCCCACACGAGTCCGAGCAGGAGGTACGCGGCGGCCGGCCAGCGCCAGCGCCGCGACGGCAGCTCGCCGTCGGGGAAGAGCAGGACGACGAGGCCGAAGAGCACGATCGCCGGCGCCCAGGACGGCTGGAGGATCACCGCCAGCCATCCCAGCGGCCAGCCCCGGTGCTCGCGGTAGGCGGTGACGGAATAGGCGGACGCGTCGACGTTCAGGATGAAGAAGAACGCGATCAGCAGCAGCATCCAGCCGATCGGGTGGCGCGGCTGGCGGGCCGCCACCACGAGTCCGACGGCGAGGAACGCCACGATCAGCGGGGTGCCGGAGGCGACGTTCGTGGCGATGTTCTGGTGGGCGGCCTGGCCGAGCGGGATCGCGACGGCGAAGAGGACAACGACGAGCGCGGCCAACGCGAAGGCCGCGCCACGTCCCCGTCTCACATCGCGATCCACCGGCCCATTCTCCCATCGGCGGCGTTCCGGGACCGTTACGGCGCGGTGCGGCCGACACCGTGCGACCATCCGGGCGTGGAGGCATCGTGACGACCGACAAGACGGGACGCACGAGCGCGGGCATCGTGCTCTGGCGCGAGGGCGGCGACGGCCTCGAGGTGCTGCTCGCGCACATGGGCGGGCCGCACTGGGTGAAGAAGGATCACGGCCACTGGACGATCCCGAAGGGAGAGGCCGAGCCGGGCGAGGAGCTCGTCGCCGTCGCACGGCGCGAGTTCGCCGAGGAGACGGGGCATGCCGTGCCCGATGGGCCGCTGATCGAGCTCGGCCGGATCACCCAGAAGTCCGGGAAGGTCGTGCTGGCGTGGGCCGCTGCGGGCGACCTCGATCCGGCCGCAGCCGTGAGCAACACCTTCGACATGGAATGGCCGCCCCGCTCGGGCCGGATCCAGAGCTTCCCCGAGATCGACCGGGTCGAATGGTTCGCCCTCGGAGAGGCCAGACTGCGGCTCAAGGCGGCGCAGGTGCCGTTCCTCGACCGGCTCGAGGCGGCCCGCCTGACCCCGTCTGAAGAAGTTCGTTGACGCCGTCCGCACGAGCCCGTAAAGTGTCGGCATGCTGAGGCAGGGTCCCCGCCGCGCAATGCTCACAATCGCCTTCGTCTGCGCGGTCGTCGCGCTCGCGGCGGCGTGCGGTTCGAGCTCATCGAGCGGGTCCACCAACACCGGCGGCGGCGGCGGTGGCGGGGCGAGCTCGTCGGGCGGTGGCGGGAGCACACCCAGCCTGAATGGCGGTGGCGGCAGCCTGTCTGACTCGAGCTTCTGCTCGCTGGCCAAGAAGTGGTCGAAGCAGGAGAACAAGCAGACATCCGCGCTGACGAGCCTCGGGTCAGGCCCGGCCGGGATGAAGGCCTTCTACACCACGCTCACCAAGGACTACCAGCAGGTGATCGCGGTCGCCCCGGGAGACATCAAGCCGAGCCTGGTCGTTCTCTACGGCGACTTCACCCAGCTCACATCGATCCTCGCCAAGCACAACTACAACATCGAGAAGGCCGCCCCCGATCTGGCCGCTGTCGAGGGAATCTTCAACAGCGCGAAGACGAAGGCCGCGATCGCCAAGCTGGACGCCTGGGGCAAGACGAACAGCTGCCACGTGTAGCAGCGGCGGTTCGGGCGGGACGGTGCGTAACGTAGGATCGCGCGGTGCCGAGCCGCCTTGCGCCTCTCGCAAAGCTCGCCCGCAACCCTGACCTGCGCCGCTGCGGTGTCGGGTTCGCGCTCTTCAACGCCGCCGAGTACGGCGAGTGGATCGCTCTGCTCGTCTACGCGTTCGCGCACGGCGGGGCGAGCACAAGCGGTCTGCTCGCCTTCGCGCAGCTGATCCCGTGCGCGCTTTTGACGCCGTTCCTCGCGACCGCCGTCGACCGCTACCAGCCGGGCAAGGTGCTCGCCGCGGGGTTCCTCGCCCAGGGCATCGGCATGGCGCTCCTCGCCCTGGCGCTTCTGGCCCATGCACCCGCGCCGCTCGTCTACGCGCTTGCAATCGTCGTCGCCCCGAGCTTCAACCTGACCCGCCCCACGATGAACGTGCTCCTGCCGCCGGCCGTGCACACGCCGGACGAGCTCACGGCCGGTAACGCCGCAATGGGCTGGATCGAGAGCTCCGGTGTGGTCGCCGGCCCGCTGCTGACGGCCCTGCTGCTGCTGGTGGGCGGGCCGGGCTCCGTGCTGGCGGTGTTCGCGGCGCTCATGCTCGTCTCGGCCTGGGTGGCGCTCCCGCTCACGCGGTCTCTGCCGGCTCCCGAGCAGGCGGAGTCCGGGTCGCCCATCGCCGATGCCATCGACGGATTCCGGCTGCTCGCCGGCGATCGCGGGACGACGCTGCTCGTCGCGGTGCTCACCTCGCAGTCACTCTTGCTCGGTGCGATCGACGTGCTGGTCGTGGTGCTCTCGATCGATGTGCTCGGGCTCGGCAACGCGGGCGTCGGCGTCCTGAACGCCGCGTTCGGCGTCGGCGGCCTGGTGGCGGTCGTGCTCACGCTGGGACTCGTCGGCCGGCGCCGGCTGGCTCCCGCGATCGTCGAGGCGGCGATCCTGATGGCGGCCGTCGCGCTGATCGCCGTGTGGCCGCACATCGTCGTCGCGCTCGCGCTGCTCGCGGTGACGAGCGTCGGCCGCAGCCTCTTCGACGTCAGCGGCCGCACGCTCCTGCAGCGCACGGGCTCACCGGCAGTGCTCGGCCGGATCTTCGGTGTGCTCGAGAGCATCGACATGCTCGGACTCGCGCTCGGCTCGATCCTCGTCCCGGCGCTGATCCACTTCGGCGGCACGAAGGCGGCGATCGTCGGGGTGGGCGGGATCATGCCGCTCGTCACACTCCTGCTCCTGCCGGCCATCCTGGGGGCCGACGCGCGGGCGACGGTACCCATCGTGCAGATCGGGCTCCTGCGCGCGTCGCCGATCTTCCAGCCGCTGCGGCCGCCGGAGCTCGAGGCGGTCGCCCGCCAGATGCAGCCGCTCGCCGTGGCGGCCGGGAGCGTCGTGGTCCGCGAGGGCGATCCGGGCGACCTGTACTACCTGATCGGGTCGGGCGCCCTGCACGTCACCGCGCACGGGCTCGATGTCGACCTCGGCCGCGGCGACGGGTTCGGCGAGATCGCGCTGCTCCACGACGTCCCCCGCACCGCGACGGTCACCGCCCGGGGCGACGCAGGCCTCTTCACGCTGACGCGCGACGACTTCCTGACCGCGGTGATGGGCCATGCCGACATAGACCGCCGCGTGCGCGGCCTCGCACGTGAGCGGCTGGAGGGGCAGACGCCCTGAACGCCGTTACCGGGCCACGGGCCGACCGCGGCGCCGCACCCGGCCGGCCGCCTGCTGGCCGGGGCCGCCGCCGCGATGGGGGCCGGCGTCGCCGCGGCGATGCCACGACCACGGCGGTCGCGGCGGCGGCGCGACGCGATCCGAGCCGCCGCCGCCGTCGTCGCCGCTCTCCCCGCGTCCACCCGGCGCCGCTCGCAACGTGTCCTTCAGGCACAGCCAGAGCAGGCCGAATGCGAATGCCCCGGAGAGCGGAAACCAGAAGCCGAGCACGTCGACGGCGGTCACGAGAGCACCCTACCCCGCCGCCCCGATGGCCGCACACAGCCGGGCGACGGCGGTCGTGAAGTCATGCTCGGGCGGCGTCGCATAGCCGACGACGAGCGCCGGGCGGTGAGCCGCCACGGCGCCGAACCGATAGGCGTCGAGCCCCTCCACGGCCAGCCCATTTCGCGCTGCCCGCTCGATCACGTCCGCCTCCGAGACGCACTCGGGCAGCTCGACCAGCACGTGCAGGCCGGCCGCGACCCCGCCGATGCGCGCCTCGGGCACCTCGCGGCGCAAGATGGCCACGAGCCGCTCCCGGCGGCGCTGGTAGACGAGCCGGCAGCGGCGCACGTGGCGGTCGTAGATCCCCGACGTCAGAAGCTCGGCAAGCGCGAGCGCGTCGAGCACGCCCGTTCCGGCATCGGCCAGTCGCTTGGCCTCGGTCAGGTCGGCGACGAGATGCGCAGGGGCGGCGAGCCATCCCAGGCGCAGCCCGGGCGCGAGGCTCTTGCTGGCGGTACCCGCATAGACGACCCGCTCCGGCGCGAGCGCCTGCATCGCCCCGACGGCCTGGCGGTCGTAGCGAAACTCGCCGTCGTAGTCGTCCTCGACGATCAGGCCGTCGGTGGCGGCCGCCCACTCGACCGCGAGCCGGCGCCGCTCCGGTGCGAGCGGCACTCCGAGCGGAAACTGATGCGCCGGCGTGAGCAGCGCCACGTCGGCATCTGCAAGGCCGGCGAGCACGGCGCCGCCGGCGTCGACGGGCAGTGGCGTGACGGCGAGGCCGCAGGCCGCGGCGACCCCACGATGGTGCGGGAGGCCGAACGCCTCGACACCGATCCTGCGCGCGCCGCGCCCGCGCTGCACCCGGCAGACGAGGCCGAGCGCCTGCACGAACCCCGAACACACGACGATCCGGTCGGGCGTCGTGCGGACGCCGCGGACGCGGCCGAGGTAGTCCGCGAGCGCCCGGCGCAGCTCATGCGGGCCGCGCGGGTCGCCGTAGACGAGCGCCTGATCGGGCGCCTTGGCGAGCGCGCGCCGGGCGGCGCCGATCCACGCCGCCCGCGGAAACATGCTGACGTCGGGCCGGCCCGGTCGCAGGTCGTGCCGGATCCGGGCGGCGGCGTCCGCCGCCTCCTCCGTCGCGGCGGGCGCGAGCACGCGATCGGCCACACGCGTGCCCGATCCGCGCCGGGCCGCCAGCCAGCCCTCGGCGACGAGCTGCGCATAGGCCTGTGCGACCGTGTTTCGGGCGACGCCCAGGTCGCGGGCGAGCGTGCGCGACGGCGGAAGCGGAGTGCCCGGCCGCAGCCGGCCGCTCTGGATCGCGTCGCGCAGGCCGCGCTCGAGGCCGGCGCGGCGGTGCCGGCCGGCGGGTTCGATCAGCAGGTCGATCCCAAGATTGGCCCACGATTCAGGCATGGATGCGGACCATAGTCGAGGGCCACACCGAGGCTACGGTACAGACATGACAGACACCGGCACCACCACTCAGATCCCCGTGCGGCTCGACTTCGACCAGCACGCCCCCGACTACTCCGGCGCCATGAGCCACCTCGACCGCGTCGCCACCAAGGCGCTCGACAAGGTCGACTTCGATCACCGGCTGCGCGAGCTCGTGCGCATCCGCGCCTCGCAGCTGAACGGGTGCGCCTACTGCATCGACATGCACACCAAGGACGCGCGCGCGATCGGCGAGACCGAGCAGCGCATCTACGCGCTCGCAGCGTGGCGCGAGGCGCCGTTCTTCACCGACCGCGAGCGGGCCGCTCTGCGGTTCACCGAGTCGGTCACCCGCTGCTCCGAGACGCACGTGCCGGCCGCCGACTACGACGCGGTCGCAGAGCACTTCGGCCCGGCCGAGATCGGCGCGCTGCTCGGCCTGATCGTCACGATCAATGCCTGGAACCTGCTGAGCGTGGCGACGCGCGCGTGGGAGCCGGGGTCATACCAGGCCTGACGGCGCTCGCAATTGACATCCGTCCGATCCGCCAATTGACCGACGCCGGGGCGAGCCGGCCGCCCGAATCCAATTGGCATCCGCTCGAACTGCCAATTGCGCACGAGCCCGCCCTCGATCGCCGCGCCGTATCATCGCGCGATGGACGCCGCGGCCCTCTGGGGCACGTTCGCCGAGCACGCCGCGCTGGTGATGAGCGGCGGCCGGGCGCCGGCACGGGCGTCCGGGCCGGGGTGGTTCGCCGTGCTCACGGGTGAGGCGCACTTCGAGCTGAACGAGTGCGCGCTCACCTCGCGGGCAGACGCGGCGGACGCCCGGGCGCTGGTCGCGTTCGTCTCGACCGCCGGCGTGCCCGCCCTTCTGTCGGTTGCCTCCGGCGCAGCGGCCGGCGTGACCGAGCCGCTCGTCGCGGCCGGCTTCGCGCCCGGCCCCGAGCACGAGCCGCTGATGTGGTGCCCCCGGCGCCTGCCCGTCGCAGCCGGCGCGCTTCGGGTCGAACCGGTGCGCTCGCAGGCCGATCGCGAGCGCGCGATCGCAATCGTGGCCGACGCGCATGCGATGGACGCCGCCGCGGCCGGCCGCGCCCTCGCGCCGCTGCCCGATCGCACCGGCCGGGTCACCGCCTGGCTCGCCTTCGAGGGCGACGAGCCGATCAGCGTCGTCTGGACGACGGCGGGCCGGCGGATCGGCGTGTGGGAGATGATGACTCCCGCGCGCCACCGCCGGAAGGGGGCCGCGCGGGCGGCGCTCACCACCGCCCTCGACCGGATCTGGAGCGACGACACCGAGGGCGCGTTCCTGTGGTCGACTCCGGCCGGCCGGCCGTTCTACGAGTCGGTGGGCTTCGCGTCGGTCGACGACGCGACCAGCTGGACGCTCGGCGCCGACCCCGAGCTGCTCGCCGCCATCGGCCAGCCCGTCGGCTGAGGGCGCGCAAGAGCCCCGCGCGCGGTACCGCTCCGCGCGCGGGGCTCGGACGTCGTCGAATCAGGCCTCGACGGCGCGGCGGTTGGCCAACCGCCCACCAGCGAATGCGAGGCCGATCAGGACGACGATCATCGCCACGCCGACGACCACGCCGACCCAGCCGATGCCCGTGCTCGTGCTGGCGACGGTGGCGGCCCTGTGGGCGGACGTTCCGGGGGAGGCCAGCCCCGAGGGCATCTGGAGCGGCTTGGCCTGGGCCAAGGGCGCGGTCAGCGCGAGCAGCGCGCCGGCGGCGACGAGGCTCTGGAGGGTGCGACGGACACGTGCCATGGGGGTGCTCCGATCGTGGAGTGCGAATCTCATGGCCTGGACGCTATTGCCGGCTCGCCGGCGCGTCTGCATCGACGGATGCACTCCATGTGTAACCCTCGATGCACTTCTCTGTGTAAATAAGGTTACGCTACTGACCGACGTATGTCCGAATGGCCGATTCTTGCCCCGCTCCCCGACGACGAGCGCCGCCGCCTGCTGGCGCTCGCGCGCCGGCGCCGGTTCGCCAAGGGCGAGATCGTCGTCCACCGCGACGACCCGGCCGAGACGCTGCACCTGGTGCGCTCCGGCTGCCTGGCGGTGCGCGTCCTCACTCCCGTCGGTGACGTGGCCACGCTCGCGCTGGTCGGCCCCGGCGAGGCGGTCGGCGAGATGGGGCTCGTGCGCCGCGAGCGCATGCGCTCTGCCACCGTCCAGGCGCTCGCCCCCACCGAGACGCATTCGCTCGATCGGCGTGCGTTTGACCGGCTGCGGCGCGACCACCCCCATGTCGACGCCCTGCTCGTCCAGATCCTGGCCGACCGCGTCGCCGACCTGACCGTGCGGCTCGTCGACGCGCTCTACACGCCGGCCCCACGCCGGGTGGCAGGGCTGATCGATGCCCTCGCCGAGACCTACCGGGATGGATCAGGCGCCGCGACGATCCCGCTCACCCAGGAGGAGCTCGCCAGCCTCGCCGGCACATCACGCCTGACCGTCAGTCGTGTCGTGCGCGAGATGCGCCGAGCCGGCCGGGTCGAGATCAGCCGCGGCCGGCTCGTCGTCAAACCATCTACGGGGTGATCGTGACGGTGTCCTGCACCCAGCCGGCCGTGTTGCCGTAGGCGTCCAGGGCCTCGAAGCGCACGATCGTCGTTCCAACCGTCTTAACCGTCGCGGTCGGGCCGTTGCGAAGCGCGCTCCACGTCGTGCCGCCATCGGTGGACGTCTCGTACTTGTACCCGGCGAAGCCAGGGGCCGAGTCGGTCGATCCCGAGGCGGTGACGGTCACCGGCGAGACGTTCGTCGGCTGGCCGCCGGCGCTGTCGGTGACGGTCGGGAGCGAGATCTCGGGGAACTCGCCGAAGCCCTGCTGGGTGACGCCGCCGATCTTCGTGAAGTCGCCGCCGGCCGTCAGGGTGCCGTCGCCGCCCGCGAGCGCGAACACGCCGAGGACGCCGTTGGCGCTCGGGTGCCAGGCCTCGAGGGTGCCGTTGGTCTCGTTGAGCGCGAGCAGGTGATCGCGCGCCGTCGGCGTCTTGCACGTGTTCACCCCGGGCACCTGGCCGCAGTAGTTGTTGAAGTGACCGCCGAC